>JAGCGM010000018.1 GCA_017649635.1 Paludibacteraceae bacterium | reverse complement strand
TGACAAGGATAACCGTTACGTGAAGGGCGGTTCTTGGTCTGACGATGCGGCTAACTGCGTGATGACCGCCGACGAGAAGAGGTCTCCGAAGTACAAGAGTGGTAACATCGGTTTCCGTGTGTGCCAGGACGAATAATCAATTTGTAAAAAATAATATTAGGATATAATGAAAAAGATAGTATTGTTTTTCATGATGGCAAGCGCCTCCCTGATGGTGTGCGCCGACAATAAAAATATAAGCAAGGAGGAGTCCCTTGCTCGCAAGAACTATTTCAAGGCTGTGGATTATTTCGAGGCTGGCGACGCTAAGTCCGCACTCAAATATGTCGACTTGGCCGAGAAGGCGCTGAACAAGACCAACGCCCGTCTGAGCTACGTGAAGGCGAAGGCTTTGTACCAACAGGGCGACTTGGTGGAGACGCAGAAGGCTTGCTCCAAGTATTTCTCTTCCAACCCTATGCAGGACAATGGTTATTTCGAGATGACTAAGATCCTCGATGATGTGACGACGCAATTGAATGCCGCCGCCGCTCAACGTAGGGAAGAGGCCGCCGCTCAACGTGAGGCGCAGATTGAGGCTGCCGCTCGTGCGGAGGCTGAGGCAAAGGAAAAAGCTGACGTGATGGCTTCGGCTGCTGAACGTCGCGCGAAGGATGCTGAGAACCAGGCTGCCGTCGAGGCTAAGATCGCGGATGAGTTCAAGGCTGTACAAGCTAAGAACAGCAAGGATGCTTATCAGCAGTTTATCTACACTTATCCTTCTAGCAAGACTGCCGCTGTGGCTAAGGCTGAGATGTTGAAGAAATGGCCTGCTCCTGTCCGTGTGATGAGAAAGAACAAGTACGGTTACCAGAAAGGCAACGATTTGGTTATCAAGGCTAAATATGACAACGCTTCCGAGTTCAGCGAGGGTCTCGCTCGTGTCGGCAAGGGTAACAAGTATGGTTATGTCAACGAGGAGGGCAAGGAGATCGTTCCTATCCAATTCTCCGCCGCAAGCAACTTCAGCTATGGTTTCGCCGCTGTGAAGATGGATGAGGGAAATTGCTACTTCATCGACAAGACGGGTAAGAAGTTGGACGACCAAGTATATTCTGACGCAAGGGCTTTCAACGAGGGCTTGGCTCCTGTTCAGGCAAAGGACAGCTACCTCTACGGATTTATCGACACGAAGGGTAACACGGTCATCGAGCCTAAGTACAACAACGTGTCTTGGTTCTATGAGGGCCTTGCCGCTGTTTGCAAGAACGTCGGTGGTGCTAAGCGCTACGCTTACATCAACAAGGACGGAAAGGCTATCACAGACTTTGTCTTCGATGAGGCTAAGGACTTCCAGAATGGTGTGGCCCGCGTGAAGGCGAACGGCAAGTTCGGTCTTATCGATAAGTTCGGTGCTCCTATCACGGAGTGCGTGTACGATTATATCTCCGACTTCGCTAACGATGGCTATGCCCTCGCTAAGAAGAGCAACATCAAGATCTACTTGGATAGAGAGGGTGGCTCTTGGGCGAAAGTCAATGGCAAGTATGTGGAGGTTAAGTTCTAAGGATATATAGATTAGTTTGGGACAAGGCGGCTTTTGGGTCGCCTTGTTTCTTTGTTTTGAGGAATGTGAATATGGATGAGTTGCAGGTCCAAAAGGAGAACGAGTATATTGAAGCGGAGTATCAGGCGTTGTTGAACGATTATCTCTCTTCCGCCCATCGTCGTAAGGTGGCGATCATCGAGAAGGCTTTCAAATTTGCCCGCCAAGCGCATGAGGGCGTGCGTCGCCGCTCCGGCGAGCCGTACATCATGCACCCGATTGCTGTCGCGCGTATCGTGGCGAAGGAGATCGGTCTCGGTTCCACCTCCATCTGCTCCGCTTTGTTGCATGACGTGGTGGAGGACACGGAGTATACCGTGGAGGATATCGAGAACCTCTTCGGCGCTAAGATCGCTTCCATCGTTTCCGGGCTCACGAAGATTTCAGGTGGTGTCTTCGCCGATTCTACCCAGGCGGAGAACTTCAGGAACCTGTTGCTCACCATGTCTGATGATATCCGTGTCGTGCTGATCAAGATGGCAGACCGCCTCCATAACATGCGCACGCTCGGTTCCATGCCGCCCGCCAAGCAGTACAAGATCGCTGGCGAGACGCAGTACATCTATGCGCCGCTGGCGAACCGTCTCGGCCTTTATGCCCTGAAAACGGAACTTGAGGACCTGAGCTTCAAATACGAGCATCCTGATAAGTATGAACAGCTCACCCAGAAGATGGAGAGCACGAAGCAGGAGCGTGATAAGGTCTATGAGCTCTTCTCCAAACCGTTGCACGATAAGCTGGAGAGCCTCGGCTTCAAGTTCGAGATCCACTCCCGCGTGAAGTCCATCTACTCGATCTGGCGGAAGATGCAGACCAAGAACATCCCTTTCGAGGAGGTGTATGACATCCTGGCGATGCGTATCGTCTTCAGCGTGGACGACGAGGCGGACGAGAAGAAGACCTGCTGGGCGATCTATTCGGCCATCACGGATGTCTATAAACCGCATCCTGACCGTATCCGTGACTGGATCAGCACGCCTAAGGCGAACGGCTATGAGGCGTTGCACGTGACCGTCATGGGTCCGACAGGACAGTGGGTGGAGGTGCAGATCCGTAGCCAACGCATGGATGATATAGCGGAGAAGGGATTCGCCGCCCATTGGAAATACAAGACGGGCGAAAAGGACGACTCGGAGTTGGAGAAGTGGTTGCAGACCATCAAGGAGTTGCTGGAGAACCCTGAGCCGAATGCGATAGACTTCCTAGACACTTTCAAACTGAACCTCTTCGCCTCCGAAATATTCGTCTTCACGCCGCAGGGTGACATCAAGACGTTGCCGCAGGGTGCGACCGCCCTTGACTTCGCCTTCTCGTTGCATACGGACATCGGTATGCAGTGCATCGGCGCGAAGGTGAACCATAAGCTGGTGCCGTTGAGCTACGTGCTGAACAGTGGTGACCAGGTGGAGATCTTGACCTCCAAGAAACAGAAACCTACGGCCGAGTGGATCAACTATGTCACGACCGCCCGCGCTAAGTCTAAGATACGCGTCTTGTTCAGGAAGGAGTACAAGTCTTTCATGAATAAAGGCGAACATGACCTGAAGTCTTTTTTTGAAAAGAATAACCTGGCGCTCTCTCCTGACAATGTCGCCAAACTGTTGGAACATTACCACGAGACGAAGAAGGAGACGTTGTTCTACAAGATCGGAAAGGGGACATACAACTTGGACGAGTTGATGAACACGGTCTTCAAGGCGAAGTCGCAGAGCCGTTTCATGAAGTATTGGAAACTGACCTTCGGGGGAGGCGGTAAGAAGGATGATTCCGCGCTCCTCAATCTGCCTATCTTCAGTAGCAAGAAGGTCTCTTCCAAGAATACATTGACGCTGACGGAGGACAACTCCGGCGTCACCTACCGTATTGCGGATTGTTGCTCCCCGATCCCTGGCGATGATATCGTCGGTTTCATGGAGGAGGATGGTATGCTGGTGGTCCACAAACGCCAGTGCCCCGTCGCGATGCGTCTGAAATCCAACTATGGGGAACGTATCATCTCCGCCGTCTGGGAGAGCCATAGGATGCTTTCCTTCCCTGCCACCATCGAGGTGAAGGGAATGGACCGCATGGGTATCCTAGGTGAGATCGTGAAGGCCATCACGGAGGAGCATGCCGTGAATGTCAACAAGGTGCATCTGGAGACCAACGACGGAATGTTCGAGGGATTCATCACCGTCTATGTCCATGACGTGGAGGACGTGAATAACCTTTGTGTTACATTGGTGAAAATCAATGGTGTAAGCTCCGTGAACCGTGTGGAGAACCCCGACAAATGAGAATTAAGAATTTTGAATTAAGAATTTTGAATTAATGGGGCTTTCCGCTCTTCGGAAATGGTAAATCGTAAATATCTAAATAGTAAATAATTAGCTTCTAAATAGTAAATCGTAAATAGCTAAATAGTAAATATCTAGCTCCAAGATAGTAAATCGTAAATAGCTAAATAGTAAATATCTAGCCCCCAAATAGTAAATTGTAAATAGCTAAATAGTAAATATCATAACGTTCTGCGTCACTTCCCGATGATTAGGATTTCCGTCCGTCGGTTTAGTGCCCTGCCCGCATCTGTTTTGTTGTCTGCAATAGGCTGTTCCGCACCGAAACCCTGGTACTCCAGTCGGTTGGTCGGAACCCCCTTCTTGACGAGGTATTCGTAGGCCGCCTTGGCTCTGTCGTTGGAGAGCGTCATGTTGTACTCCTTGGTGCCCTTGTAGTCGGTGTGTCCGCAGAGCTTGATCCTTACGGTCGGGTTCTCCCGCATGAATTGGGCGACACGGTTCAGCTCGAAGTGGGAGGCCTTTTTCAGGGTAGCCTTGTCGAAGTCGAAGAAGATGTTCTTCAGCGTGATCTTTTTGCCCACCTCGATTTTCTCCAATCTCACGTTGTTGTCCTTGGTGAGGTCCACTTTCTTGGAGGATTTGTTCGTGTTGCCCTCCGCTTGTGGGGAGCCTCCGAAATTGTCCGAGAAGAAGAGGTAACCCTTCTTGCTCACGTTGACGCCATACTCCTCGTCGCTAGGCACGCAGGCGATGAATTCACCGCTCTCCCTGTCGGAGACGGAGCGGAAGATGGTACGGTTACTGGTTGTTCCGTAGACGTCGATGGTTGCCTGCATAGGCGTTTTCTTGTCGGCGTCCACAATCTTTCCCGTAGCGTATTTCATCTTTTTGGCAGGCTTATGGTTGCCTTCCGCCAGGGTGAGTTCGTAGATGTCCCTTCCCTTCCAGTTCTTTTCCTGTCCGTCGGAGGAGAAGTATGCTTTGTCACCATATGCGTTCACCACGAAGCCCGTTTCGTCCTTGCAGGTGTTGATCGGGTAGCCGATGTTTTTGGGTGTGCTCCATTTCCCCTTTTCGTCCCGGTAGGTGATGAATATGTCGTGGCCGCCCATTCCCTTCCTTCCTTTGGAGGAGAAGTAGAGGGTGTGGTTATCCGCATGGATGAAAGGGGAGAGCTCATCCTCCGGCGTGTTGACGGTCGGTCCGAGGTTGACGGGCTCTGAGAACTTCAGTCGTCCGTCCTGTTGTATCTCCACGCGGCAAGCCCAGATGTCGCATTTGCCTACTCCGCCTGGCCGTGTGCTGGCGAAATAGAGCACGTCGCCCGTAGGGCTGAGTGATGGGGAGGTCTCCCAATGACGGGTGTTCACGGGTGCTCCGCAGTTGATGGCGGGAGTCCAACCTTTTCCCTCGTGGATAGAGTAGTAGATGTCGCAGCCGCCCATGCCGCCTTGACGGTCGCACGCCACGAAGAACATGTAACGTCCGTCCAGCGAGATGCTCTGAGCCCCCTCGTTGCCTATGCTGTTGATGGATTGTCCGACGTTTTGGGCGGTGCCCCAAGCCCCATCCTCACGTTTGCTGAGGTAGATATCCTCGTGGATGCCCCGTCCGAAGTCCGACTGCCCTTGCCGTTTGTTCAGTTTCCTGGTAAAAGAGAAGTAGCCCTCGTTGGCGGTCAGGCTGGGCCAGTACTCGTCGAACTCCGTGTTGATGGCGTTGCCCATGTTGCGGAAGTTGAAGGGCACCGGTTCCTGTTTGAGCTCCAAAGCGTCCTCGCACTCCTTGATGCCCGCTTGCGCCCGCTTGTAGTAGGTGGTCTCCGTGGTCGGAATGAGCTCGTATTGCTTGATGGCGTTCGTGTAGTCGCACAGGCTGTGGTAGGCGCCGGCCAAGCGCATGACCGAGTTGTAGTAGCGAGGCATCTTAGGCTTGGCCACGTTTGCCAATGTGGCGATTTGTTTCTCGCTGTCGCACATCCTGCCGTAGAGTTCCGACAATGTCCACGATGCGTCCACGAACTCCTTGTTGGAGGAGACGAGTCCTTTGAGGAGGGGGAGCGCCTCTTTGTATTTCCCTTCGTTCATAAGGATGACGGCCGTTTCGTATGTCTTGACGTCCTTCTTGCTTTGCCCCCACATCGTGACGCAAAATGCGGAGAGTAGGATGGCTATGATTATTCTTTTCATGTCCGTGATAGTCTTATTTGTACAAAGATAGTGATTTGAATTAAGAATTAAGAGTTAAGAGTTAAGAATTCTATGCGATGCTCGTAACCCAGCCCTGAAGGGGCGTGACAGATATAGCCTGGGCAGCGCCCTAGGGAATTAAGAATTATGAATTTTGAATTTTGAATTTTTGGGAGTGCGCATTTCTACACGATGCGCAAACCCCAAGCCCCAACGGGGCGACATCCCCCAGGCAGGGGTGTCAACCCCTGTGTGGAATGGTGTGGGTGAGGAAACCCTGAAAGGGTGACACATGATAATTATGAATTATGAAACGATAGTTCGACGAAGTCAATTTTGAAACGTCGGTTTGGCGTAATCAATTAATAATTGACGACGTTTTGGCACGTTTTGGGGGCAAAATAATGTAAATTTCCCTTGAGAAGGGCTTTTTTCGTCCCAAGACCTTAATTTTCCCGCCTATTTGCTTGGCTTTTCCCTTTTTTTTCGTACCTTCATACTTTGAATACTGTTGTCAAGTTGCGAAAAACCGTTAGGAGTTTTTAAAATTCCGAAAGAAAGGTTAATTTCGCGGCTTGGAGCAATGTATTAGAAACAAAGTATAT
>JAGCGM010000146.1 GCA_017649635.1 Paludibacteraceae bacterium | reverse complement strand
ACGGTACTCTCCACCCACCCAAGTACCCGTCACGAGGTTAGGCGTGATGTTCATGTACCAAGCGTCCGAATAGTTGGCGGAGGTACCCGTTTTGCCACCGAAATCCGTACCCTTATGGATCTTATACTTATACAAGCCTTGCGAAGTACCCCGCTCGTCCCGCAAGCCCTCCTGCAACATATCGCGCATCAGGAAGGCCGTCTCCTCGTCCAGCACACGTTCCTTCTTCACCTTGGAGCGGTAGATCACCTTACCATCCTTGTCCTCGATGCGGGAAACTAAGATCGGTTTATGGAGCATACCCCCGTCCGCGATCACCGAGTAAGCGGTCGCCAGTTCGATGAGGGAGACATCCTCCGTACCCAAGCAGAGGGAAGGAATCGGACGGACAGGGCTCTCGATACCCATGAGGTGGGCCGTCTGGACGATCTTCTCCGGGGTAACCTGTTTCGCCACCTGCACCGCCACGCTATTGACCGAGCGGGCCAGAGCCGTCTTCAGCGTCATCGGTTCGTTCGAGAAGACACCGCTGGCGTTCTGTGGCGTCCACAGCTTCATCTCGCCATCCTCCTCCGTCATCCAAGAGACGGCGCTATCGACCTTCGTGTCGCAACTGCACATGCCCTGACGCAAGGCCTCCGTGTAAACGAAGAGCTTAAACGTGGAGCCCGGCTGACGTTTCGCCGTCACCTTGTCGTACTGCCAATAGTAGAAATCGACGTCGCCCACCCAAGCCTTCACAGCGCCCGTATGCGGATCCATGGCGATGAAGCCACAATGCAGGAACTTCAGGATGTGCGCCAAGGAGTCGCGGGTACTCATCACCGTATCCGTGATGCCCCGTTTGTAGTCGAAGATGCGCATCTTGTGCGGTTTGCGCAGCTCCTGGTCGATGACGATGCCATCCCCCTTGTATTTCTTGTACAAGGCCTTATAGGCCGATGTCTTCTTCAGCATATCGTCAATGAAGCCCTTGATCTCATGTTGTTTCTGGTCGCGCCAAGGATTCTCCTTGCCCCAGTGTTTGTTGAACTGTTTCTGCAGCTCGCCCATCTGCTGAGCGACGCAAGCCTCCGCATAACGTTGCATCCGCGAGTTGACCGTCGTGTAGATCTTCAATCCGTCGTGGTAGAGGTTGACGTTATTCTTCTCGCACCACTCCTGCAGCTCATTGTAGACCGCCTCACGGAAGTAGTGCGCATAACCGCTCAGGATATCCTCCTTGTAGATGTTCAGACCCAGATCCGTCGCGCAAAGAGAGTCGCACTGGGCCGCACTCATCGCACCAGCGTCCGCCAGGAGATGGAGGATAAGGTTACGTCTCTTCTTATTGTTCTCAGGGTTCTTGATCGGGTTGTAGTAGGTGTTCGCCTTCAGGATACCGATGATGCAGGCCGACTGCTCGTAGGTGAGCTTGTCCGGTGTCGTGTTGAAGTAAGTCTTCGCCGCCGACTTAATACCGAAGGTGTTGTTACCGAACGTCACCGTGTTGAGGTACATCGTGAGGATCTCCTTCTTCGTGTAATGCTTTTCGACGCGCACCGCCCCGATGCACTCCTTCACCTTGACGATCGCCGTCTTTAGTCCAGGCACGTTGCACAACCTGCCCTTCGTATACTCCGAGCGCATCTTGAAGAGGTTCTTCACCAGCTGTTGGGTGATGGTGCTGGCGCCACGGGCACGACCGCGCACCGCATCCTTCGCGGCGGAGAACATACCATGGTAATCGATGCCCTGATGCTCATAGAAACGTTGGTCCTCCGTGCAGACCAGCGTCTGGATCAGTTCGGGGGAGAGCTCCTCATAAGTGACCGACGAACGGTTCTCCACGAAGAACTTACCCAAAAGGTCATTGTCCTCGCTATAGATCTCCGAAGCCTCCATCTGGATAGGGTTCTTCAGTTGCCCCATCGTAGGCGAAGCGCCGAAGAGACCGAACGTGTTCGCATCCACGCAGTAGCAGAAAAGGACACAAGCGAGCGGGATCGCCACGACGACCGAAGCGAAGAGCACGAGCACACGTTTCTTCCAGGAACGCTTCTTTTTCCCCCTTCCCCTCTTTCTCTTTTCCTCCTTGGCGGCAGGTTCAGGCTCCTCTTTCTCAGGCGCGGGCATCTCCTCCACCGTCTCCTCACTCGTTTCTTTCCCTGTTTCTTCCGACGCTTCTTCTGGCGACTCCACAACGTCTTCCTCGGCCAACTCCTCCGTCGTCGACTCCTCCGCCACCTCTTCATGCGCCACCTCAGGAGAGGCGTCCGATTCAGGCGTCACATCCTCAGCCGAGCCTTTATCATCAGGGGTGAATCGCCACACCTTGTCCGTCTCCTCTTGGGAGATACCATTGCTTGGGATAGATTTGGAGATCTTCTCTTCATAGATTTTTTTTGCCCATGCGGCGAGCAGACCCGCCTTCGCAACCATCCACGCCCAGGCGGCGGAGCATTTAGGCTTAGAGGCGTCGTAAGCGTTCCTCGCCTTGTCCTTCGCTTTTTGGACCTTCTCAGGTATATTCTTTTCGGCAAGGAATTTTTGGGTGGAAGCCTCCGCCTCGGCCGTTTTGCCCTTCACCAGGGTCCATGTCTCCCGGGTCTTCTTCCAAGCCTTCGCGCCCCACTGGCTCGCCTTCTCACGGTACATGCGGCTCCTCTCCCGCAGGCTCGCAGACCAGCAGGAGGCCTTTTCGCGGCACTTCTCCACCTTTTCAGGGATATTTTTTTCTTTCAGATAACGGGTCGCGGAATCGGTCCATTCAGCGGACTTCGCACGGAACGAAGTCCATGCCTCCCCCAGCTTTTTCGACGCCAACTTCCCGTAACGGATTGCGGTCTCCCGCAACTTCTGAAGCAATTCAGCCATTTGTTTTCAAAATATTTAAATATTCGATACACCACATCGTGGTTGATCCTCATAAAATGGCACACAACCTTCCTCGGTGAGAGTCCAATCGCCAACCACATCAATGATTAAACACACATCAGTCCGAAAGGCGCATCGCACGCCACGAACGACAATCGTCCGCAAAGGTATTAAAATTCAAAACATACGCAAACAAAGCGGACCATTCGTTACATCTTGGACATTTCCCCCCCCACTTGATTATTCGAAGCCATAATAAAAATTACACCGCAAGGCACAAACTATTCATTTAAAAATATACATTATAACTAAATTTTATTTATATTCGCATATCTTTAATGAGTTATTAAAACATATTACTAATTATTAATTTTAAAGTAATGAGAAAAGTTTTACTAATTATTGCTTCTATTTTTGCGGCCACATGTGCAAACGCATCCAATGTGGAGAAGATTCAGTTCGCTAATGCAGGTAGTTTTTCTTTAGGTATCATGGCAGGTACGCCGGCTTCGTTGGGATGGGGTCCCAACAAATCTGCCAATGCAAAAACGCCTATGTTCTCGGTTGACGCCATGATCGGATTGAAGGATGGGTTCATCCACACCAACAAATTCGGTGACAATGGAGCCATCGACTTGGGCCTTTCCTTGGGCTATTGTCTGTATGGAATCGACTTTGAGGGAATCACCACAAACGCTGAAATGAGTTCGAAATGGTGGAGATTACCAATTGCCGCTCGCTGCGGATTCAACTGGGAGTTCGTGAAAAACCTGGATGTCTATGCAGGTGTGCAAGGCGGCGTGGCCATTTATCACAGCACAACGACCAGCAAATCAAAAAACTTTGAATCGAAGACATCGGACTCGGACACTGATGGCATATTAGGTTTGTACTCCGGCGCCAAGTGGATGTTCTCCGACTTCTTTGGCGTGAAGGTTGACTTCTCCAAGGATTGGTTGGGCGATGGCGATGATGTTCCGAACATGAGCGCTGGTATTCAGCTGAATTTCTAAGCCAAGATAGATATATTTTTCTGAACAATTACAAGGGGTAGGGACGATGTGCACGAGACGATGTGCACATCGTCCCTATATTTTTTCCACTACCGTAGGAGGAACTCCCTCCTCGATGATTTTCTTCGTGTCTTTCCTGAATCTCCTCACCAGCAGGTAGGAGGCGAGGTATAGCTCAAGGATATAGGCGAACCAGATACCGGGTGCGCCCCAACCCAGGTAGATGCCGCAGAAATAGCTGACGGAGATGGTCACGACGATGTAGCAGATGAAGGCGACCACCATCGGAGTGATGACGTTCTTCATGCCCCGCAGGGCTCCGATGGTGACGGTCTGCAAGCCATCCCCCATCTGGTAGATGCCTGTCATGATGAGCAGGATGGAGGCCAATTCTATCACCTCCGCATCCTCCGTGAATATTTGCGCGATCGGGGTCCTGAAGAGGATGATGAGGATGGAACAGAGCCCCATGAAGAAGAGGCTGAGGTGCATGGAGGCGACCCCCGCTTTCCGCACGGCATGGAACTCCTTCGCTCCTAGTTGGTGGCTGACGCGTATCGTGGTGGCGGAGGCGATGCCGCAACTGATCATCCACGTGACGCAGGAGATGGTGATGGCGATCTGATGGCTCGCCAAGGCGACGGT
>JAGCGM010000145.1 GCA_017649635.1 Paludibacteraceae bacterium | reverse complement strand
GAGAGGGATGGGCAGGATGAAGACAATTAAGAATTTTGAATTTTGAATTATGAATTTTGAATTGGGGCCGTGGATCCATTTTTTGTGGAATTTATGAATCCGTTGTGTGTTTCGGTTCTGTAGAGACGCAATATTTTGCGTCTCTACTGCGCCTGACCGACAAACACCGGATGCCTAGGGCACCGAAAACACATTAACACATGGCGTGAATTATGAAACGATAGTTCGATGAAGTCAATTATGAATTATGAAATTGGGTTGTGAATTATTTATAACTTTGTGTCTTGTTGGGGAGGAAGGATAATCCGTAACAAACTTTTTCTTCCCGACGTCAGATATGAGTTCAAACAGAATAGATTACATAGATTTGGCAAAGGGGATAAGCATCTGCCTAGTGATGCTTTTCCATATCAAAGGCATAAAGGATGTGTCGTACGATCCTATTGTGGAGTCGGTGCTTTTTTCCTCATGCATGGTTCCCCCTTTCTTCTTCATCGCAGGCGCATTCTTCCGGGAAGGGGATAGATTCCGCAAATTCCTCATCAAGAAGGTCAATAGCCTATTGGTGCCGTTCGTGTTTTTTTATCTGATGTCGGCGGTCATCATCCCGAACCTGACGCATCAGCTTTTCGGAATGAATTACAATACCGTACTGGGCTGGGAGTCGTTGTGGGCCTTTATATGGCCGGGAGAATATCCCAACATCCCTTTGTGGTTCCTATGGTGTCTTTTTTTGACGAACCTATTGTTCTGGGCGATTCACAGGCTAGGCGAACGGTTTTTCCCGAATCATGCGCGATTGGCCATGCTCGGGATGGTCTCGTGTTGTGCGGTGATGGGTTTCTATTTCGCGCATCTCCTCAATGCGGATATCGGGAATCTTTGCAACATGCTAAAATATGTGCCGATTTTCTTCCTGGGACACATAATGGCTGAAAAGGATATGTTTAGGAAATTGGACAATTCAAGGATGGAACCGTCGCGTAAAGGCCTGATCCTGTTGATACTCATAGCGGTTATTGCCTTGACCTCCTATTTTCTCGGAGAGACAGATATGAATTTCCTGCGGTTTTACGTGTATGGCATAGCGGGTTCTTTCACGGTCATCATACTTGCCTCATGGATTGTCCGTCTTCCGCTCATCTCTTACCTCGGGCGTTATTCCATCATCCTATTGCTCACCCATGGCATCCTTCTCCGCATGGGAACCCCCTTCGTGATTCGCGCGTCAGAATACATTGATCCTTACTATACAGCCTTGATGTTTTGGATTGTCATGGCGCTTTCCTACCTGGTCATCATTCCCCTTGCGATAAGATTCCTTCCGCATGTGACCGCCCAAAAGCAATTGTTCGACACGGAAGACTTGGCGTCGAAGAGGGACTGATTCGTTTCCCCTTATTGTTTTTGAGGAAGCGTCAATTGCCTGCTTGTTGGATGGAGTCGGATGTCGTGGACTGAGACTCTTCTGCAGGTTTTTCCGCTTTCGTGTTCGCGTTTGGAGTAGCGGTCGTGTCAATTGGCTTCGCTTGAGTGGCAGTATCCTTCTTCGCGGCACTCTCCGCAGGCGCTTTGGACTTGGAGAGGGCGGCCTTCACCTGGCCGTAACGGTTGGATGCGTTCCAAAGTATCCACTCGTCGTATCCTGCGTCATAAACCGCCTGGATCTGTTGCTTCACCTGTGCGCTGCCATAGTTGATGTGGCCCGGAACCCAAGGGGCGGAGAAGCATTGCAGCCAAGCCCTCACCCTTGCCTTCGGAAGAGAATCCTTGGCCAATTCCTCCTGTGACAATTGCATCGCCTTGAGTATCGTCGTGTACGGATGAGCGTCCGGCACGTCCAGACCGAAAGTCCTTGACGCATAGTGCGAAGGATAGACCATCGGGCAGATATTATCCGTCATGGAGGCGATTTTCACGTAGTCCTGTCCCGTGCTTTTCCTGTCCGTAGGGCTACCGATGACCGTACCGAACAAGTCCGCGCCGAAGATGATATTGCTCTTATGCAAGCGTTTCTCCACGTAGGAGAAGAAGTCCGTCAGGCCCTGTTCCTTGGAGTAGGTGCTGAGGTCCACACCATAGACCGCCTTGTTGGCGCTGCTGCCGATAGGGAAACGCACGTAGTCGAATTGTATCTCGTCGAAACCGTCTCTGGTGGCCTGTTCCGCCAAGTCGCAGATATACTCCCACACGCCCTTCTTGAACGGATTCACCCAAGGGTTGCCCTTGCCGTCCGTGACAGGGGTGCTGTCTGGCTGGCAGAGCGCCAAATCAGGACGTTTCCTAGCCAAGATAGGGTCTTTGAAGCAGACGATACGGCCGATGACGTAGATACCCTTCTCGTGGAGTTCCTTGATGAGCCCGGGCATATCCTTCACATAGCGGACGCAGGCGCCGATGTTTTGCGCTTGGGCGTTATCCATCTTGTAGGTCACATTACCGCCGTCGTTTTTGATGTCGAGGACGATAGCGTTCATTTCAGTCGTCTCCACCAACTCCACAAGGTTCTTCATGTTCTTCGTGCCCGCCATCGCACCCGTGATGTAGATACCCTTCACCTTGATGGGCGGGATGAGCAGTTTGCAACCATTCGGGCTACCGCCACGGCTTTGTATCAGTATGGAATCTTTGCAGAAAGGTATTTTCTCTAAAACGACGGGTGTCGAGTCGGTACGGGCAGAGTCCGCCGCAATGGAGTCTGTCGCGACAGAGTCCTTGGGGATGGAGTCATTCGCTTCCTCAACATAAGTACCTGTTCCTTCTCCCATGGGACGGTGCCCACCATTCGCACATCCAATCATATTACACAATGCCACTAAGGCCATCGCTCCTAAGCAAAACTTCCCCCTCTTCATCTCTATTATAGTATAATCAACTGATATATAAGAGTCTATGACTCTCTTTTTAACCTATTCCTATTTCTTATTATTTTCTGTAAAAGTAACTATTTTTCTGAACCGCGCATCAGAAGAAAACCTTTTTTTTCGGAAGAAAATAGCCCTTTTTTGTTCCATGGCCTAATGATAAAATAATGCTTTGTAATATATTGATAATGAATAAATCATGTAATCTTGAAAATGTCGGTGAAAAAAATGCGGCAGAGGAGACCCTGCCGCATTTAGCATCCTGCCCGAGAGGACAGGTTGGTTGATTCGTCGTTTTATTTGTGCTTCTGGTAATAATCCAGGGCGATTTGGGCGTTCTTGATCACGGCTTTGCTGGAGAATGTGGCGCCCGACACAGCGTCAACCTGCGTTATCGTTTCCGCATTTTTCCCCTCAAGTTTAGGTAACAGGTCATCTGTGACCATTTTGAAGTACCCTGGGGTCTCTTGGTTCTCGAGCGCCTCAACCTTGACGATGCTACCGTTTGCGTCGATGGAGACCTTCAGAGGTGTATTGCCCGCGAAACCGGTCACCTCCTTGCCCAACTCTGTTGTTTCCACCACATAGTTGCCCTCCGCATCTTTCTTCATGTTCGCATCTGTGCAAGCGGAAGAGAGCGTGATGACCGAGGCCATTATGCATGATAATCCAATTAACTGCTTCATCATCTTAAAAAACTAAAATATAAAATTTAATACTCATCATTCTATTCATGCGAGGAACAACCTGTGAGGGTTTCCCTTAGAAATTATCCACGTGCACTTCGAAGTAGGCTTTCGGGTGGGCGCATGTAGGGCAGATCTCTGGCGCCTTGGTTCCCACTACGATGTGTCCGCAGTTGCGGCACTCCCACACCTTCACTTCGCTCTTCTCGAATACTTGGGCAGTCTCCACATTCTTCAGCAGGGCGCGGTAGCGCTCCTCGTGGCGTTTCTCGATGGCTGCCACCAAACGGAACTTTCTGGCGAGGTCCTTGAATCCTTCCGCTTCCGCTGTTTTGGCGAACCCTTCGTACATGTCGGTCCATTCGTAGTTCTCTCCGTCAGCTGCGGCGGCCAGGTTCTCCGCGGTCGAGCCGATGCCTTCCAACTCCTTGAACCAAAGCTTGGCATGCTCCTTCTCGTTGTCTGCCGTCTGCTGGAAGATGGCCGCGATCTGTTCGAACCCCTCCTTTTTCGCCTTCGACGCGAAGTAGGTGTATTTGTTACGTGCTTGGCTCTCGCCTGCGAAGGCGGCCTCTAAATTCTTCTCAGTCTGTGTGCCTGAATACTTGTTTGCCATAATGATTATAATTTATGAAAAGTTAGTCCTTTGTTTAGCGGGATAAAAGTGATTTATCCAATATCTTTTTCCCTTTGACGACTACCACGCCACGGTGGTTTTCGGAAACCTTTTTTCCTGAGAGGTCATACCGTTGGTTGTCGTCTGTGGATTCCTGCTCGACCATTTGGAGACCAGTTGTGGTGTTGTAGTTGCAGTCATATTCGATGGTCTGCGAGTCGAGTATGTAGTCGCTGGCGATCACAGGCTTGGAGAGGGCGCGTCCGTTTTTGTCGCATTCCAGTCCGGCGTCTATGGTGACCTCAATCGATTCTTCCGGCAGTAATCCACGGAGGGATTGTTCCGAACGTATTGAGCCGATCGCGAAGTAAGCGTCTCGGTAGAGTGGTGCCACGCCTTTATTCTCCACCGTGATTTTGGTCTGCGTGCCATCGGTTACGCATTTGGTGACCACGAAATGATAGCCAGCCATCATGCTGCACTCCTTGAAACGGTCCGCGTTTTTGTAACTGTTCTTCGAAGGGTTGTCGTTCGCTATCATGAAAGTAATATGGTATTTTTCCGACTGGTCTTTCCAGGTAAGTCCGTACATGCCTTCCTCTCTGGTGAAATTCTTCTGGTCAGAATCGCTGTAATAGCTTATTTCACCTCCGCAAACGCCTGTTTTCCAGCGGTCTTTGCCCATTGTGATCCAACACTCCTCATTGTAGCCGTCTTTCGAGGTCTTCTCGTGTTCCTTGTGCATGAAGGAGTCGTCGAACAATCCGAAAGCCAATTTCCGCAAATCTTTATCATCCGCAAAAGGAGAATAGTCGTCATCCGCCGCATCGATGCTGATAGCCCAAGGTATGCTGCCCATCACGTTGGCAAGGTGCAGGAAAAACTCTTTCTGGTAATCTTTGGAGGGGAAGTTGCCGTCTTTGCCAATGTTCACACCGTTCTCGTCGTATATGTGGTATTCGGACCAGTGGCCGAAACCCACTTCCACAAAGGCTATGCGGGGGTCCTTCTCGTATTTTTTGGCGAAATCGGTATAGAACAGTTTGGTGAAGCGTTGCAGTTCGGTGCATCTCCAATCCGCATAGTATGTGAAGCCATCACCGGCCACGGTCTTACTGCTCTCTTTGTAGTCCGAACGGGCTTTGATGTAGGCTGGGACACCTGTCGTGCCCACATTCTTATCCACCATCGCCTCTCCCGGATATTCGTAGAAGAAACGGATCACAGCCTGATGGTTGCGGCTCTTGATATCATCCAGCAGATCTTCCAGATAGCTCCAGTCATAGTTTATCGAGCTATCCGCATTGCATCCTTTCACCACTTTGCATGGTGCCACATATGAGTATTCCAGCGCATGGCATTTGCCGTAGGCGCTATAGTGGTCACTTGCCTCCGAGGTCCATAACACCATACCTGTCATGGGTTGCACGTTGGTCACTTTTGAACTGAGGCTGACGGGCTTCCAATCGGCCGCTATACTGTTCATCGCAAATAATGCATTGAGAAGAATGGTAAGTGCTATTTTTTTCATATGTTCACTGATAGTTATGAATGATGTAACATGCATGCAAATATAAAAATTTTTTCAAATTCTTAATCCATAATTCATAATTTTCCTCCCCTCCCCACAAATGCCCATCCTCTCATTTTTATACCTACAAATAGGGATGTCTCCCCATCTCCTTATCCGTTACCTTTGCATGTTAGTTAAGCCCCAAGGGTAATTCGGACGAAAAAGGACGATATTTGCGCGGCGGGTGTGTCGTGTGTCGATTTTCGCCGTATCTTTGTGGCAGATTATGAAGAGGAGTTTTCGGAGGGATACATTTGCCGACAATAGGCAAAGGGACCATCCCTCCCATGAAGCAATAGTTGGCAAGGAGGCATGAATTGAAATATGAACCAGAAGGACGTTGATATTAGAGAGGACGCTGTGAGAACGCTGGCGGATGTCAGTGAAGGTGGACAGTGTGTCATCGTGAAGGTGAACGGACACGGAGGTTTTCGCCATCGTGTGATGGAGATGGGCTTCGTGAAGGGGGAACGGGTGACCGTCCTTAAGAACGCTCCTCTTCAGGATCCTATCGAGTACAAGGTGATGCAAAGCCATGTCTCTCTGCGCCGAAGCGAGGCCAGCCACATCGAGGTCATCCTGATGGATGAGGTGGATGAGGATGCGTTCTCGGAATCGACCGGCACCTTCTCCGAGGAGGTGCGCAATAAGATCGTCGCCAAGACCAAGACCATCACGGTCGCCTTGGTGGGTAACCCTAACTGCGGAAAGACCTCCTTCTTCAACCATGCGACCGGACTGCGTGAACACGTCGGCAACTACAGCGGCGTGACGGTCTCGTCTAAGGTGGGCACCTTCTACAAAGATGGCTACACGATTAATCTGGTGGACCTCCCTGGCACCTACTCCATCACGGAATACTCCCCCGAAGAACTCTATGTGCGTGAATACATCACCGAGCAACACCCTGACGTGGTGCTCAACATCGTGGACTCCTCCAACCTGGAGCGTAATCTTTTCCTCACCACACAGCTGATCGACATGAACGTGCGCATGGTCATGGCGCTGAACATGTACGATGAACTGGAGGGGAAGGGCATGGCCTTGGATGATGTGCAGCTGGAGAAGATGTTAGGCTTCCCTTGCGCTCCGACCAACTCCAAGACGGGCAAGGGTATCGATCATGTGCTGGACCACATCATCTCGGTCTATGAGGAGGCGGATGAGGTCACCAAGCATATCCATATCAATTACGGAAGCGAGGTGGAGGGCGCCATCGGCAAAATCAAACCGCTCATCATGGAGCATGCCGAGGTGGCGGTGGACTTCCCGTTCCGCTACGTGGCAATCAAATTGTTGGAGAACGATTCCGTCACCTATAAGCATCTGGAGAAACATATCGGTGATGTCTCCTCCATCCGTCAGGTGGTGGACCAGTGCCGGAAGGAGATAGAGGAGGAGTATGGCGAGGACATGGTCAGCGTCATCACGGGCATCAAGTACGGTTTCATCCGTGGTGCCTTGGCCGAGACGTTGTCATCGCCGGACGAGGATTCGGACGATTCCGCTTATAAGATAGATAAGATATTGACAAACAAATGGTTGGGATTCCCCGTCCTGATATTTTTCCTATGGCTGATGTTCCAGGCGACCTTCTCGTTGGGCGCTATCCCGCAAGGGTGGATCGAGGCTGGTGTGGAGTGGCTAGGCGAGTCCATGCGTAGCCTGCTAGGCGAGGGAATGCTCTCCGACCTGATCGTGGACGGTATCATCGCGGGTGTGGGAGGCGTGATCGTCTTCCTGCCTAACATATTGATACTCTTCTTCTTCATATCACTTTTGGAGGATACGGGTTATATGGCCCGTGCGGCCTTCATCATGGATAAACTGATGCACAAGATGGGCTTGCATGGCAAGTCGTTCATTCCTCTGCTGACGGGCTTCGGGTGTGGCGTCCCTGCCATCATGGCCACGCGGACGCTGGAGAACCCTAAGGACCGTATCATCACGATGATGGCCATTCCGTTCATGTCCTGCTCCGCCAGGCTGCCGGTCTACCTCCTCTTCGTGAGTGTCTTCTTCGAGTCCAATCAGGCGCTGATATTGCTGAGCATCTATCTGCTGGGCATTGCGGTGGCGGTCTGTACCGCTCTGTTGCTGAAGAAGACGAAGTTCAAGAACAATTCTGAACAGTTCGTGATGGAGCTCCCTCCATACCGTATACCGACGGCTCGCAACACCCTGCTGCACATGTGGGAGAAGGCGGTGCAATACCTGAAGAAGATGGGCTCGGTCATCCTGGTGGCTTCGGTCATCATCTGGGCGCTCTGCTATTTCCCTACGCACAACGAGGAGACGGACAAGATCGACGCCTTGGTTGAGGCTACGGAGAGTGATTCGTCGTTGTCGCAGGAGGAGAAGGAGACGAAGCTGGGCGAGCTGGAGCTGAGCCGTGCGTCGGCGCAGAAGGAGAACTCGTATATCGGCAGGATGGGTAAGTTCATCGAGCCGGTGGTTCGTCCGTTGGGCTTCGATTGGAAGATGGGGGTCAGCATCCTTACGGGTGCGGCCGCGAAGGAGATCATCGTCTCGTCGCTGGGTGTCCTTTACCACGCGGACCTCTCCGCCGATGAGGAGTCGGAAGGGTTGAAGACCGCCCTTGCCGCCCATCGGGACAGTGAGGGGAACCCGATCACACCGTTGGTGGCGTTCGGTTTCATGGTCTTCGTGTTGCTCTATTACCCTTGCGTGGCGGCGGTGACGGCCATCGCCAAGGAGTCGAACCGCAAGTGGGCGCTCTTCTCCGTGGTCTATACCACTATGGTCGCGTGGGTGGTCTCGTTCATCATCCATCAAGTTGGTCAATTAATCTTTTGAGGAGGGTATGCGATGAATGAGACGATGCAAACAATAGTGGTGGCGGTGATCATTGTGGCGGCTGTCGCTTGGAGCGTGAGGCGCGTGCTGAAGTCCAACAAGGGCGGTTGTGGTTGCGGCTGCGGCTCCTCCTGCAAGTGCGGAGACCATGGCTGCGAAGGGTGCCATCAGTGCGACGTCGAGGAAAAGAAAAAGATGTAGAATTAAAAATATAGGGAGGAATCGAAAATGTTTATTGCAAGACAAAAGTTCTCAGACGTTTTGGACGTGAATCCCCAGTTGATTCTAATGTTACCGCGTTTCGGTATGAAGCTGGGCTTTGGGGAGAAACGCATAGAGGAGATCTGCAGGAGCGAGGAGGTGCCTGTCTCGTTGTTCCTGATGCTCTGCAACGTATACACGTTCGATGACTACATGCCTTCGGACGAGGAGATCCGGGCGATAGAGGGCGAGTGGCTTGTCCGTTACCTGAAAGCCTCCCATGATTATTACATCAACCATCGTTTGCCCCATATCTGCAAGCATGTGGAGCGCATTGCCCAGGCGGCCGGCGAGATCGGTGCGGTGCTGATGGACTTCTTCGGCGAGTACCAGAACGAGGTGACGAACCATTTCGAGAAGGAGGAGACCACGCTCTTCCCGCGCATATCGGAAAGGATGGACCGCTCTGTGATGTCCAAGGATTCCCATGAGATGACGTACATGCATGATAACATAGGGGACAAGTTAAGCGACCTCACCAACATCATCATCAAGTATTTGCCGGCTGAAATCATGCCTAACGAGCGGATCGGGGTGTGGTTCGACCTCGCGCAACTCTCCAAGGACCTTGACAAGCATGCCATCATCGAGGAGAAGATATTGATCCCTTATTTCAGCAGGAAGGAAGGAGGTGCGCTATGAAGATGCGGAACATCGTGCTCATGGAATCCTCCGTGATCATCACGGAAGGCCTGCAGAAGATCATCAACGAAACGCCTGAAATGAAGGTGCAGAAGGTCTATCGCTCCTACCCTCAGGTTGTGGGCAGAAGCGGGGCGGATATTCTTGTCGTCAACCCTAAACTGCTCAGGGAAGAGGAGCTGGACAAGTTGTTTCAGGACTGGAAACGTGAGAACGACGAGCTGGTCATCTTGGCGCTCCATACGGATTATACTTCCGCCGTGGTCTTGAAGATGTTCGACAATGTCATTGAACGGGACGATAATGTCTCGGTCATTCTCAACAAGCTACGGACCACCCGTTCCAAGAGCACGGACAAGGACTCTTCGCAAAGCTGCGAACTCTCCGCGAGGGAGAAGGATGTGCTGAAATTGGTAGCCAAGGGGTTGACCAACAAGGAGATAGCCGACGAACTGAACCTCTCCATCCATACGGTCATCACCCATAGGAAAAACATCACGAGCAAAACGAACATCAAATCCATCTCCGGTCTCACTATCTATGCCATGCTGAATAAGTTGATTCAGCAGTAGGAATGTATTGTTTGCGGGTGCATTATCTATGAGGACGGTCTGACTGCTCCTTTATACATTTCTGAGCGAAAAAAGTTTGTTTTCCATAATTTTGACTATTTTTACAAACAGTAAAATTAAAAGAGGAATTGAGATGAAGACAAGAACGGAAATACTACACTTGTTGAGCCTCTATAAGCCAACGGCGGAAAGCAGATATGGCCTGACACGGTTAGGCGTTTTCGGATCTGTGGCCCGTGATGAACAGACGGAGGACAGTGATGTTGATGTGTGTTATGAGGGTAGGGTTCCATCTCTGCTTACACTTGATTTGATTCAGACCGATTTGGAACAATTGTTGGGTAGCCGGGTCGATTTGGTGCGTGTCCGTGATGGTATGAATAGCCTCTTGAGAGAACGTATTCAAAAGGAGTGTGTGTATGTATGACCGTGAGATAGTGATAGATAGCTTGCAAAAAATCCGCAAGACTATTGATACAATTTTAGAAAGGGTCTCCTCTGTTGATGACCCTAATGAATTGCTCTGTTCTCCTGAAGGATCGATGCGCCTTGATGCGGTTTGTATGAACTTAATAGCTTTGGGCGAGGCGGTGAAGGGCCTTGACAAACAAACACACGGGGAATTGTTCCCTCATTATCCGGAAGTGTATTGGAATGGAGTGATGCGGATGCGTGATAAAATAGCTCACCATTATTTCGAGGTTGATATTGATGTGGTTTTCCGAACAGTTCGAGAAGATGTGCCTTTGATGAAGGATGTCGTTGATAGAATGCTTGTTGACATGAATAAACAACAATCCTCTATGTGATCATCAACTATAGAGTGGTGATTTAATGCCTGCCATAATCCTAACCATGAAGAAAAACTCTCATTCCCCCAATAATTGCCTTCTCCGAACTTGTAATTCTTAACTTTTAACTCTTAATTTTTAACTATTTGAATCCAACGAATCTTCTTTTTTTGTATTTTCGCATAAACCTTAGAGTTCGAGTATGTTTATGTTCATTAGTGTCCCGTTAAAATAGGACGAGTTTAAATATTAATCAAACAGCCCCGGGATGAGGGGACTAAATTGATCTTTGACGTCGTTGAAATTAGTCTTATCGAACAGATCTCGCAAGTGCGTTTTGTCTGTCAATGAG
>JAGCGM010000144.1 GCA_017649635.1 Paludibacteraceae bacterium | reverse complement strand
CTCTTAACTTCCCAAAGTCCAAAACCCATTTTTTTCAAAAAAGAGTTGGTAAACTCGCATATATTTACGAAAATTGCAAAAGGATTCGATTGTCAGAACAAAAAAGTATCTAACACATTCTTTTTCAAGTTGAAAGTATCGGTTCTAAAAGTTAAGGAGACATAAACCATTTCTAATATCATTATGATGAGAATAAAAACTATTATTGCATTGTCGGTCCTCTCCATCACGGCGGCCTACGCGCAAGACAGCATCGTCTTGGACGATTTCGAGAGTGACGCTAAAGGCTGGGAAGACGTCAGCGGCGCCTTCAGTGAGATTGTAAGCAATCCTTCTCCGGACAACGTCAACAGTTCATCCAAAGTGCTCAAATGCACCCGTCCTGTCGGCACGGACAACTGGGCGGGCGTGATCCTCAGGGGTGTCTATTCCCTCAACATCGGTTCCGGCGACAACGACTATTCATACGCGACGGTGAAGTTCCTCAAGCAAACCCAAGGGGACGTCGCCTTCAAGCTGGAGTCCGGACCGGCCGATAACTACGAATACAACACCGCCTACCTCGGCGGCAACGGATGGACCACCGTCACATTCGACCTGAAGAGCGCGCCGAAAGGCACCTACAAGGACTTCTTCGTCATGGTGGACCGTGGCGACCTCCAGCGTGACGCGGTCGTCTACATCGACGAGGTCACGCTCCTCAAGAAACTTGACCAACAAAGCTCCTCGACCTACGACCCGAACTCACAAAGAGGAACGGGCGAAGTGGACGGATATAAACTCGTTTGGCAGGAGTTATTCGACGACGGCAAGCTCAGCAACGTGTGGAACATCGAGGAGAACGGCTACGGAGGCTACAACAACGAATTGCAATATTATAGCAGAAACAATATCGAGGTCGGCAAAGACTCCGAAGGAAACGGTTGCCTCATCATCACAGCGAGGAAAGAGCAATCGAACGGTAAATCGTGCACTTCAGGACGTTTGAACACGCAGGGCAAGATGAAGTTCTGCCACGGCAAGGTAGAGGCGAGCATCCGCCTGCCAAAGACCGGCAACGGACTCTGGCCAGCCTTCTGGATGATGGGCGACGAAGTGGGAAGCTGGCCGGCCAACGGAGAGATCGACATCCTGGAAATGGGTAACGCCGAGGCTTTCAACAGAGGCAGCCAAGATCGGTACTTCAACGGCGCATGCCACTGGGGACCTTCCTCCAGCGCTCACGAGATGAGCACACAGAGCGTCACTTGGGACTACTCCCTACAGGACGGGGAATTCCACCTCTACACGCTCTACTGGGACGATCAAAGGCTCGTCATGTATGTCGACCAAGACCGCTACCCTAACGCAAGACCCTACTTCCAACTGGATATCAGAGACAGAAGCTCACAGAGAAGCGCAGGAACTTATTTCCATCATGAGTTCCACCTCCTCTTCAACCTGGCGATCGGCGGTGATTTCCCTAAAATCTACGACATCAACCAAATCAGCGCATTGCAAAGCGGTGAGGCGAAGATGTACGTCAACTACGTCAAGGTATACCAGAAAGGCATCCAAGGGGAGAGCTACACCGGACCAGTCATGGAGTTCACCGGCATGGAGGAGTTGTGCGCCGCGCAGAAGGGCCTCAACGAATTGGCAGGATCCATCTACAACATAAACGGTCTACTCGTACGGACGTTCAACGCGGGTGAATCTTCCGTCATCGGGAACCTCAAGGAAGGCCTCTACATCATCAGATTGGAGAACGGAGAATCATTCAAGATCATCAAGAAGGAATAAACCCCTTCATAGAAACAAAACAGAGATGGCTGACGAGTCGTTCGTCAGCCATCTCTGTTTATTTATCACTCCACCACCACCTTCCGTCCGTTCACCAAGTAAACGCCGGCCGGCAATTGACAATCCACCAAGGCATTAGCCTCAACACCGAAGGAGCGTGTTAGGCGGCCATCCAACGTATAGATATAGACGTCGCATGCGCGGGGAGAGCGCACCGTCAATTGATTCTTTCCTGTATAGACCATCAAATCATCTCCCAATCCTTCGTTCGCATAGAGTTCAGGCAACCCTACCGGCTCCACCTTCCTGTATCCCTTCGACTCGATCCACCGAGCGTAGGAACCATCCGACTCGTCAGATATCGGTGCATAATGTACTTTCTTCGAATCGAAACAGAAGGCGAACTGGCAGCTTGCGGTCTTGCCCGCCGTACCCAAGCCGACCACACCGTTCAGCGTCGGCGTGGCGCTGAAGTTCGTCATGGCGGAAGAGGAGGAACTGCGGGGATAGAAGTAGTAATAGCCGTCATGCGTGCCCGAAGAGACAATCCTCCACTGCTGCTCGTGGGAGCCGGAGGAGTCCCGCAACGAGAGCCCGCCATCCGTGGCGTCCAAAGCCTTACCGGAAGCCACGTCCGTCAGGATATAATAGTCTTCCTTTGCGGAGACCCTGAACGAGAGGTTGATGTCGTCATTGTCCTCCGTCAGGGCCAGCTTGCCCTCCTTGTTGGACAATATCCTGTTCGCATTCTTGGAGAGCAAGAGGTAGGTCTTGCCCGGCTCAAACGTCTCCACACGCCTATAGCGGTTCAATTTATCAAATAGATCGAGGCTCCACTCCCCGTAGAAACGGATGATCGGATAGCCACTGCGCATATCGATCGGCAACCAGATGTGCCATGACTCGCCCACGTTGGCATCCGGGAAGTAGTCGCCGCCCTTCCATCGGTCACCCATGTAGATGTAGGCATCATACTTGCCCGGCACCTTGAAGACGTAGTTGCTTTGGCTACAATAAGACTTGTTAGCGTTCGCATCCACACACGGGTTGCCATTGTCCGCCCAACCCGACAGCGGGAGCTGTGAATAGGAGGAGTGGGCAGGGTTCGGATCCCAACCCGTACAGCCCGAGGTGATCGCCACGAAGCGCTGATGGTACTTGAATATGGCGGGCGCCTCATACTGCTTGTCGACGAACATGCGTTCCCACGTGTTGCTCAGGTCCAGGAAGTCATCCTTCAGCAGGGTACCATGCATCGTCATGTTCTCCTCGGCCGACCCGAAGTGGTAACCCACGTTGTAGTCTGGATCGAACATCAATGTCTGGTCGCGCGAACCCGAAGGTTGCGCATCCCCCCTCGGACGCATCGTCTTCACGAACTTATACGGGCCTGTGATCTTATCCGCATAGAGGATGGCCACGCGCGAGGCCGCATAGCCTGAACCATTCTCCCAGTGCACCCACATGACATATTTCCCCGTGTTAGGGCACTTCATCACCTTCGGGCGCTCCAAAGTGCGGCCATAGTTCATATCCTGGTAATCGCTCCTTAGCGGTTGCTCAGGGCATTCGTACGCCATGCACTCCCTCTTCCAGTTGTAGAGGTCCTTCGAGGTGTAGCAGACGATACCGTTGCTGCGCACAGGGGAAGGGCGGTAGTTCTCGCCAAACCAATAGTAGGTGCCATCCTCATAGAGCACACATCCGCCATGCGCATTGATATGCTTGCCCTCCGCATCGAGCCAGTCCATGCCCATGCGGATCGCCGAGCTACCGATCAGGAAGGAGTGGTAGGGTTGTCCGAAGGGGGCATCCACCCGCACGAGGTACCAATAATGCTTCCCGTCAGAACCGCTCTTGTCGCTGTAGACACCCTTGCCGTCCGATGTGCCGTCCGTGCCCAAGAACTTCCCGCTTGAGACCACCTGCAAACGGATGTAGCGCTCCTCGTCCGGCGCGTAAGCCACCTTGAAGTGGGCGGCCGACGAAGAGGTTCCGTTCGCCATCTTCACGTCATACTCGCCCGAAGCGGTCAGGTAAGTGCCCGACGCCACGTTCTTCAGCGCATACGAGCCATCGCTCATCGCCTCGAAGACGAACTGCCGCTTCGTGTCGTTGGAGCGGTTCTTGATCTGAACATTACCGTTCTCGTTGGAGAGGTAACGGTTGCTGGCATGGACGATATAGTACTTCACGCCTGCGGAGACCGGCGAATTACGTTCCGCCTTATAGGCATTGAGGGCGTCCGCCAGCTTCGTCGTGGCGGAGACCACCTCCGCTTGGGAGGTAGGCGATTCGTAGACCGATTTCGCGGCGTCTATCTCAGCCAACAGTTTTTCTTGGGAACGCACAGGGTACTCCCCTTCCCCATCACCGACCTTCGTCGTCGAAAGGAAGAGTTCAGCCTTCTCGATGGTCATGTACAGACCATCCGTGATCAAGGAAGAACCGTTCGCCTCACGCAGATACCAGAGGTGGAGCGTCTCACGTCCGTTCTTGTCCGAATAGACGCTGGCACCCGGCACGGTACCGTCCGTACCGAGGCATAGATTGTTATCGGCACATCGGAAGCGCACGTAATCACCGCCGCAATCCTCCACGGAGAACTTGGCGGCGTTACCCGTAGAGGAGGAGAACTCCGTGTTCCACTGCCCCGTCTTCGCTACGTTCGAATTACGTTGCACACTCTTTATCAGGTAGGAACTACCCGACTGCACGAAGCGGAATTGCTGCGCCTCACCCGCGTTGAAGGTATGGAGGTTCGGTGTCCCGTCCACCGACGAGAGCGCCATGCCCGAGGAGTGGAAGACGTAATAGACACCGTTCGAGGTGATATCCACCTTCGCGAATACATTGCCCACTGAAAAGATGATGGCGGCAAGCGCCCAAACTACATATTGAAAATTGTTCTTCATGGTATTATACTAAAAATAGCGCCGCTAAGGTAGCGATATTCATTTAAATGAGCAAATGGGTAGCGGGAGACGTTAGCAATTCATAATTGTCAGGGCTCGGATGCGAGCATTGCGCAGAGCCGCACATCCCCATAAACTCATAATTCATAATTGACTACGTCGAACTAACGTTTCAAAATTCATAATTATCTTGTGTCGCCCTTTCAGGGCTCGGTTGTACCCGCCGTTTCATGCACAGGGGTTAACACCCCTGCCTGGAGGATGTCGCCCTTCCAGGGCTAAGGTTGTGCGCATTGCGTAGAAACGCACGTTTCGTAATTCATAAATTCCTAGGGCGTTGCCCTAGGCTATATGTGTTACGCCCTTTCAGGGCTCGGATGCGAGCATTGCGCAGAGCCGCACATCCCCATAAACTCATAATTCATAATTCAAAATTCATAATTAACAAAAAGGGGGCCCCCGAAGAGACCCCTGTTTCATTCCCACCCTACCTTTATCGGGTGAACATTAACTTGTTATAAACTTACCCGCACGTCATCCGTCACTCATAGAAGGACGGTTGTTCTTGTGCAGATGTGAACTCATCCCTAATGGAGGAGAAGAGCTGCTCCCCACCCAGGTTTTCCTCTACAGGCTCCTGAAGCACCATGTCTGGCTCTGGCTCCACATTCGCTGCACTAACTACGCACGTGTTATTCAAGTGCTGTTGATAGATCACTGCAGCTGCGGCGCATACGCCCAACACTGCGAAAATTGCGATTCCTTTTTTCATGGCCGTAAAAATTAGGTTCAACATCATTTACAATAAGATGCAGATCAATCATCACTGCTATACCCAAACTTAAGACTATTCGTTCAGAATTCCAAATATCCG
>JAGCGM010000143.1 GCA_017649635.1 Paludibacteraceae bacterium | reverse complement strand
TTGGTGTGGAGCATGTCGATGATATCATCGACGACTTGAGCCAGGCTTTAGACCGAATTTGATCTAACATCAATTACCACATCTTCAATATCCGAAGGAGAGGGTGTCGCCATAGGCGCCCTCTCTTTATTTTTTCACCCTGCGTTGAAAAACTACCAACAGTAGATTTCCATTTCCTAATTATTTTCATATCTTCGCGTAATTGAAACGTAGAAAACAGAAATGGAAGACTTCGTCGTATCTGCAAGGAAATATCGCCCGTCCACATTCTTGTCCGTCGTAGGACAGAGTGCGCTGACCAATACGTTGAAGCGCTCCATCGCCAGCAAGCATCTGGCTCATGCCTACCTGTTCTGCGGACCGCGTGGCGTGGGAAAAACCACCTGCGCTAGAATATTCGCGAAAACAATCAATTGCTCGAACCCCACCGCCGACGGAGACGCATGCAACGAATGCGAGTCCTGCAGGGCGTTCAACGAGCAACGATCATACAACATACACGAGCTCGACGCAGCCTCCAACAACTCGGTGGAGGATATCAGGTCGCTGATCGAACAGGTGCGCATACCACCTCAAGTGGGACAATACAGCGTCTACATCATCGACGAGGTGCACATGCTTTCACAGGCCGCCTTCAACGCGTTCCTGAAAACGCTGGAAGAGCCTCCCGCTCATGCGATATTCATCCTCGCGACAACCGAGAAGCACAAGATTTTGCCTACCATACTCTCCCGATGCCAAATCTACGATTTTAACCGTATGGGCATAGAGGACACCGTCAAACACCTGCAGATGGTGGCGGAAAAGGAGGGCATCAAAGCTGAAACGGAGGCCTTGGGCATCATCGCACAGAAGGCGGACGGCGGCATGCGCGACGCTTTGTCAATATTCGACCAGATAGCGGCCAGCACGGAGGGGAACATCACCTACCAGGGCGTTTTGGAGAACCTGAACGTACTGGATTACGACTACTATTTCAAACTGGTGGATTTCTTCTTCGCAGGGAAAGTGTCCGAATGTCTGCTGATATTCAACGAGATACTAAACAAGGGATTTGAGGCGCAAAACTTCGTGAACGGTCTCAGCTCCCACCTGAGGAACCTGATGGTCTGCAAAGACACACAGACTATCCAATTGTTGGATGTGGGGGCTAACGTGAAGGAGCAATACCTGAAACAGGCCCAAAACGAGACGTGCTCCAACGAATTCCTCTACAAAGCGCTGATGGTCTGCAACCAATGCGACCTCAACTACAAGGTCAGTAAAAACAAACGGTTACTCGTGGAACTGACACTTATCCGACTCTGCCAACTGTCGGATGAAAAAAAAAAATAATTGGGTAGACGAATGGTTCCCCCAAGACGAACCGATCGAAATATTCTTACCTAGCACCATTGCCCTCCGACAAGGGCAACCGGCCCAAACTTCCAATCCAACATCCACGCCACAAGCATCTCGAACGGAGGCCCAACCTGCCGCCAAACAGACTCAGGCCCAAGGGAACAGCAAGGTCATGTCATTCTCCATAAAAGACTCCATGCAGAGGAAAGTGGAGGTGGAGCAGAAGAAGGCAGAGGAGACGGAGACAATCAGTGCGGAAAGGGAGGCGTTCTCACAAGAAGCGCTTGTCAAGGCATGGAACGACTACACCCAATTCACAAAAGAAAAGCCTGTCCTACAACAGACTATCCAGCAATGCAAACCCGTACTGGGGACCGACTGCAGAGTCATGCTGGCCGTCTACAACTCCTCCCAAGAGGAGATCATGCTGGATGAAAAGATAAGGCTTGTGAACTACCTCAGGAAAGCGCTCCACAACGGAAGCATCGAACTGGAGATCCGAATATGCGAGGCGAACGAAAACGCGAAAACATTCACCAACAAAGAACTCTTCATTAAAATGTTGGAGCACAACACAAGCTTATCTAAACTCACCAAAGAATTAGGTTTGGAATTATCCTAATCCCTACAAGGCGGAAGGAGATAAGGAAGGCGCGAAAAAAGCTTCAGCTTTTCCCGCGCCTTCCCCAGAAAAGAACAACAATTAATTTTATCTCATGCAATTGGGAACGCAGAACGCGCGTCCATGTCCAAATCGAAGGAGAAAGACCTGGCGAAATTCTTCAAGAACGTGATGGTCTCCTCCGAAGGAGATAAACAATCCTCCTCAGGAACCACCTCGTCGGTCTTGCTGTCCCTGCTGTCTTCCGTCCAATCGTAAATAAGAAAATTTTGAGTAAAAGTTTTTATCATACGCACATTGTTGATTTTGTTAATAATGTCATCTGTCTAAAAAACGAACAAATTCTATTTTTAGTATGAAAACAAAAAAAATAAATTAGGGGGAAGTACCAATCGGCTTTCCCTCCATAAATTTTGTGCACAATCTTTTCCCCGCCTTCCCCCGGAAACGCAAGTCGAAAATCTTCGGCAAGAAATAAATGTATAAATTTAGAAAAGTCACTCAAATAGGCTTTTCCGCACATGTGGAAGGTCTAAAAACTTAAAATTGTCCACATATTTTTTCAAATTGTACACATGGAAACCGTACCAATGGGATAATATTGCAATGAAAAATTAATGACCCTTATTTGTAAACATAAACACTATATGCAAACCTTAATTTAGTACCATTTTGAAGCACAATAAGAATAAGTCGTGAATATCTTTCACGGCTTTTCTTGTTTTTTGGGAGGGTATGATTGGAGGATCAGGGCACCGGAACGTCCACAAAGGGACAAGGGTTTCAGCCGTTGCGATGTGGACAAAATATAGAATCGTGTGGATTTTCGCTTTTGTCCACAAAAATTCACAAATAGTCCACAAGAAAAGAGCGAATTCATCGTAAACTTGCAATAGAAACGATAAGGAACAAAATCCTAAAGTTTCTAAAATAAAATTAGACCCTATTATATAAATATACTATATCCGTCTAACCTTAGAAAAAACGTGAAAAAACTAGTTTGCGACAAGAGCTTAATCATTTGATTAGGCTCTTGTCGTTTTTATGTCTATGAAATCGCTTGCGGACCGGACAGATTAACCGGACCCTATTCAGAAACTTTTATCACCTCAGGAGAAATCTCCACGCCAAATTTCTCCCTGACCGAATCCACGATATTTTGCGCCAACCGCCACACCTCCTTGCCGGATGCGCCTCCAAGGTTGACCAGCACCAACGCTTGCTTCTCATACACGCCCGCATTGCCCATCCTTTTCCCTTTCCAGCCTGATTGCTCAATCATCCAGCCGGCCGGGATCTTGCGGCCCTCACCCATCTCATAAAAAGGCATTTTAGGATAGTCGAGGAGCAATCTGTCCACCACGGCGCAATCCACCACAGGATTCTTGAAGAAACTGCCAGCACTGCCTATAACCGCAGGATCCGGCAACTTCTCGTGGCGAATACGGCAAACCGCCTCACGGATCTCCCGCAAAGCATCGTCACTCTCCGAAAATTGAGGAGACAAAGCGGAACGAAGATTCCCATAATCCAGACGCAACTGCCAATTGCCTTTCTTCGTCAACCGAAAGTCCACCGAAACAACCACATACTCCGGATGGGTCTTGAAAAAACTATTGCGGTAACCAAAGGCGCATTCGGCATTGGTGAACGTGCGGGCCGAACCATCCCTCGTGTCAAAAACAAGGACACTCTCCACCACATCCTTCGCCTCCACGCCATAGGCTCCGACGTTCTGGACCGGTGCGGCTCCTACGCTGCAAGGGATGGCGGACAGGTTCTCCATTCCTCCCCAACCGTTATCAACCGCCTGTGCGATGAAATCGTCCAATACGAGTCCCGCTTCCGCTCTCACAAGCAGATTACGGTCGTTCTCCTCCCGTATCTCCACCTGCCGCGCGACTGAATGGATTATCACGCCATGGTAATCGTCGCAGAAAAGCAGATTCGCACCGCACCCGATCGACATCCATTTCCCCTCAAACAGTTTGCGGGCATATAAGTCCTTCAACTCGTCGATGCCCGCATACTCGATAAACCTATCGCAAAGAGCGGGAATACCAAACGTGTTATTTCCCTTTAATTGGTAATCAATATATTCTTTCATGCGCATATTCTTTTATCACAAAGGTAAACTTTCAGCACTAAAAAAACATACAATCAACAAGGAAAAACAATCCGAACCCTCGCATTCCCCTACGCTTTGGCGGAGCATTTCTCCCCAACCCGCCCCGACAAACGAATGTAAATATTTGATAAACAACACGATTGCACGTATTTCAAAAAAATCCGTCCTATGTGCTTGCAAAAACGGAGAATAACCCATATCTTTGCACCGCAAATTTGATGGTGGGAATAGCTCAGTTGGTTAGAGTATCAGATTGTGGTCCTGAGGGTCGTGGGTTCGATCCCCATTTCCCACCCAAAGAAAGGCAGAGCCGCTTCCAAATGGAGGCGGCTTTTTTATTTTCCACATATTCCAACTTTTTATATCTTTGAAAAGATTTACAGGTGAGTTAAATACAGATTCGGAATGAAAGGAAAAAATAGATCCCCATGGTCATGGGTGCCTTCCCTCTACTTCGCGGAGGGAATCCCTTATGCGGTCGTAGCGACAACCTTCGCGCTAATCATGTACAAGAGGCTTGGGCTCTCCAATGCGGACGCCGCCTTCTACACCAGCTGGCTCTATCTGCCATGGGTCATCAAACCCTTCTGGAGCCCATTTGTGGACATCATGAAGACGAAGAGGTGGTGGATCATCGCCATGCAGAGCCTCATCGCTGTAGGCCTGGCGGGTGTCGCTTTCAGTATTCCGACCACGTTCTTCCTGCAAAGCTCGCTTGCCCTACTGTGGCTCGTGGCGTTCAGCTCGGCCACGCATGACATATCGGCGGACGGGTTCTATATGATTGCCCTCAACGAAAAGCAACAGTCGCTCTTCGTAGGCATACGCAGCACCTTCTACCGCATATCCATGATTGTCGGGCAGGGTGCCCTCGTCATGTTGGCCGGCCACCTCGAAAACATGTCCGGACTCGAGCCCGTGGTTGTCAATGTGAGCAATGAGAATACTATTCAGAAACAAGATCAAGTTGTGGACAACTCGTCCGAAGGATTATGCTTCGTGTATGACAAAAACTTGTTTTTCAAGACAGTGTCTGCGGAGAATGTTGAATTTCTCAAGGATTTAGTGGAAGCCACCAACGCCCGGAAAGGTTTTGTCTCCCTAGATAAGACGGAGAATCCGCAGCCAAAGGAGATCGGATTCTGGCAAAGAATAGTGTCCGACCCTCTGAAGAAAAAACTCTCTTCTGTTTTCAGGGAAAGGGAAGTGCATGACGAAGATACACCTGCCAAAACTTGTGCGATTGCATACGGTACGGTACGACTCTCCCAAAAACCTGGGAAAGAGATTGCCCTCAACTTCAGGCAAACCCGTGGGGATAAGAGCATTACCCTTCTTGGCCAGGATCGGTATGTGTTCAACGACGACAATTGGGACAAGCCTTTGATTCTCTTGTTTCAACTCGACCCACGTGCGAAAGAGACGTGCGTGGCGGAGTTCACCGGGTCTTCTGGCGACACGCCTCACGCATGGAGCATAACCTTCTTCATCTGTGCGGCGCTTTTCATCTGCCTAGCCTTGTACCATTTTTACGCATTGCCGAAGCCTGATAAAGACAAAAGAGTGGAGGACAGCAATTCGATCAAGGCGTTTTTCTCTTCCTTTGGCACATTCTTCAGCAAGAAAGGCATCGGTCTCTCTATCGCTTTCGTGCTGTTGTATAGGCTCGGAGAAGCCCAGTTGACCAAGATCGCCTCTCCATTCCTATTGGATTCCGTACAGGATGGCGGACTAGGTCTATCCACGTCCGAAATTGGTTTCGCCTACGGAACGGTGGGTGTGATCGCCCTTACCATAGGCGGCATCCTAGGCGGCATAATCGTCTCAAAGGACGGTTTGCGCAAATGGCTGTGGCCAATGGTACTGAGCATGAACGTTCCTAACCTGCTCTACGTGTACATGTCTGCCACCCAACCGGATAGCTATGCGCTGGTCTGCGGACTCGTGGGTGTCGAACAATTCGGCTACGGCTTCGGATTCACTGCCTTCATGCTCTACCTCATCTACATCTCGAGGGGTGAATATTCCACTTCCCACTATGCGATATGCACCGGTCTCATGGCGCTGGGCATGATGCTTCCTGGCATGATCGCCGGTTGGCTACAGGAGTGCATCGGCTATTCTAATTTCTTCGTGTGGGTCTGCATTTGCACAATACCAGGTATGTTGCTCATCAGAAGACTTAACGTGGAGGATGACTTCGGGAAGAAGTAGCCTTTCTCGTCACAACGAGTGTCCCCGCTTCTTCGGAATGGATCTCGGTCTAGACACTGATGGTCCCTGCGTCTGAGATTGGCTCTTCTCCTGCGACTTCGCCTGTGACGCCGCTGATGGGGAAAGCCTGCCCGCCATACCCGAGACGATGCAGTTCAGGTCTTTGTCCAGTTTCACATGTATCTGCTTGTAGGCGATCGCCTCTCCGTCGAGGAGGCGCTTGCGTTCCGTGTCGCCTAGGCTCATCTGATTCAACGTATGGTCGAGGCTCACTTTCGGCTGACCGAGGAAAAGGCGCGCCTTGTTACCGAGCATCATCAGTTTGGCAGTATGTCCGTCCTTCATCTGTAGAGGTTCGGTCAACTGTCCATTCTGCGCCGAGCGGATCTTCTGCACGGACTTCCCATCAAAAAGTTCATCCAGGCGATATTCCTTGGTCTTTCCGTCGGAAGTTGGCAGGGCGATACGCTCCAAGGATTGGAAGTCACAAGGTCTCAGCGCCTCCTCCGCCATCACTTTTTGGCAATCCTTGTTGATGCGGTTGATGTTCATGACGTCCACCAGCCCCTGATTCTCCACGTCTATTTCGTTCCATTTCTTTTTCGGATCATACTCGTCAATCTTCTTGAAGAGGTTCTGTGCCACTGTCTGCGCCTTGCCCCCTTCGAGAATCACCACATTGAGGCTAGCATTGCCCAACACCACCTCTGACGTTTCTTTGGCAGATTGCTCCACCTTCGCATTGCCCAGCACCAGCACGTTCCCCCTGCCCTCTCGCAGTTTAATCTCCTCCGCCAATTGTCTGTTGAGACTATCGTAGAGCGGAGAAGGGACTTTGCCGATCGCCTCGATAGAGTCCTTAATTTTACGACTGAATCCAGATATGTCCTTGTCCAATTTTAACATATTTTCTCTTGCCATCTCCACATCCTTCTCTAAAGGCGAATTTTGGATGATGTCCATTGTGTTTAATTTTGCCTTTTGCGCACAGAACAGATTGCGACGGAGTTGTAATTGAGACAACCGTTCCATAACACAGCCATAGTCTTCTTTTGCCATTTCATTGTTAGATAGGACCTTGCTGTTTTCTCCATTGTCAAACTTAGACAGGGTTAGTACGTCGTTGAACGTTTTCCCTTCGCTTGGGATATAATACTGCGTCATACCCCCCATCCCGTATGCGGTGTTTTCCGCCGTCTTACCCGTCTCCACCTCAGTCTCCTTTCCCAGTTTGAACACAATCAACTCTTTCTTGTACGAGCATTCCTTTGTCTCGGGATTTTCCCAAGGGGCAATCTGTAGCAGTCTACTCAGCTTTGTCGCATCGTTTCCCGCCATTCCCAGTTCATTTTTAGGGAAGAAATATTCGCAAGTGTTCATCTTCCCAGCCTTGTTATAGGCAATAAGGGCATAGAGTTCTGTCCCGGCCTTTAATTTTATCTTTTCATACGAGTCTATGCCCGCGTACAGGTCTCCGCCTTGCCATTCCGAGGCGGTTTTTATTTTCTCTTCCATAGTCATTCGTCTTTTTAACTCCAACAAACATCGTCAGGTATTTCATCTAATCTTTTTTTATCTTCTTCCGTTAAATTATCATAGCTTATTGTGATCTCGAGAACAGGGTCATACCTTAAACTCATACTGGAATGGAAATCTCCCCATTCTACAGTATACCAGTTCTCGTGCTTTTCGGAATCTATATTCCCCTTGTCTAAACCCACCTCGCGCATCAAGAATTCGTCGTGCATACGCTTGATGTCGAACGCAGCCTCTCTCCATTTCTCGCCGTAAGCCCCTTCGTGGAGTTCGTACGCCTCCTTGGATGTCAGGACAATCCTTTTGACGCAATCATGACTGCCACCCACATAGACGGTCATGTACATGTTACAACCATTCATTAGGATTGGTTTGAAACTGAAAAACGGGTCACTTAGTTTGTAATCTTTATCAATTATCTGATACTCAGAGTTAAACAACCCGGTTTTTTGAAACTCCTCCCTAGTCATGAAAGGATGAACCTCCCACCCTTTTTCGGCGTCGATCACGAATTTTCCGGTCTTTAAGTCTAACATAATGCCTCCTTTTTTTGATTTTATTTACGCAAAAATAATGATTAAATTCGACTCTTCAAAATATTTTGCGTCATTTTTACTATTTACCTCTATTTCTGATAGTTGCGAAAATAATTTGCGTAAAAAACACTTCGCTATTGTTTCGTATTAATTAAAATGTTATTTTTGCGGAGAATTTTAAAATAGACATACCGGAATTGCCTATTCAATTGCAAGTTGTGGTTTATTGATGTAACACACGGTTAGTGGAAAAAGCTTAGAGGATTAGTGTTATAGGAGGCATACGGGAAGTGTTATTTAATAGGTTATAATAGAAAAAGATGAAATGTAAAATTAAAAGGACGGCAACATACAAGTTGTTAAGTCTGTCAGTCGCACTCATGTTCTGCATATCGAGCATGGCGGAACCCCTCAACCAATATGAGGCAGTGACCCTCTCACACGTAACGGGATGCCAATCGGTCGGCCTCCGGGCTGGTCACGGGACGAAGAACATAATCGACTTCGGACTAACCTACGCCTACTGTTTCAACACCAGGATGTCGCTCTTGGTGGAACTAGATCATGAGCGAGCTTTCTTCGGTTACACTGAATTCATAAACACTATACTCGTATCTCCAGGCTTTGAGCACAACCTGATAAACTCCACCAGATGGTTTTATTGGCACTGGGGGTTAGGTCCAGCCGTCGGATATGACAAATGGCTTTGCGACCTGGTCGATGTGCAAGAGAAAGGTCTATGCTTCGGTGCACAAGTAGGCACTGGCGTGGAGTTCATTCCATGGACGAAATTTTCATTCGTGGTGAAAGCGCAGCAATATGCACTGTTCAGCAAAGCAGAGAACTACTTGAAGCCCAACTTCTCTTTAGCAGTTAGGTTTAACTTCCACAGATAAAAATTGAAGGACATGAAAAAAACAATATATGTTTTAGGAATTATCGCATGTGCAATTGTCTGCGTATCTTGCGACACTCGAGATGACTGGTTCAAAGAAAAAAGTTCAGAGATCACATTCTACATAAACTATCCGGATCACATCGATACGGTAGATGCCCATTACCCCAAAATGCAAGAAGTCACAATTCGCACTGAAAAAGTATTTAGCAAATCTGTTGAAACAGATGGAAGCGGATTCAGAGTATACCGTGAGATGTATGGGAAAAGTGAATTTATCAGTCCATGGAGTGTGTATCTAGACCCCCAAAACCCCGGGATAGGAGACGCACAAAAATTTAACATAGGAAATTCGGTTGCATACAAAGAAAACGATTACACATTGATTACTGGGATAACCCATGACGAAGTTCAACTGTTCGATTCAGACACATCTGCAAGACAATTGGGATATCGTTATTACATAATAGTATATGGCGACCACTTTTGGAATGAATATCCAGTAAGAGTAAAGGTCAATATAATTGGGAATATAGCACCCATACCAGTAATAGCAATATCAGGAGAAGGCATGGAAAGGAAAATCGATTTAGGAAATAGTTACGACAAAGATGGCAGCGTAAGCAAATACGAAGTATGTATTGACGGAAATATTATAGAATACAGGAAAAACGAGAATCGTTACGAACAAAGAGAAGGATATTGGCAAAGCGGTAAAGCCGCATACGGAGGAACCTATATCACCGCCACATCCATAAATGTTTTCAACCACGTATTCCAAGAACCAGGTAAGCACACCATCTACTATCGTTGTTTGGACAACGAAGGGGCTTGGAGCACTTGGAAAAAAGAGACAATCACAATCGACAATTAACAACAGGGAAGAACCCTCTCATGCGAAATCTCAAAAAAAAAAGCACATGAAAAAAACAAATATTAGTATAGTAAAGAGGATCACCTTAATATTTATCGGAATCCTTATTAACATAGGCGTTTCGGGACAGGACTTTGGCAACACAGGCATAGAATATGCACATTCAGATTGGCATAAAGTTCCCGGTGTTGAACGAATCGAAGACCATCATCACAAAGGCAAACTAGAGCACACGGAGTTTGATTTCCCTGATAAAAAAGATGAAATGAAATGTCTTTACCAAGGGAAAAGAACTGTATATATGACAGAATCATACTTCATAGAGAAGTTCATTGACATTAGCAGTACAGCATTTGTTGCAACCCATAGATTGTGGCATGATTACAATAAAGGAATGGACTATCCAAAAGATTTATTCGTTATATATAATCTTGAATGGACAACAATAAATAAAACGTCAACATGGAGCAATGCTGTTTATTATGGTTGCACAACGCAACCAGAGGATGAACATGTTCTAAAGACCAATAAAAATTATGGTTATAACTATCTTATACCGGGGAAAGTTTTTAGCCTAAATACAAATAAATTATGGGAAGAAATAAAACGGAATGCTGATAATTTGTATTATTACAACAAATACGGATATATAGACATATTTCTTAGAAATGTATATTATTGCAAGTGGAATTACACAGATGAGAAGGGTTGGATACATGAAGACAAGACTTTTCTTGGATACGCTCACACTTCAGGTGAAAATGTTTTACAAATTCGAATATTCAAATGTGGTGTCGGAGATTTAGCCGTTAACAGTGAATATAATCCTCAATTAGAGGCTAATTTATATGCAATATACGAAAGCCAGACAGAGAGTAATATTGGATTATCATCAACCGTAAACAAAGTATCTCCATCTTACGGTGGCGTGGAATGTACAGTAAAAGATTATGTAAGCATAACAAATCCGACAGGATCAGGAGGTGAAATGTTTACTCCCAAGACCTCAAACGTTTCTTTGTCAAATGACATTTATGTGGATAATATTAGTACTGGAACATTCAAAGCATGCAACAATGGGCGAGAATTTAAGCCAGGACAAAAGTTCGAGGTTTACAGATCTGTAGAGTATGACAACTCTAATTTCGTTGGTTCTACAAAATGCGAGAGCAATAAGATTGAGTTCTTAGTGCTTCCTTCTCCATCATTGGATGGAATCTATGAAAAACCGGACAGAGTAGAATGTCCTGCGACCACACAATTAGTAGTCGGCAATACTGCTAGCAATTACGAAAATGATTATAAAATATATCCAGGAAACAAATGTGATTTCGGAGAATTCTCAAAATATGCATCCGCATACGGCGTAAAATACCTTTGGAAATACTCTACAGACAAAACATCTGAAAGGCTCTTGGAAACGAAGGGTAAAGAGGATAAGATAAGAAGAACCAATGAACTTTTTACATATAATCCAGATAACGATCCTGATTTGAGAATACCTCTCTCGTCACTTGAGGAAGGCGTGACATACAAATTCAGGCAGTGTGCCATATTGGAGGCCTTCGAGGATGCGGAGATATATGCCCCTGACGATGTATATTACACGATTAAGATAAGCAAAAAGGTTAAGACAGATGACTTGACAGTAGAGGTAAGCCAGCCCGAGGTGTGCATGGGTGATAACTTAGAGGACGTGCAGTTCACTGCGAAATATAAAGAGGGGGAGGCTCCGTCCGATTACAATCTGGAGAAATTCTCCTTCAACTGTAAAATCATCAATGGCGACAATGTGGAGGAGTTCACCTCCGACAACGAGGTGAATACGACAAGAAATTATCCAAACATACAAAACGATGTCCGTTTTGTGGTGAGCATGCAGGACGGATGCAGCAGTGAACCAATCGTCAAAGAGGCAGTTATGCATGTTAACCCATTACCTACGTTCACGGTCGATAACATCACGACAACAAGTAATAACATCAGCCTAACGAAGAACACTTCTTCTGAGGAGAATTATATTGTTGTAAAGGGATACCGTGGTAGGGAATGCAAGCTGATCATCTCCGACAAGGAGAACAGCACACATAAATATTTCTATAGCGAAAAGAATGACGGATCGGATTTGAAACCCATGACAGGAGGGGTATACAAAACCAACCTCACGGATGACATGCCTCCAGCCCTTTACTTCTACAAGAAACGTACGGTTGGAACAAACTGCATAAGCGAACCAGTCAAGGTCGAGTTCATGAAGTTGGATGAAGTGGCTGGTAATAGATTCCTTGTCAGCACGATATATGTATGTCCTGGTTCAACCGTGCCAAAATTGAACGAAAACAACGCCATACCGGAGGCGATCACGGGTCAAGCCACCGCCATGTACGAATGGCAATACAGCAATGACGGAAGCAGTTGGTACAAGATGTCCAACGTAAACGCTGGCGGCGAAAGCATATACTTTGAAAGCAAAAACTATGACGGAAGTTGGCAAAGGAAGATCAACGAGGACGAGAAGGTATATCTAAGACGTGTGGTCACGTCCTACATGCCGGACGGAACGGAACTGGGCAAGGACGTTAGCGACGCTCTGACGGTCACCACCTACTCAAAGCCGAAGCCTTCAGTGTCTGTCGACGGATTATTAACGGCGGATCCTAAATGTTACGGAGACACCATCGAGTTGTCAATGCGCCTGAACAACGACCATCTTCTGGATGAACAGACATTGATGACCAGTAAATTCGGCGCTTCCCAATGTCTGACCAAATACTGGTACTTCCACTATGACGGAGAGAAATATAAAGCACTGAGGACATCCACCAAGATGGACGCATATAAAATGCCAGCC
>JAGCGM010000142.1 GCA_017649635.1 Paludibacteraceae bacterium | reverse complement strand
GATGTCGGACGACTGGAAGAAGCCTCGTGAGAACGATATCACTCCGCTCTTGGACGCTATCATCAAATATATCCCTGAGCCTCACATGAATGTGGGTACCCCACAAATGTTGGTTACCTCTTTGGACTACTCCTCTTACGTGGGACGTATCGCCATCGGTCGTATCCACCGTGGTACCTTGCAGGAGTCCCAAAACCTCTCGCTCGTGAAACGTGACGGTTCCGTGAAGAAGGTGCGCATCAAGGAGTTGCGCGTGTTCGAGGGCTTCGGACAGGCGACGGTACGTGAGGCGCATTGTGGTGAAATTTGCGCATTGGTGGGTATCGAGGACTTCGAAATCGGTGATACTATCTGTGACTTCGAAAACCCTGAGCCATTGCCGCCTATTGCGATCGATGAGCCTACGATGAGCATGGTGTTCGCCATCAATGATTCGCCATTCTTCGGTAAAGAGGGTAAGTTCGTTACCTCAAGACATATAAACGACCGTTTGGAGAAGGAGTTGGACCGCAACTTGGCTCTCCGTGTAGAGAAGAACCCTGATTCTGATAAATGGATCGTCTATGGCCGTGGTGTGCTCCACTTGTCTGTCCTGATCGAGACGATGCGCCGTGAAGGCTATGAGTTGCAGGTGGGCCAGCCTCAGGTCATCATCAAGGAGATCGATGGCGTGAAGTGCGAACCGGTCGAGCAGTTGACCATCGACCTCCCGGATGAGGTCTCCGGTAAGGTGATCGAGATGGTATCTACCCGCAAGGGTGATATGGTCTCCATGGAGCGTAAAGGCGACCGCGTGCATCTGGAGTTCGTCATCCCTTCCCGTGGTATCATCGGACTTCGTACGAATGTCCTGACCGCCACTGCAGGTGAGGGTGTCATCGCCCACCGATTCTTGGAATACCAGCCTTATAAGGGCGAGATCGAGCGTAGAACCAATGGTTCCCTGATCGCTATGGAGACGGGTACGGTCTTCGCTTACGCCTTGGATAAGTTGCAGGATAGGGGCCGTTTCTTCATCAGTCCGCAGGACGAGGTCTATGCGGGCCAGGTGGTCGGCGAGCACTGCAAGGACAATGATATCGTCATCAACGTGACGAAGTCCAAGCAGTTGACCAACATGCGTTCGAAGAGTTCGGACGAGAAGGCTCGCATCATCCCGCCTATCATCTTCTCCCTGGAGGAGGCGCTTGAGTATATCAAGGAGGATGAATATGTCGAGGTGACTCCGAAGAGCATGCGTATCCGTAAGATCATCTTGGACGAGACTGAGAGAAAACGCGCGAACAGGGTCTGATTGACCCTTGAACCCTAATATCTACAAGGATGAAAAAGTATTTTCGTAGTTGGAAAGCGAGGATCTTTTTCATCCTTTTTGTTTTTTTCGCAGTGCTCTGCCTGCTTCGTTTCCAACTCTTCCCGAATGATTATTCCACGGTCGTCTTCACGGAGAAGGGCGAACTGGTGGGGGCTCGTCTGGCGAACGATGGGCAGTGGCGCTTCCCTCCGATGGACACGGTGCCGTATAAGCTGAAGAAGGCCACACTGTGTTTCGAGGATAAACATTTCTACCATCATCCGGGTGTCAATCCGGTCTCCATTTTCCGTGCGTTGAGGCTCAACCTCTCCGCCGGCAGGGTTGTTTCCGGCGGTAGCACCATCTCCATGCAGGTGATCCGTATGAGCCGCAACCATCGGAAACGTGTCTTCACCGAGAAGATTATCGAGGCGTTCGGAGCCGTATGGCTTGAACTGCACTATTCGAAGGAGGAGATCCTCTCCATGTATGTCTCCAATGCGCCGTATGGTGGCAATACAGTGGGCGTTCAGACCGCTTCGTGGCGTTACTACCAGCGGGCGGGAAAGGACCTTTCTTGGGCGGAGGCAGCCCTCTTGGCTGTATTGCCGAATGCCCCTTCCATGATCCATGTGGAGCGGAACCGTGAGTCGCTGAAACGCAAGCGTGATGCGCTCCTGCGGACGATGTGCGAGCGGGGCGAGTTCGACGAGGAGACGCTTCTCCTCTCGATGGATGAGCCTCTGCCTGAACAGGTCTTCCCGCTGCAGATGATGGCGCCCCATCTGGTGGATCGAATGAACCGGGAAAAGCATGGACAGATCGTGCATGTCACGCTGAACGCCACGCTCCAAAAGAGTGTGGAGGAGATGGCCTCACGCTTTAAAAACACCTATGCGCAGAACGGAGTCCAAAACCTCTCCGTGTTGGTGGTGGAGGTCTCCACAGGCAATGTTCTGTGTTATTGCGGCAATGCGGCCTATGACAATGCTGACGACAACCAGGTGGATGTGATCCTCGCGCCTCGTAGCACGGGTAGTATCCTGAAGCCTTTCCTCTATTGCGCGATGATCGAGGACGGGCAGGTTACCCCACGCATGCTGGTGCCTGATGTGCCGATTCAGATCGCCGGCTATAAACCGCAGAACTTCGATCGGACCTTCGATGGGGCTGTCCCGGCCAATGAGGCGCTGGCCCGTTCGCTGAACATACCTGCCGTGTTGATGTTGCGTAAGTATGGCATCCCGATGTTCCAGGACTACCTGCAACGGGCGGGCATCTCGACGCTCAATTACACGCCCGACCATTACGGACTGACGTTGATCCTGGGTGGTGCGGAGGCTACGCTTTGGGATGTGACGGGTGTCTATGCCTCCATGTCCCGCGTGCTGAACCGTTACAACCGAGATTTCCTGTATGATGAGGGGGATATCCATGCGCCTCGTCTTTGCCGGCAGGATGAGAAGCATAAGGTGGTCGATAAGCCGGTTTTGTCCCATGCGGGGTCTGTATGGCACACCATGGACGCCATCAAGGAATTGAACCGTCCGAACGTGACGGATTGGCGTATATTCTCCTCTTCCCGTAAGGTCGGTTGGAAGACAGGTACCAGTTTCGGTAACAGGGACGCATGGGCGGTGGGCGCCACGCCGGAGTATGTGGTGGGTGTCTGGGTTGGCAATGCGGATGGAGAGGGACGTCCTGAATTGACGGGCGTGGGGTATGCCGCCCCGTTGATGTTCGCCATATACAACATCATGCCTAACACTTCATGGTTCGCTTGCCCTCAGAAGGATTTCGTGCCTGTGGAACTCTGCCACCAAAGCGGATTCCTGCGTGGGAAGGATTGCCCTCAGGGTGATCCTGTGATGTTGTATGCCCCGTGCGCCAAGAGTGAGCCATGTCCGTACCATCAGATTGTCCATCTCTCTCAGGATGAGAAATATAGGGTGTCGGAGAAGTGCATGTCTCCGTTGGATATGGTGCATAAGCCATGGTTCATCCTTCCTCCTACGGTCGAGAGCTTTTACCGCTTGCACAACACCTCCTATCTGCCGTTGCCTCCATATCTGCCTGGTTGCGAGGGCGAGTCTGTCTCCGTGATGGAGTTCGTCTATCCGAAGGATTTCCGTTCGTTGTATATTCCGAAGGAGATGGACGGTAAGCGAGGAGAGGTCATTTTCGAGGTGGCGCACCGCCAAGCGGACGTGACGCTCTACTGGCATTTGGACGAGACATACCTGGGCGAGACGAAACGTTTCCACCAAAAGGGTATTAGCACCACGAATGGCGAGCATACGATTACCGTGGTGGATGAGGCGGGAAACCGCTTGGAGAAGAAATTCAAGGCGATTGTGACGGAGTGAAGTGGCCTCCGCGTGTCTTGATTATAGTCGGACTGTCAGAAGTTGTTCCTTCATTCTGTTCTTTGCGGTCGTATGCGCTATGAACCTGAAAAAATCCTTTTGTGGAATGATATATTTGTCTTATATTTGTACGTTGTTCGCCAGTAGCATATGTTATTGACGAATGCGAAGCTTTTGGGTAAAGTGATATATGTGTCGAGATGAAATATGATTATTTAATCGTCGGGTCAGGTCTGTATGGAGCCACTTTCGCCCATTTGGCAAAAAAAGCGGGGAAAAGGTGTATGGTGATAGACAAACGCCCTCATTTGGGTGGCAATGTCTATTGTGAAAATGTAGAAGGCATTAATGTGCATAAGTATGGTGCACATATTTTCCACACTTCGGACAAGAGGGTGTGGAGTTTCGTGAATTCCATCGTTGAGTTTAATCGGTATACGAATTCTCCTTTGGCCAATTATAAGGGCAGATTGTATAATTTGCCGTTCAATATGAACACTTTCTCCCAGATTTGGGGAGTCGTCACGCCGGAACAGGCGGTGGCCAAATTGGAGGAGCAAAGGGCGGAGGCGTCGCTCCAGTTGGCTGGACGCGCGCCTGCCAATTTGGAGGAACAGGCGTTGTTGTTGGTCGGAAAGGATGTGTATGAGATTCTAATCAAGGGCTATACGGAGAAACAGTGGGGTAGATCTTGCTCGGAGTTGCCGGCCTTCATCATCCGCCGGTTGCCTGTCCGTATGGTGTTCGATAACAATTATTTTAACGATAAGTATCAGGGCGTTCCAGTCGGGGGATACAACAAATTGGTTGAAGGCCTGCTGGAGGGCGTTGAGACACGGACGGGCGTGGATTTCTTCGAGGACAAAAGCCATTGGATGGGTATGGCCGATAAGGTTGTTTTCTCTGGTAAAATAGATGAGTTCTATGATTACCGCTTTGGCAAGTTGGAGTATCGGACCGTTCGTTTTGAGGAGGAGATCCACGATGTGCCGAATTACCAGGGAAATGCTGTCGTTAATTATACGGAACGGGAAGTCCCGTATACTAGGGTCATAGAGCACAAACATTTCGAGATGTTCGGGCAGGAGGTCTATGACAATCCTAAAACCGTGGTTTCCAAGGAATACTCGACGGAGTGGAAAGATGGCATGGAACCATATTACCCTGTAAATGATGAAAAGAACAATGCCTTGTATGCGAAGTATAAAACTCTGGCGGACAAGGAAGATAATATAATTTTTGGTGGAAGACTGGCGGAGTACAAATACTACGACATGGCCCCGATTGTGGGGAAGGTGTTGGATTTTTGGGGTCTTTAGGTCTTTGTTTTTTCCCGGTTTCTATGTTTGATTTGGATCGCTTTATTTCGGAGTCCGTCACCTTTAGGGCGGAGAGTATGTTCCGAAAGGATATTGATGACAATAGGGATGAACTTTCCCGTGAGATAAAGGGGAAGTCTGTCTGTGTCATCGGTGGCGCTGGTTCTATCGGGTCCTCCTTTATCAAGGCGTTACTGAGGTTTGAACCCAAAAGCGTGGTCGTTGTCGATTTGAATGAAAACGGCTTGGCCGAACTGGTCAGGGACGTCCGCTCGACCCAAGGACTCTTCTGCCCTGAAGAGTTCAGGTGCTACACGCTCAATTTCGCCGACCCTATCTTCGAACGGATCTTCCGGGAGGAGAAGGGCTTCGATATTGTCGCCAACTTCTCCGCACACAAACATGTGCGTTCTGAAAAGGATAAGTATTCAGTTCAGGCGCTGATCGAAAACAACGATATCAAGGCGAAGAAATTGATGGATTTGCTTTGCGTCTATCCGCCTAAACACTTCTTCTGCGTCTCTACCGATAAGGCGGCTAACCCTGTCAACATCATGGGGGCGAGCAAGCGCATCATGGAGGATTTGGTGATGGCGTACAACGCCCATTTCAAGGTGACTACGGCAAGGTTCGCCAATGTCGCTTTTTCTAATGGTTCGTTGCCTGACGGTTGGATCCACCGTTTGCAGAAAAAACAGCCTCTCGCCGCACCGAACGATGTGAAAAGATATTTTGTGAGCCCGGAGGAGTCTGGCCAGATCTGTATGCTGGCTTGTATCTTAGGGAAAGGTGGTGAGGTGTTCTTTCCGAAACTGGGTGAGGACCAAATGCTTACATTCTCAAAGATTTGTGATGATTTTGTGAAGGCGGAAGGGTTCCAAACCGTTGAATGCCAAAGTGATAATGACGCCAAGGAGTACGCTGACCAAATGTCATACGATTCCGACAAATATCCTGTGGTGTATTTCAAAAGCGACACCACCGGTGAAAAGGCATACGAGGAGTTTTATGTGCCGGGCGAAAAAATCAATATGCAAAGGTTCAAGGCGCTTGGCGTTGTGGAGCAATCTTCAAGGCGTTCTATGTCTGAGATAAGCCGCTTTTTCAACAATTTGGAAGATATCTTCGCGAAGCCGGATTTCACTAAGCATCAGGTGGTTGAGGCTATTAAGGGTTTTATCCCCAATTTTCAACACGAAGAGAAAGGAAAGAACCTTGACTCGAAAATGTGACCATGAACAGCGTTTTATCAACTCTAAAGGCAGGAGATAGAAAAACTAACTTCGAAGCGTTGAGACTTCTGTCGATGTTGATGGTTCTTAATCTTCATAGTTTTGCAGGATATTATAGCGAAAGAGGTTTCTGTCAGGCTCTGGATTTTTTTAGGGAATCAACATCGATATGCGCAGTTGATGTGTTTGTCTTGATATCAGGCTACTTTGGTATAAGATGGAGAAAAAAGGGTCTGTATAATCTTTTGTTCCAAGTCGCATTTTATAGTTTCGCTGTTTATTTTTTTTGTGTTTCCACTGGCATATGTAATTTCGAAAGGGTGGAATTCTTCCATTGTTTCAAGGCGTTTTATGACAGTTGGGGCTTTATAACTTGGTATATTATACTGTATTTTCTGTCGCCTGTTTTAAATGTTTTTGCCGAAAAAACGGATAGTAGACAATTGCTGATATTTATTGTCGTTTTCTGGCTTGCGGAACATCTCATTATGCGTTCTATGGGTGAAAACTTGAATTATTTTCTGGTATATCTTATTGGACGTTGGATTTGTAAAGTTGATACAGAGCCTTTGGCGAATAACGCGGGTAGAAGATACTTGTTCACGACATTTATCATATTCATTCTATCATATGGCGCATATTTATTCCTTCATTACGATGCGGAAAAGATGTGTTGTTTTGTCTTAGGATATAGTTACGCCTCTCCATTTGTCATCTTACAAGCTGTTTTCCTTTTTTTGCTTTTTAGTAAAATAAATATTCAGTGGAAGTTTGTTAATTGGAGCGCGGCATCTTGTTTGGCGATATTCTTAATCCATATGCATCCACTTATTAAAAACATTGGTTATTACGATTTCACAAGAAGTCTTTACGATAAACCTTTTGTGGAACATTGTGTGGCCTTAATCATTTTAATGTGTGTTGTTTTTTGTGGGTCGATATTGGTTGACAAGATAAGAATGGTTATATCGGAATGTGTTTATCTTGTTCTGAGATGTGTGTATCGTTTGATACCCAATAAATATCGGCTAATAGATTTTTATTTGCCAGGAAAGTTGAAAGATTTGTCATAAATGGGGGAGCTGAAAAAAATAACTGATTTTATCCGCGATTTGTATGGTTGCGGCGATTTCATTCCGCTGTCAGTGTCGGTGTTCGCGGGTAACGAGAAAAAATACCTCAACGAATGTATCGATTCCACGTTTGTCTCTAGTGTCGGTAAGTTCGTAGACCGTTTCGAGTCTGACATGGCCCGATATACGGGAAGTAACCGAGCTGTCGTCTGCGTTAGCGGAACCAATGCGTTGCATATGTCGCTTATGCTGGCGGGGGTTGAACGGGACGATGAGGTGCTGACCCAGGCGTTGACCTTCATCGCGACGTGTAATGCGCTTAGCTACATCGGCGCTCATCCTGTATTCATCGATGTCGACAAGGATACGATGGGTCTCTCTCCCGTGGCTGTGCGGGAGTGGTTGGCGAAGAATTCCGAGAAGAGAAACGGAGCGTGCTATAACAAGCGGACGGGCAGGCGGGTGAAGGCTTGTGTGCCTATGCATACGTTCGGTCACCCTGTCCATCTGGATGAGTTGGTCGCTGTCCTGAAGGAATATGACATAGAGCTGGTGGAGGATGCCGCTGAAAGTATTGGCAGCTACTACAAGGGTAAACATACGGGTACTTTTGGCAAGGTCGGCGCCATCAGTTTCAACGGAAACAAAACGATTACGACCGGTGGCGGAGGCATGATGCTTTTCAATGACGAGGAGCTTGGCGCATTTGCTAAGCATGTCACAACGCAGGCGAAGGTTCCTCACCGCTGGGAGTTCAAACATGACCATATCGGTTATAATTACCGTATGCCGAATATTAACGCGGCGCTGGGATGCGCTCAGTTGGAGCATATCGAGGAGTATGTCGCCAGTAAGCGTGAAACGGCTAAGATATATGAGGACTTTTTCAGGAATATCCCTGACATCGAGTTCTTCACGGAACCGGAGAACTGCCGTAGCAATTATTGGTTGAACGTCGTGATCCTCAATGACAAAGAGGCGCAGCAGGAGTTCCTGCAGTATACCAACGACAACGGTGTCATGACCCGTCCGATCTGGGAATTGATGTCCCGCCTGCCTATGTTTGAGCATTGCGAGCATGATGGCTTGGCGAATACGGTATGGTTCGCGGATAGGGTGGTGAATATACCTTCAAGTGTTAGACTGAAATGAAACCATTGATTCTCATCGGAGGGGGCGGACATTGCAAATCGTTGATCGATGTGGCGGAGAGCGCAGGCTACCGTATCGCGGGCATATTGGACCGGCCTGAGGAGTTGGGGAAGAAAATCCTGAACTACGAGGTGATCGGCAACGACGATGATATCCCTAAGTATGTGGGAAGTGCGGAGTTCATTATCTCCGTCGGCTATATACGCAATCCGGATCTTCGCATTAAGTTGTATGAATTGGTGAAACAGCAAGGCGGTCAGTTTGCTACGCTGATTGCCTCTACCGCCTATGTCTCTCAGTATGCTAGCCTAGGCGAGGGAACCGTGGTGATGCATCATGCCTTCGTGAATGCGGAGGCGACTGTGGGGAAGAATGTGATCCTTAATACGTTCTCCAATATCGAACATGGGTCTATCGTGGGCGACCAATGCCATATCTCCACAGGCGTGATGGTCAATGGGGATTGTAAAGTGGGTAACAATTGTTTTATTGGTAGCGGATCGGTGCTCTACAACGGTGTGAGCATAACGGACGGTGTGGTCGTCTCGGCAGGTTCTGTCGTGAGGCGGCCAATTTCTATCAAAGGGGTCTATTCTGGTAACCCTGCAGGACTAAAAATACGAGGATGATGTCGCATGTGCTGATTATAGCGGAAGCTGGTGTCAACCACAACGGATCGGTCGAGACCGCCAAACGGATGATTGACAAGGCCGTTGAGGCGGGTGCCGATGTCATTAAGTTCCAGACCTTCAAGTCTGAGAAATTGGTCTCCAAATCTGCTAAGCAGGCTGAATACCAGAAGAAGAACATCGCCAATGCGGAGAATGATTCCCAGTTGGATATGCTGAGGAAACTGGAGCTCTCCGAGTCCGACCATAACGAACTGATGGATTATTGCGCTAAGAAGCAGATTCGCTTCTTCTCCACCGCTTTCGATATGGAAAGTATTGATTACCTGTACTCTTTGCAGGTGGGCCTTTGGAAAATACCTTCGGGGGAAATCACCAATTATCCATATTTGAAGAAGATCGCAGGTTTCTCTGAACCTGTTATCCTTTCTACGGGCATGTGCGAATTGCAGGATGTCAGCGAGGCCATAAGCGTTCTTTGCGACAATGGACTGAGGAAGGAGCAGATATCCCTCCTCCACTGCAATACGGAGTACCCGACTCCGTTCGAGGATGTCAATCTTTTGGCGATGAATGAGTTGCGGGAGAAGTTTGGTGTCCGTGTCGGCTATTCTGACCATACCAAGGGAATCGAGGTGCCGATCGCTGCTGTGGCGCTGGGGGCCGAGATCATCGAAAAGCATTTCACGCTCGACAGGAACATGGAGGGCCCTGACCATAAGGCTTCGTTGGAGCCAGACGAGCTTAAAGCCATGGTCGCCGCTATCAGAAACATCGAGCGTGCTCTCGGCAATGGACATAAGCGTGTCTCTGAATCGGAAAGAAAGAATATCGCGGTGGCGAGGAAAAGCATTGTCGCCGCAAGGGATATAAAGGCGGGGGAGGTTTTCAGTGAAACCAATCTGACCGTCAAACGTCCAGGGAATGGAATCTCTCCGATGAGATGGGAGGAGGTGATCGGCAAGATCGCCAAGAAAGATTTTCAAGAGGACGAACTGATTGAATTGTAATGAAACGTAGGATTTGCTTTTTTACAGGAACCCGTGCGGAGTACGGAATCATGAGCCGTCTGATGCGTATGGTCAAAGACTCACAGACTTGTGAACTCCAGATCGTCGCGACCAATATGCACCTTTCGCCGGAGTTCGGACTCACTTACAAGGAGATAGAGGCTGACGGTTTCGTCATCAACAAGAAGGTTGAGATGTTGCTGTCGTCCGATACCTCGAACGGTACGGTGAAATCAATGGGCTTGGCGACGATAGGTTTCGCCGATGCGTTGGAGGATCTGAACCCAGATCTGGTGGTGATCCTTGGCGATAGATACGAGATGTTGGCGGCGGCGCAGGCTTGCCTGATTTACAAGATACCTGTGGCGCACCTGTATGGTGGCGAGATTACGGAGGGAGCATATGATGATTCGATTCGTCATGCGATAACCAAACTGAGTTGCCTGCATTTCACTAGTACGGAGGAGTACAGAAAACGTATTATCCAAATGGGCGAGGAGCCAGGACGTGTCTTCTATGTGGGTTCGTTGGGCGTGGACAATATCAGACACGAGGCCGCTATGCCGCTCGACGAGTTGGAGCAAAGCCTGAATTTCCATCTGGGGAAGCGCTTCTTATTGATCACGTTCCACCCTGTCACGATGGAGAACGCAACCGCCGCTTCGCAGTGCGACGACCTGCTGAAGGCCCTTTCGGAGATGAATGAGGAGTATCAGTTGCTTTTCACGTTGCCTAATTCCGATACCAACGGGCGTGTCATCGCCGCTAAGGTGAAAGAGTATGTGAAAACCCATGGGGAGAAAGCCTTGGCGGTCGATTCGTTGGGCAAGAAACGTTACTATTCTGCCTTGAAATATGCTTGCGCGGTGATCGGTAATTCATCGAGCGGTCTAGTGGAGGCGCCATCGTTCGGCATCCCGACCTTGAATATCGGTGACCGGCAAAAGGGCCGCGCTCGTGGCGGAAGTGTGGTCGATGTGCCGGCTTCCTACCAGGAGATAAAGAGTGGGTTGAGAAAAGCGTTGTCGGAAGAGTTCAGAGCTATAGCCTCTGCAGGGAAAAACCCTTACGAAAAAGATAATACGTTGCAGGCAATATTTGACGTGATAGAGAATTATCCGTTGGAGAATATTGTGAAAAAACATTTTTACGACAT
>JAGCGM010000141.1 GCA_017649635.1 Paludibacteraceae bacterium | reverse complement strand
AACAACGATGGATATAAGGATTGGGCCTTCGTAGCGATGTCTGATGATTCCACCGCCAATATGGAGGAATGTATTGGTAAGATGAAATGTTGGAGTCCTACCCTTGCCATCTATTTTGGCACAAAGAGAGGAAAACTCAAGCAATTCGCTTGTTGGGACGCCATTATGTCGAGCGATGAATATTTATCAATCAGTCATGAAATTAGTATCGACACGGAAGAGGGAAACTATCTTAAATTAGGTTGTAGTACATGGGGAGGTTCATGGAACGTTCCTTATTTCTCCTACACATTTCGGTTTCAAGATAACAAATTCCAACTGATTGAACGTGGTGGTGAGGAGCTCGACAGAAAGACTCTAAGAGCAGAGCGTTGGCACTATAATTATATCACAGGAGAAAACACGTATCAAATTGAATACTTAGGAGAAGACGATCCAAATAAACCAGACGATGAAGTGGATGACGAAGATGAGGAAACATTCGATGATGAACGTGGCGAAACAGACAAAAACAAAGAGAATGACGAAAAGCCTAAATTGTTAATACTGGGCGAATTCGAGTTGTGGTGAATCATCCACGCAACAACTATTTCAACCATAAATTAGGAGCGAAAGCTAAAGCACGACTCCCAAAATCCATACGAAATCAGACCCGACCGATCTCCACAACCGAATTTCCTCCCCCCTCAACGAAAAAAGCGGACAGGGATATACCCCGCCCGCTTTCCTATATCGAATCCAATCCTAGGATTAGAGGTTCGCGTTGTATTTCTTCCAGTCAGCGACTGCAGGAAGAACGCCCATGCCGATCACCTCGCTAATTATCCGGTCACCAATTATTTCTTGTCATCCTTGACCTCCACGGCCTCCTCAATGGTTGGATCCTCTTTTTTCTTCGCCAGGTATTCCGGCAAGCTCATGCCTGCCTGGTCGAACAGTTCCGACAATGGAGGAACGCTCTTCATTAGCCCAGACAAGAAATTGGCTGTGCTTGTCTTGCCGTCACCATTTCCTCCGCCGTTATCCCAAACGGTCACCTTATCGATCTGGATTCCCTTGATCGCGTCAACCTGCGTCTTCACCAATTCAGGGAGTTTCTCCAGCAGCAACAAGGTGTAGGCTTTTGTGGCATCTCCACCAGCCGCTTGGATCATTCGGTCGTAACCATCGGCTTGCTTCGTAAGGATCTCGTACAAACCTTTTGCTTCCGCCTCCATTTTAGCGAATATCGCATCCGCCTCTCCCTTGGCGTTGACTCTCTTCTGCTCGGCTTCCGCCTCAGCCGCGATCACCAATCGTTTCTTTTCGATCTCCTGTGCCACGATGACGTTGGCAGTCTGCGTCGAACGCTCACGGTCGGCACGTGCCTCCTCCGCCTTCTGTTCGGCCGCATAAGCCTCCTCCAGCGCTTTTGCCTGAGCCACCTTTTCCGCCGCTGTCGCCTTACGTTGCGCTTCAGCCTCCGCTTCACGACGTTCCGCATCAGACTGGGCAATATTCACCTTTGCCTCATTCTCACCCCTTACGGCAGCCGCATTGGCCTCCGCCGTACGAATACGCGTCTCACGAACAGCGTCCGCCTTACCGATCTCTCCGATCTTTTCCTGTTCAGCCACACGGACCTTGGCTTCATTGATGGCCTTGGCGGCGGCTTCCTGACCTAGCGCCTCGATATACCCGCTCTCGTCCTTGATATCGGTCACGTTCACGTTGATAAGCTTCAGGCCGATCTTCTTCAATTCAACTTCCACGTTGGCGGTGATAGCCTCAAGGAACTTATCACGGTCTGAGTTCAACTCCTCGATGCTCATCGTCGCGATCACAAGACGTAACTGACCGAAAAGGATATCTCTCGCCAATTCCTGAATCTGCTGTGCGCTCTGTCCGAGCAAACGTTCCGCCGCGGCGAGCATCGTCTCCGGTTCCGTGCTGATACCGACCGTGAATCGGCAAGGGACGTCCACACGGATATTCTGGCGTGACAGTGCGTTGGTCAGGTTGGCGTCGATACCAATCGGCGTCAAAGACATATAAGCGTAGTCTTGGATGATTGGCCACACGAACGTACCACCACCATGCACACATTTCGCACTCTTGTTTCCTCCTGAGGTTCCGTATACCACCAGGATCTTATCCGATGGGCACCGGCGATAACGATTAATTAAGGCGGCCACTAAACCAATCAGGACCGCAATTCCAATGAAAAATAAAGCTGTAAACTGCATAGATTAAATATTATTTATTATGAATTTTGTCAGAGTTTTTCCACGCGTAGGATATTGTTATTCACTACTTCCACCACTGTCACTTTTGTGCCCGTAGGTATCTCCTCACCGTCTGTCATCGCATCCAGTTCCTGAACCGAACCGTTGAAGCTGATTTGCACCTTGCCTGTCCCACTTCTATTGCCAGGAATCCTCAAGTATACGTCGCAGGTTTTCCCCGTCGCAGTGTTGATGTCATAGGCACCATTCGACTCAAGCTTCATCATCTTTTTAAACACGTACACGAACATGGCCACGAAAGCCAATCCGACTAATACAGCGATTATACAGAGTATGATGCCACTGGATATTTTATCATAAAAACATACGCCAGCCCAACCAAAACCAAGCAGAAAATTGATGGCGTTACGCATCGACAAGAGGTCGGAAAAACCGCTCGCATCCAACGCATCCCCTCCACTCAAATCCATGTCCACATCAAAATCACCGATGCCGACAAACGACAGGATTGTCTGCACCACAAACACGATGGATGAAACGATCGCGATTACCCAATAAACTTTTATACCTGGTTCCAAGTTGTTGAACCAATCTATAAATAATCCTACCATGGCCACTACCCTCCTGGGTTAAATTGTTTTTATAAATAACATGAATAACATTGTATCCGTATAAAGATAGGCAAATTCTTTTGAAAGACCAACATCTCCCTGCACAAAAATCACTGAAATTCACATCCTTTAGTATAGGCATAAAAAAAGCGAGCCATAAAGACTCGCTTTCCTATTTCCACAAAAACCTGATTAGAGGTTT
>JAGCGM010000140.1 GCA_017649635.1 Paludibacteraceae bacterium | reverse complement strand
GGCAAATCCAAAAAAGATACATTATACCAATTGTTCGACAACTTCACGCTCTTTTATTTCCGCTTCATTGATGGCAACACCATAAAAGATCCACAGTTTTGGTCTCGATCCATTGGAGGAAACGTTTACAATACATGGTGTGGCCTAGCTTTCGAACGAGTCTGTTTCCTGCATGTGGAACAAATAAAGAGAGCTCTTGGTATTTCGGGAGTAATGAGCAGTGTCTATTCGTGGGTTTATCGTCCTATGTCTAAGGATGAGTCTGGAATCCAGATTGATATGCTTATAGATCGCAATGACGGAGTGATTGACCTCTGTGAGATAAAATTCTCGCAAGGCAAGTATGAAATCAAGAAAAAGTATGCTGATGAACTACGTCAAAAAGAGGCGATCTTTCAATCGAAGACGGAGACAAGAAAGGCTGTCTTTACCGTCATGATAACTACGGAAGGACTGGTCGATAATGAGTATGCTGCCGATGTGCAGAATCAAGTGCTTGCCGATGATTTATTCTGTTAGAGTTTGCGATACCCAACCAAATCTACCTAAAAAATTATAGATTTAGTTGGCTATCCCGCGATTTTTGCCGAATTATGACCGATACTCAACCAAATCTACCTAAAAAACATAGATTTAGTTGCCTATCCGTTCGGTCGTTTGCGTGGTATCCGTGCTTGATGTGAATCTCCATATCCATGCGTGGCGAACGCTCTCTTTTTTTATTTATTTAACTACCGAATTTCTTGAAATTTTATTAAGTTTGTTTCCTGAAATATTTTATGTGATATGGCATTTATCGATTTAGTAAAGAAAAGAAGAAGCATCCGTAAATACGAGGATAGGAAAGTGGAGGAGGAGAAGTTGCAGTCGATTGTGAAGGCTGCGCTGATGGCTCCCTCTTCCAAGCGTTGTCAACCGTGGCATTTCGTCGTTGTGGACGATAAGGAGACGCTGGTGAAGTTGTCTGTTTGTAGGGAGATGGGCTCCAAGTTCCTGGAGGGCGCCCCTGCCGCCATCATCGTCTTGGCCGACACTACGCTGAGCAACGTGTGGACCGAGGACGCTTCCATCGCCGCCGCTTATATGCAGCTGCAGGCTGAGGACTTGGGCCTGGGCTCTTGCTGGGTGCAGGTGCGCAACAGGAAGAAAACGGAGGCGGGCGACCTGACGTCGGATGCCTATATCCGTGGCTTAATCAATGCGCCTGAGAACCTCAGCGTGGAGTGCATCATCGGCGTGGGCTACAAGGGAGAGGAGAAGAATCCTTTCGACGAGGCGAAACTGAAATTGGATCGCATTCATAAGAACAGTTTTTAGTGTGTATTCTCTGATTGGCGGATATCTCCTCCCTAAGGTGGACGGTTCGCCTGAGAAAATTATAGGATGTAAATCATAGAGTAGGATGGCGGATGTGACGAATGGTTCGGATTGTAAGGCGGTTCTGCCTTCTGTCTGTGTACTCGGATGTGGTAATCTGGGCACCCATCTTGTTCAGGCTTTGTATCATGCGGGGTATCCGATCGCCCAATTGTTCAGTAGGACGGTGGAGTCGGCGACCGCACTTTCCAGTTTGGTGGGGAATGCTCCCTTCACGACGGATCTCTCCCGATTGACGCTTTCGGCGGATCTCTATATCTGCGCCTTGAAGGACTCGGTCTTGGTGGAGGTGCTCCGCAAGACTCCTTTGAAGGGGAAACCTATCGTGCATACGGCGGGCAGCATGCCCATCGGGCTTCTTTCGGAGTTCACCGACGAGGGCGGGGTATTGTACCCTATGCAATCCTTCTCCAAGGCGAAGCCGGTCGATTTCTCGAAAATACCCGTCTTCGTGGAGGCGACTACGCCAAGGATGATGGACCTTTTGCAGGATGTGGCGAGACATATCTCGAACACTGTCATGCCCTTGGACACGGAGGGACGCAAGCAGTTGCACTTGGCGGCTGTCTTCGCTTCCAACTTCAGCAACCACATGTACTCGATCTCCAGCGAACAGTTGGCGAAGCTGGGGCTTCCTTTCGAGGTGTTGCTCCCTTTGATCGACGAGACGGCGAGCAAGATTCACTCTTTGCCGCCTGTGGAGGCGCAGACGGGTCCGGCGGTGCGCTACGACCTGAATGTGATCGAGGCGCAGAAGGATCGTATCGACGATCCGTTGCAGCGGGAGATATATGCGTTAGTGAGCCAGTCGATTCATGAGATGTCGCTGAAGCATTCAAAAGACTCATTGTAGGATATGGATTTTAAGGCTAATTTATCGAAAATAAAGGCGTTGGCATTCGATGTGGACGGAGTGCTCTCTTCGGATTGCGTGCCGTTGCACGTGAGCGGCGAGCCGATGCGCATGGTGAACATCAAGGATGGTTATGCGTTGCAGTTGGCCGTGAAGAAGGGCTATCATCTGGCGATCATCACAGGTGGTAACACGCTGGCGGTGAGGAAACGGTTCGAAGGCTTGGGCATCCAGGATGTCTATATGGGCTCCGCCGTTAAGATGAAGGATTTCGACGATTTTGTCCGTAAATATGGCTTGACGCCCGATGAGGTGCTCTACATGGGCGATGATATCCCTGACTTCCCGGTGATGCGGAAGTGCGGATTCCCTTGCTGCCCTGCGGATGCGGCTCCGGAGATCAAGGAGATCGCTTGCTATATTTCCCCTAAGAGGGGAGGCGAGGGGTGTGCCCGCGACGTGATAGAGCAGGTGATGAAGGCGAAAGGAGACTGGATGTCCGATAACGTGGCGTTCGGTTGGTGAAAGTGCAAATTATGGATTGTATGAAAGATTATATGAAGTTGGTGCGGCTGCCCTATCTGGTGGCGATAGCGCTGGTGCAGTTGGCGATGTATTACTTGGTGATTACCCCTGTGTCGAACGTGGCGGGCATTCCCGCGGAGCAGGTGTTCTCTCCTCAGATGCTCGCCTTGCTGGTGTTGGCTACCGTCTTCACCTTTGCGGGAGGTTACGCCATCAATGACTATTTCGACGTGAAGATTGACGAGATCAACCATCCGATCAATCATGTGGTGGGCAAGACCATCCCTAAGCATTCCGCGATGACCGTCTTCATCGTTTGCTCCGTTGTGGGCGCCTTGTTGGGGGCTGTTATCGGGTTTTATGCGTGGGTGGAGCTGAATGCGCCATTCTCCGTGGCCTTCACCTATGTGCTGTTGTTCTTGATCATTGCGGGGATCATGTGGTTCTACTCCTCCTCGTATAAACGTATTTTTATATTGGGCAACCTGTTCGCCTCCGTGCTGAATGCGTTGGTGCCGATGTTGGTGGTGGTCTGCTTCAATTTCTTCCTGTCGATGAGATATGGCGCCCATCCTGAGATTGTGGTGTTCAGCCGTTATCTTTTAACCATTGTGGCTCTTTTCGCCTTCTGTGTCTTCATGTGGACATTCGTCTCCGAGGTGGCTACCGATTTCGAGGAGGAGAAGGGCGCGCGTGAACTGGAGTGCCATACGTTTCCGATTGTTTTGGGACATTCAGTTGCGAGGGCCATCATTTTCGTGTTGATACTGCTTGTCAATCTGGTGTGCGCCCATGTCGTTTTCCGCATGTTGCCGTATGAGCCGATGCCTTCCATCCGCTATTATCTGTGCGCTATTCTGGTGCCTTCCATCGGTCTCGCGTTCTTGCTGACGAAGGCCAATGTGCAACTGGATTACAGGAATGTATCACTTGTGGCGAAGGTTATCCTATTGCTTAGTGTCGCATATAGTATCATGTTCTACATCTATTATGCGGACTATCTGTTTGAGTGATTAATAAATTGTATAACTAAATTCTATAATTATGCCAGGTGTATTTTTAATTGTTGTGCTGGTAGTTGTATTCATACTGCTATGCATTTTTTTCCACTATGTGCCGGTCTTGTTGTGGGTCAATGCCAAGGTGTCAGGTGTTTCGATTTCCTTGGTTCAGTTGTTCCTGATGAGGCTGAGAAATGTTCCTCCTCGTGTGATCGTGGAGTGTATGATCGAGGCCCACAAGGCTGGTCTGAAGACTATTACGAGGGATGATTTGGAGGCGCACTACCTCGCCGGCGGTAATATCGTCCGTGTGGTACATGCGTTGGTTTCCGCGTCCAAGGCGAATATCGCCATCGATTTCAAGCAGGCTACGGCCATCGATTTGGCGGGTCGTGATGTGTTCGAGGCGGTACAGATGTCCGTTAACCCTAAGGTGATCGACACGCCTCCTGTGACGGCTGTCGCGAAGGATGGTATCCAGTTGATCGCTAAGGCTCGTGTGACGGTCCGCGCGAACATCGAGCGTTTGGTCGGTGGTGCGGGCGAAGAGACGGTTCTTGCCCGTGTCGGTGAGGGTATTGTCTCTTCCATCGGTTCCAGCGAGACGCATAAGTTGGTGTTGGAAAACCCTGACTCCATCTCTAAGGTAGTGTTGAGCAAGGGCTTGGATGCCGGTACGGCCTTCGAGATCCTCTCCATCGATATCGCTGATATCGACGTGGGTAAGAACATCGGTGCACAGTTGCAGATGGATCAGGCCCAGGCGGACAAGAATATCGCTCAAGCGAAGGCGGAGGAGCGTCGTGCGATGGCTATCGCCCAAGAGCAGGAGATGAAGGCGAAGGCGCAAGAGGCCCGCGCACTCGTTATCGAGGCGGAGGCGGAGGTGCCAAAGGCTATGGCCGAGGCTTTCAGAAGCGGAAACTTGGGTATCATGGATTATTATCGCATGAAGAACATCGAGGCGGATACCAACATGAGATCCTCTATCGGTGGTCCTTCTGCCAACAATAATCAGAAATAAATAGTGTTTCGTTTTCCGAAACATGGGAAATCCTCGCCTTCGGGCGGGGATTTTTTTTTGAATGGATAGGCGGGGTCTGAATGTAGAATTACTTATAATTTCATTAACTTTGCGGTAAATACGATCCCTCCTACGTCATTGGCACCTTGGAGGGAGTGTGGTTTTATTTAATGCAAAAGAAATGAGTCAAGGACATCCGAAAGGTTTGTATTTGCTGTTCGCCACGGAGATGTGGGAACGCTTCAGTTATTATGGCATGCGCGCGTTGTTGGTGTTGTATCTGACGAAGTCGTTGATCGATGGCGGTCTGGGCTTCACGGATGATAACGCCTCCTTGCTTTATGGTTTCTTCACGGGTTTCGTCTATTTCACGCCCCTGATTGGAGGATGGTTGGCCGACAACTATCTGGGACAACGCAAGGCGATAGTGATTGGTGCCATCCTGATGATGCTTGGGCAGTTCAGCCTCGCCACCGAAACGTCCCTGCCGTTCCTCTATACGGGTCTTGTCCTGCTGATTATCGGTAATGGTTTCTTCAAGCCTAATATCTCTGTGATCGTAGGACATCTCTACGAACCGGGGGATCCCCGCAAGGATTCCGCCTTCACGATCTTCTATATGGGTATCAATGTGGGGGCGTTCTTCGCTCCGTTGTTGACGGGCTATATGGCGCTCACTTACGGCTATCGTTACGGATTCATGGTGGCGGGTATTGGTATGCTGATCGGTCTGCTGGTCTTCACGATATTGGGTAAACGTTACCTGGGCGAGGTGGGAAATGCTCCCTCTTGCAAGGCGAAGGATAACTCGTTGGAGAATGTGCCTCTCACGAAGGAGGAGAAGGACCGTACGTTGGCGATTGTCGTCTTCGTACTCTTCAGTATCTTCTTCTTTGCGGGCTTCGAGCAGGCAGGTAGCTCCATGACGCTCTATACCGAGAAGTACATCGATAGGGAGATTGGCTCGTTCGTGGTTCCGACGGAGTGGTTCCAATCCGTGAATCCGTTGCTGATTGTCATCTTGGCTCCTCTTTTGACGATATTGTGGAGATGGTTGGGCCAAAGGGGAAAGGAGCCGAGCATCCCTGTGAAGATGTCAATGGGTATGGTGTTGCTGGGCTTGGGTTTCCTGGTGTTGTATGGTGCGGTCTGTGCGCGTGGCGGGGACAGCGCTGACGAGTCTGTCAAGGCGAGCATCCTCTTCATCCTCTTCACTTATCTCTTCCATACGTTGGGAGAGTTGTGCCTCTCGCCGATCGGTCTCTCCATGGTCTCTAAACTGGCGCCTGTGAAGCTGGCTTCCCTGATGATGGGCGTATGGCTGTTGAGCAGTTTCTTCGCCAATATATTGGGAGGTTGGGTCTCTTCCCATATCTCTGCAGTCGGTGCGGGTACGATATTCTCCTCCATCTGCGTTTTCTCTGTCGCACTTGGCGTTATTTTGTTCTCCTTAAACCGTTGGTTGGTACGTAAATCGCATGGAGTATTGTAAATCTTCTGCCATTTTGTCATAAAGAACGGTATGGCACGGATTTTGGTCATACGTATGTGTTGAATATAATTATTAAAAACATATACGTATGCAAAAAGGAAATATTGGGGTAACGACGGATAACATCTTCCCCGTCATCAAAAAATTTCTTTACAGTGATCACGAGATTTTTCTCCGTGAGTTGGTTTCTAACGCAGTTGATGCGACGCAGAAGCTGAAGACCTTCGCCTCTGTGGGTGAGTTCAAGGGCGAGTTGGGCGATGTGACGGTCAACGTCAATATCGATAAGGATAAGGGTACGCTCACCATCTCCGACCGTGGTATCGGTATGACGGAGGAGGAAATCGAGAAGTATATCAATCAAATCGCTTTCTCAGGTGCGGAGGAGTTCCTTGAGAAGTACAAGAATGATGCCAATGCGATCATCGGTCACTTCGGACTCGGTTTCTACTCCTCGTTCATGGTCTCCAAACGTGTGGACATCATCACAAAATCTTTTAAAGAGGGTGCGAAGGCTGTGAAATGGTCTTGCGACGGTAGCCCCGAGTATACGATGGAGGATGCCGAAAAGGCGGACCGTGGTACGGATATCGTTCTGCATATCGATGACGAGAACAAGGAATTTCTTGAGGATCATAAGATTACGGAATTGCTGAACAAATATTGCAAGTTCCTTCCTGTCCCTGTCGCATTCGGCAAGAAGAAGGAGTGGAAGGATGGCAAGCAGGTCGAGACGGGCGAGTTGAACGTGATCAACAACACGACGCCAGCCTGGACACGCAAGCCTGCCGACTTGAAGGACGAGGATTACCAGAAGTTCTATCGTGAGCTCTATCCGATGGCGGACGACCCGTTGTTCTATATCCACCTGAACGTGGACTTCCCGTTCAACCTGACGGGTATCCTCTATTTCCCTAAGATCAAGAATAATATCGAAGTTCAGAAGAATAAGATCCAGCTCTACTGCAACCAGGTCTTCGTCACCGATTCGGTGGAGGGCATTGTGCCTGACTTCCTGACGTTGTTGCATGGTGTCATCGATTCTCCGGACATCCCGTTGAACGTCTCCAGAAGCTATTTGCAGAGCGATAGCAACGTGAAGAAGATTTCCAGCCATATCACCAAGAAGGTGGCGGACAGACTGCAGGATATCTTTAAACAACAACGTCCTGATTATGAGGCTAAATGGGATGATCTGAAGATCTTCATCGTCTACGGTATGTTGACGGACGAAAAGTTCGCCGAGCGTGCGGAGAGCTTCGCTTTGCTGAAGAATGTGGACGGTAAATACTTCACGTTTGAGGAGTACAAGACGTTGATCGAGCCTAACCAGAAGGATAAGGACGGCAACTTGGTTTATCTCTATGCTACCGACAAGGAGGCGCAGCACACTTATATCGAGGCGGCTAAGAGCAAGGGCTATGATGTCCTGATGATGGACGGCATGCTCGATTCCCACTTCATCAGCCGCTTGGAGCAGAAGTCCGAGGGCAAGGTGCGTTACGCGCGTGTGGACGCTGATGTGATCGATAAGTTGATCATGAAGGAGGATGCCAAGAAGGTGGATTTGCCGAACGAGGCGCAGAATGCGTTGATCGACATGTTCAATTCGCAACTTCCGAACGATAACAAGAAGAGCTTCGTGATCACCTTCGAGAACCTCTCCGCCGACAATTTGCCGGTTTACATCATGCAGAACGAGTTCATGCGTCGTATGAAGGAGATGTCCGCTACGCAAAGTGGCATGAACTTCTACGGTGATATGCCGGACTCCTACAACTTGGTGGTGAATGCCGCTCATCCGTTGATTGGACGTTTGTTGAAGGACGAGGAGGCCGCATGTGGCGAGAAGGTGAATCCATTGGTCGCTAAATTGGATGAACTCTCTAAGAAGCGTGCCGATTTGATGGGTGACAAGAAAGAATCCGATTTGCCTGACCCTGTAAAGGAGGAGGTGAAGAAGCTGGATGAAGAGACCAAGAAGGTGCGTGACGAGAAGAAGGATGTCTACGTGAAGTATGCGTCGGAAAGCAAGTCATTGCGCCAGTTGGTTGATTTGGCCCTCCTTTCCAACAACCTGTTGAAGGGCGAGGCGCTCAGCGCATTCATCAAGCGTAGTGTGGAGATGATGTGATTGAGACGGTAACAATACAGAAAAAAGCCGCACGGAGAACCGCGCGGCTTTTATGTTATGTGTGGTTGAGAAATTTTATGCTCGTACTCTGAATATCTGGATCAGTCCGAATGTCTTGGTGCTGGATATGATGTAGAGTTCGTTCTCTCCGTTGTGGTCTCCGTCGTAGGAGAAAAGCGTCACGTCATAGAGCTCCTTCATCTCTAGGTTCTCCCCTTTGTATTGGATGGTGATAGGGTTGAAGCCTGTTCCAGGGATGCGTTCCCTTTGGGAGTGCACGGTGATGTGGTAAGCCCCGTATCGGATGGTTGTGTCCTTTGCGACGGGAAGGGTGGTGGAACTGATGCCGGAGAAGTCGTCTTTAGGGTTGACGTGCCTAATTTTATTCACGTCGAATAGGTAATAGTCCAGAGGACGGTTGTCGATTCCCGCATATTCACCTTCCACAAGTTCCCCGTTCAGGATCTGGAAGTGGGTCTCCTTGCATAGAATGGCCTCTTCCCCGTTGGCGTATCCTCCGTTGAAGGATATGTTGACCACATCGTCTACAAGAGAGATGCTTCGACCTGTCCACATAGGTTCTTTGCCATTACGTCCCTCATAGAAATTGGAGTATACCTCGTCCACGATGAGTGAGGTGTTATTGATGATACCATTCCCCCGTATTGGTCTGAGCGGGAATTCTGTTCTTGTGAGCTCTCCGTTTCGTTCAATGCTGTAGCTGGCGATGCGTCCGGTGGAGTCGAACTCCCTGATATCTTTGTATTTCCCGCTTTTGATAGACTTCACGATACCGTTAGGGTAGTATTGGATTTCGTCCCCTATGAGCGTGTCGTTGTGGAATGCTCCGCGGTACACGACGTTCATGAGGTTGTCGTATTCGATGAACTCGCCTTCCTTTTTTCCCAACACGTAGTTGCCTTCGCATTTCAGAATGTGGCTTGGGAAGTATTCGTAGTAGATGCCATGCTTTTTGCCCATGGCGTAGTTACATCTCGATTTCAGTCCGAAGCCAGGGTGGTATTCCAGATATAGGCTATCCAGCATGCCGTCCTTGTAGAATCCCTCTTCGGTGATGTTCCCGTCTTTGTCGTAGTGGCAGAAATATCCGTTTAGGACATTGTCTTTGTAAGTGTCGATTTTGAAGCTCTCCGGTTTTTGGGCGTAGAATGTGCCCTGCTTTTTCCCGTCTTTGTCAGTTTTGCCTCTTTGGAGAAATCCCGGGTTGATTTCGTGGTACATAGTTATAGTGATCCCCTTGTCGCATCCGTACAGGATAACCGATATGGTGAGAATGGACAATATGGACAATAAAAATTTGTTCAGTTTTAGTTCCATGCTAACTTCTTTTGCGGGTTTGGCGCAAATGTAATAATCTTTTCTTAAAAATGAGCCTAAAAATTATACAATGGGGAATTTTTTTTATAATTTATAATTGAAAAGTAATAATATAATATATTTTAAATAATAATCAATATGCAATGTAAGAGTTGTGGATAGAATGACAGAATTATATCCATGAGATAAGGGTAGGGGTGAATGTATGTTTTGTAACTATTTTTTGGGGAGAGGTGGACAAGAGAAATGTGGTGGAATTATATGAGGTAGATGATGCATAAAAAAAACTGAAAACCAAACTTTGACGTCTGATTTTCAGTTCTTAGTGACCCCGGCGGGATTCTAACCCACAACCTTTTGATCCGTAGTCAAATGCTCTATACAGTTGAGCTACGGGGCCATTCCCCTGCATGAGCTCCATTGTTTCTCAAATGCGGTGCAAAGGTAATGCTTATTTCCGAAAGTGCAAGCGTTTTAAAGGAAAAATTTTCGCATTTTTTCGAAGAAACTCCAAATGATGATGCCGGAGGTGACGGAGACGTTCAGGGAGTGTTTGGTGCCGAACTGGGGGATTTCGATGCTATCGTCCGACATGTCAACGATTTCCTGCTGTACGCCCTTCACCTCGTTGCCGAGGATTACCACGTATTTGCCGTCTGGCTCAAGCTGAAGGTCCGGCAGTTTGATACTGTTCTCGACCTGTTCGATGGAGAAGATGTGGTATCCTTTCTCCTTATATTCTTTGACCGCCTCTTGTGTCTCTTCGTAGTATTGCCACTCCACGGAGAATTCCGCACCCAGCGCTGTCTTGTGGATTTCGGGTTGGGGTGGGGTGGAGGTGATGCCGCAGAGGCAGATCTTCTCCACGAGGAAGGCGTCGGATGTCCTGAACACTGATCCTACGTTGTGCAGGCTCCTCACGTTGTCTAACACGACCACGAGGGGGATTTTCGTCGCTTTTTTGAATTCCTCCGTGGTGATTCTGTTCAGTTCCGTTATCTCAAGTTTTCTCATGTATGTTTTATTCGAATGTGTTCATAATCATGGCGGTCAGCAACACGAGCGGAGCGTTCCAATTGATGGCTATCTCGTTGGTGGAGTAGCTGCAGTCTTCGTCAAGGTAACATCTGGCTGGCGCTATGGATGGATAGTTGTTCCTGCCGCAGTCTGATGTCTGGTTGGGGTTGGCTCCTCCGCAGAGGTAGCCGGGCAGTGGCTCCGCTATGCCGTCACTGAAGGATCGCCTGTCGTGGATGTGCTTGGGGTATTTGGTGCCGAAGCCGGAGATGAAGCAGTAGTCTGTCGGGTTCATGCCTAGGAGGTAGTCGAACTGACCGAACATCGCATCCCTGTATTTCGGGTCTTGCGAGATGACGTGCGCGAGTCCGAGGATGGCTCCGTTGATGGCTATCTCTCCGTTACATCCCCAGTTGAATGTCTTGAGAGACAATCGCCCTGGTGAGTATTTATATCCGTTGTAGAGCAGCTCCGCCAACGTGAAGAATTTCCTGTGTATTAGCTGTTTGTCCGCGAAGTTCGGCAACTCGTCCAGGTGCCAGATCATGGACATGAGGGCGAGCGAATTGCAGGCATTCCAACGCGGTGTCTCGAACTGCCGGAAGAAGTCCATCTTGTCGTAGTATTTCTTCTCTCCGGTGGTGATGAGTAGTTCGGAGGCGGCCCAGAAGAACTCGTCCGAGAAATTATTGTCCCCGTAGATGCCAGTCTGGACATCCGATGGATTGAAGTAGTAGACCTCCGGGTTCTTTTCCGCCCAGTCCCATGCTTTGCGGGCGGCGTCGAGGGCCGCTTTGGCGTATGGTTCGTCCCATGTTTTGAACACCCGTGCGGTGATGGACATCACGGCGGCGAAGTTCAGGGCGGCGGATGTGGATTTCGTCACTACGAAGCGGTCTTGTTTGTCGTCGATGGGTCGGACGAAAATTTCGCAGAACTTCTTGGTCGTCAATTTGTGATATACACCTCCGTCGCTGGGGTCTTGCATGGTGAACAGCCAGTCCGTCTCCCATTTGATTTCGTCCAACAAGTCCGGAAGCGCATTGTTGCTTTCTGGAATATTCAGGTTTTTTCTCTGGAAATAAGAGGGAAACATGTCGTATGCGAGGAAGAGCTGGTGGAGCGTGATTCCGGCGTTGACCACGTATTTGTTGTAGTCGCCCGCATCATACCATCCTTTGGGGGAGGAGATGGTCGATTCAGTCTTCCTTGTCTCGTTGCTTGCGGAACTGTGGATGAGCACCTCCTCGTCGGGATGTCCCATTTCCCTCGCGAAATTGATATCCTTGAAGGTGGCGTATTGGGGTTCGATCGCTGTGGAAGAACGCCACAGATAAAATGCCTTCAATGTCCATGTGGAGAACTCCTTGTAGATGGATCTGTTGCCGATTACGAAAGGATGGGAGCGTTCCCCGTTCACTTCCACGTAGTATTTGCCCGGTTTCTGAAAGGCGGAGAAGTCGGCGAACTGCGTCACCTCCCTCGATTGGTTCCATCGTTTCCCTTCGGGTAGGCTGCCCTTGAATACGGTCTCCTCTGTCTTTGCGTCCTTCAGCTCGAATCGGTAGGCGTTCAGTCCTCCAATCTGGGCGTATTTGGGTGCGTTGACCATGTATCCGATCTGGTTCACCCGAACGAATTTCTGTGATTTGAGCTCGCCAATTGAGGCTGAGGCCAATAATAGAACCGCTATTCCTTTAATTAAAATTTTCATGCGTGTTAGGATTATACATTTATACATTTATACTTTATACTTTCGGTGTGGTGTGCGGAACCCCTAATGGAAAAAATAGGTGTGGGATAGATAGAACACTCCGTTTTTGCTCTTGTATTTATCCCCTCGGAAGTCCGATTTTATTATGTCTATGAATCCCCAGTCGTAACCCATGGAACTTCTCATGTTCTCGAAATATTGTATGCCGACCGCTATGCGTAGTCCCAAGTCGAACCTGCGCGTGTCGTATAGCCTTTCGGTGTCGGTCTTGTCACCGAACATGGAATATTTCTTTGTCTGCATGATGTATTGACCTCCGTCGTGCGTCTCGCGTTTGTACCTGAACCTTCCGCCCAGGGCGATGGCGTAGTACGGACCGAGCATTGGGGTGAACTCGAATCCCCTGAAGTGGAAACGATAGCTGGCGGTGGTGGGGAATACCATATAGTATAGGTTGGTCTTCTCTTTGTAAGTGACATGGAGCGAGTCCGCATGTTCGTCGAAGAAACGTTGGTAACCTTTCCGTTGCAACTCAATGCCTGCTTCCACGAATAAATTCTCCTTAATCATATCCATGTCGTGGTCCGCCACGATTCCGATGCGCACGTTGCATACGGCATGTTGGTAGAGGTCATATCGTTTGAAGTGGACGTTGGCCGGACCGATTCCTCCGAATGCCCCCCAATGGTTGGTGCCTACGAATTCGGCGAATTTGCTCTCCTTGATTTTATAGTATGCCTTCTCGAAGATGGTGAGGAAGTGGGGAGCGCCATCGTTTGTGTCAGTTGCGGATGCCGAGTCTGCGGTTGTTCCCTGGACCGCCTCTTCTTGTGCTGTGGCTTTCCGTGTTGTGGTGTCCTGCGCTGTAACGTACACTTGTTTCGCGACGGTGTCTTGGCTCGTCGTAGGGGTTGCCGAAAATAAGGTCTCTTCTTTTGCTGTGGATACCATTGCCGGATCCTCTTGGGAGACTGTCTGTATGGAGACCGGAAGGGTGTCAGTAGCGGTGGTTTTGTTCGTGATCTCTTCTTGCGCCATCACATTGTAGGCGCACGTTCCTAATATTATGCTGAATATTATGGCTTTCATTTCATTTCCTTATTTGTGGTACAAAGATAATATAAAGGTACTTTTTATCCGCTGATTTCATGTCATTAAATTTCTTCGATCCGTTTCGTTTTTGGTTCTTGCCGCTATGAATGGGACGTGAAGCCCCCGGAAATTCCATGTTTGATCCTGAAAATAGTCGAAAATAGGGGCATTTGGGGATTAATTGTCATCATTTTTGAATTTTGATGGTCATGTTCGGTTTTTTTTAATCCGTTGATTCCTAGTTTCTTGTGCTGATTTTTTAATTTTTTTTATGCCATATGAAAAAAATATTATGCTTATTGGATTGTTGTAAAAAAAAATATTTAACTTTGCGGTGTTTTAGAAATAGGACAATAGACGATTAAAAGAAATTTCGAGAAAACGTTGTTTAATTTTTTAATAATAAAAAAATGAAAAAAGTAGTTTTATTTTTCGCTGTTGTATCTGCATTTGCTTTTGCATCATGCGACACAAAACCTGCTGAAAAGGTAGAAGACGCTGCAGCAACTGTAGATAGCTTGGCTGCTGAAGTTGTAGATTCAGCTGTTGCTGTTGTAGATTCAGCTGCTGCTGTTGTTGATTCAGCTGCTACTGCTGTAGTTGATTCAGCCGCTGCTGCTGTTGCCGCTGTAGTAGAGTAATCTTTTGCAGTTAGGTAAAGGAATAGAGGAGGCGGGCATATTTGTTCGCCTCCTTTATTGTTTTTGGAAAAGGTTGTTTTTATATATTTGTTTCCTGAAAAAATTTGGTTTTGAGAATTATTATTATTCTTAAATCCTTTTTTTGCTTGTTTTGTGTGTTTTCTTTATTTTTGTATGATTGTGTAACAGAAAAGTTTATAGTCGAGATGGGAAAACCAATGTTAGTTATAGGAATAGTCGTTCTGCTTTCTTCTTGTGCGTATGTGACGGAGATAAAGGAGAAACCAGCTGTGAAATCTTATTCGGAGATGACTCCTGAGGAAAAATTGGCTGATGAACGTAACTTTGTTAGCAATATGGCTGCGGTGAATTATTTGGATTTCTCCACGGTCGTTGGGGATACGATGTATATTGGCTGCTCTTCCCGTAGGGGCGAGGAGCACTTCCAGGATAATTTGGCGAGAACCTTCCTCCACGATATGCGTCGCGCGGGGTATACTCATATCCGTTGTTGCCGTGTGATCAGCACGTCCCATGATTATGTGTGGACCGACACGCTGGTTCAGGGTAGGACCATTGGAATAGCGATGGCTGATAATTGATCGTATGTCTCCCTTCTTGGGGCGTAATCATAAAAAAAGCGGTAGGATTGGTTCCTGCCGCTTTTTTGTTGTGCCGTGTCCCTCGCTATTTTTCGAAGGCTTTCTTCACTTTCGCCTCTAATTCATCTTCCATTTCGTAGTCTTTCAGGAAGACAACGGAATATCGGGTCGATTTTTTAGGGGACATGACCGTGACACGGAACTCTCCGGAATCGTATTCGTAGAGTTTTATGTAATACTTTTCCAGTGTCCGTTTGTTCATACACTCGTAGTTGAGATACTTGTAATCCTTTTTGACAATCCATTTCTGGGGTTTGTCGAATATTTCGAAAACGGTTACCTTTTTGTTCAGCTTGTCGTCTGTGACAATGTAGTTGTTGGACATGTCAAGGACGATGATGGTGGAACTCTGCTCCCATGCTCCCCATACGTATAATCCCTTGGATTGTTGCGTGACGACTCCATCGGTCTGTCTAAAGGATTTGAACGCAATAGATTGTGCGTTCGCCGTGCCGATAGCGCAGGCGGCGAATAAGAGATATAATATATATTTAATCACTCTTTTCATAATCTTTGTCCTTAAATCCGTTTATACTATGGGTTTGTGACCCAATTCGCTTGATGTACTTTCCCTTTTTCGGGATTGAATTCCAGTGCCTCTTTCTTTGGTATCTTTATGAAAAATTCCTTTCCTTCCTTATTCGGCAACTTATTGCTCCTCAGCCATGGATTAGCGTCTTTGAGCAATTGGTAATTGATACCTCTTTCCTTGGCGAAATCCGTCAGGTTGTTTATGGTGGTGTCCACCTTCACAACCTCCGATTCTACGGGATAGTACAAGTCCTCTTTCTTTAGGAAGAACCCCATTCTTTGGGGATCCTCCATGAGGTACTTCGCCATGATGATCCGGAAGACATACCTGTTTGTCTCTTCGCTGAACAGCATGTCGAAATATTTGTTCGTTTGTTGTGTGTCAATCTGTCGCATGACGCGCGCGTGCCCCGTGTTGTAGGCGGCCGCGGCTAATGTCCAACTGCCTGCCGCGTCGTGTGTGTGCTTCAGCATTGAGCAAGCCACCTTTGTGGCCTTTTCCACATTATATCTTTCATCCACGTCATCGTTGACAACCAAACCTGCGTCTTTGCCTGTGCCCGGCAGGATTTGCCATATTCCTACCGCTTTGGCGGGTGACTGTGCCCTTTGGTCCAAATTGCTCTCGATGAGGGCAAGGTATTTGAAGTCGTCCGGCACCCCGTTCGCTTTCAGGATGGGTTCGATGATGGGGAAGAATTTGTTCGCCCGTTTGATGAATAGGAACACTTGTGAGTGCCAATAGGAGAAACTCAGCAACTCCCTGTCAAACCTTTCCCGAAGGTAATAATTCGTCAAATCGACCCGTTCGCCGCAGAAACTGATTTCGTTCGGTATGGTCGGCGCTTGGTAATGGACCTCATGGTTGGGTGTCCCTCCGATCCTTGGGGTGTTATCCGCCGCACATTCGCAAAGTGAGAAAATTGTCGCGGCGGCTAATCCTCCGATTTTGTATAATCTCTTCGTCATGAATCTACTCTTACTAATATTCAACCTCTAATCATCCAATCTTTTCTGTTCTCTAATCACATCATCTATTCTCTTCTTCCAACATCTTATGCATGGAAAACGAACATCGGCGTGTCCGTGTGGAATATCATTTTCCTCGCCATGCTAGGGTTAAATAGTCTGGAAATCAGATTTCTTCTGTGCGTTGTCAGGGCTATGGCATCGATATTGTTTTTATGGATGAACTCGTCGTAAGCGGATAATATGTCTGTCCCTGGTACTAAACTGTATTCGAACTCATTGTCCGGATAGTTTTGCTGGAAATAGGCCTTGATGCCGCTCAACTTGATTTCTGCCCATCTGTCGTCCTTGTTCTCGAAATGTATGAAGTGGACGCTCACGTTATTGGGTTTCAGCAATGTCATCATCTTGTCGAATGCGATCAGGTCCTTGTCGTCGAAGGTTGTGGAGAATGCCACTTTCTTGATATCCTCAAACCCGTTGAGGTTAATGTTCTCCGGTATGGCGAACACCGGCACGTGCGAACGCTCGATGATTTCCGCCGTCACACTTCCGATGAAGTCCATGTCCTTCTTGTCGCTTCCTCTCGATCCCATGATGATGACCCTTGGGTTGTGCCTTTCCGCATAGCCTAGGATTTGGTCTTCGGGTACGCCCTCGCGGAGTACGTGACGGTACTTCGTGCGTGGCCATTTTCCTTCGGATATGTAGCCTTCGATCTTGGATTCCAGTTCGACCAGGTTCTTTTTTGCGCTTTCTAACAGTTCGAGGGCGGACTCTTCCGTCCTTCCTTCGTGGTTGATCACATCTCCGATCGGCATGGTGGAGAACGATGGGGGAAGATAGGCGTGGAATAACACCACCTCCGCATCCAGTGTCGCCGCCAACGGGAACGCGAACTCGCACGCTTTCAACGAATAGTCGGAGAAATCTATCGGAAGCAATACCATCGGCTTCTTGTTCATCTCTTCCAACGCTTTGTTAATCCCGTCTTTGTTATTCATCTCCTCTATGATGCCTAACGCCTTCGGCAGGTCACTCTCTTTGATGCGAACCCTTACACCAACTGGCAGGAACTGGTTGACGCTATGTATGTATGCGTCAATTCCGTGCACCTCCAACACAGACTTTAATATCTGGGCTTTCTCGTAGGTGTGTATCGCCAATGTCACCAAATTTTCTTCCATGTTCTTTCTCCTTTTTCCAATTCATCAAATCACTATTTCATCAAATCTCTTCCTTCACATATCTACTTCAAAGATAAAAATTATCTTCTTAGATTCAAATTTTTGTAATACTTATTTCTCCTTTTGGTGTAACTTTTTTCTTTAAAAATTTATTATTTATCTTGATTGTGTCGTTCTATTGATTTAGTATAAATAAATACCCCTTCTGATGGTCCTAACTTGCTGACTGACAATTGTGAGGGAATTCTATTGAACCCTTTCTCCCTTTTTGCGGATTTTTTGTTATTTTTGCGTTATGAAAAAAACTTTAGAGTGATGATAGTCTTCCCTAATGCAAAGATTAATGTCGGCTTGAATATTACCGGCGTGAGGAAAAATGGATACCATGATATCGAGAGCGTTTTCTATCCGATTCCCTTGAGGGATGTCCTGGAGGTTGTTGCGGCTGATGACGGCGTGACGGAGATGCGTGTCGGCGGACTTCCTTTGGATGGGGATGTGAACGATAATTCTGTCTTGAAGGCATATCGTTTGCTGAAGGAACAGTATGACCTTCCTGCCGTGAAGATATATCTTGAGAAGGTCATTCCTTCCGGCGCAGGTTTGGGTGGTGGATCCTCCGACGCTTCCTTCGCCATTAAACTCTTCAATGATTTGTTCCACCTCTGCATGGATATTCCTCAAATGGAGTCCGTCGCGGCGAAAGTGGGTGCGGATTGCCCCTTCTTTATCCAAAACAAACCGGCCTACGTGACGGGGATCGGTGATGAGCTGCAACCTATCGAATTCTCTTTGGAGGGGGTTTCCTTCCTCTTGGTGAAGCCTGATGACTTTGTCTCCACGAAGGAGGCTTATTCGAAGGTCTCCCCTAAGAAAACGGTCTTGCCTCTTTCGGAAATGGTCCAGAAACCGATTTCCGAGTGGAAATATAATATCGTGAATGATTTCGAGTCGAGCGTCTTTGAAACCCATCCGACGGTGAAGATGATCAAGGATTGGATGTATGAACAGGATGCGCTGTACGCTTCCATGTCTGGCTCTGGCTCTTCTGTCTTCGGATTCTTCAAGCGAGAGGTGGATGCCGCCTCGGCTTTCCCTGATATGTTTACTTTCCAACGGACTCTATAGCTCTTATCGCTCTTGTGGCGGGAGATGTTCTCCTGCCCGTGTGAATCCTTTGGTTGTCCTAAAAAAATAAGAGGATGCGCAGACCTTCAGGCCTTTGCGCATCCTCTTCCTTTTGGTGTATAGGCCTTTTATTTCTTGTAAATGGCCTCTATCTCTCCCATGATCTTCTTCGCCAAGTTGTCGGCTTTCTCCATGGTGGACGCTTCCGAGTAGATACGGATGATTGGCTCCGTGTTGGATTTGCGCAGGTGTACCCAGCAATCCGCGAAGTCTATCTTCACGCCGTCGATGTCGTTCACCTCCTCGTTCTTGTATTTATCCTTCATCTGCGCCAAGATGTTGTCCACGTTGATGTCTGGTGTCAGTTGGATCTTGTTCTTAGAGATGAAGTATGGAGGGTATTGTTTCCTCAATTCCGTAGGTTTCATGCCTTTCTTCGCCATGAGGGAGAGGAATAGGGAGATGCCCACGAGCGCGTCTCTTCCGTAGTGGCTCTCAGGGTAGATGACGCCACCGTTGCCCTCGCCGCCTATGATGGCGTTGGTCTCCTTCATCTTGGCTACCACGTTCACCTCGCCGACGGCCGCCGCGTTGTATTGGCCTCCGTGCTGACGGGTCACGTCACGCAAAGCTCGGGTGGAGCTGAGGTTGGATACCGTGTTGCCTGGCGTGTTGCTCAGGATGTAGTCCGCCACGGAAACCAGCGTGTATTCTTCGCCGAACATCTCTCCGTCTTCGCAGATCATGGCCAACCTGTCCACGTCAGGGTCAACGACGAATCCCACATCCGCCTTCTCCACCTTCATCTTCTCGGAGATCTCTGTGAGGTGTGCTGGAAGGGGTTCCGGGTTGTGCGCGAATTTGCCTGTCGGGTCGCAGTTGAGCTTGATGATGTTCTTTACGCCCAAACGTTCCAACAACTGAGGAATCACGATGCCTCCGACGGAGTTGACACAGTCGATGGCTACCTTGAAGTTGGCTTTCTTGATGGCCTCCACGTCCACGAGCTTCAGTTTGAGCACGTCGTCGATGTGGATGTTGTTATAGTCGTTTTTATAGGTCACTTTGCCAAGGTTGTCCACCTCGGCGAATTCGTAATCGTTGTTCTCCGCCATGGACAATACGGCCTTTCCCTCTTTG
>JAGCGM010000139.1 GCA_017649635.1 Paludibacteraceae bacterium | reverse complement strand
TATCCATATAGACACCCTTCTTAGCGGATTTCGTCTCCACCGTATAAGTGTGGGAAACAGAAGAGTGCGTGTTGTGTCCGTAATCGTAGCCCGCTTGGATCACCTTGATGTTAGACTCAGCCACACCCGGTTTCTTAGCGAACTTCTCCTTCAACATATTAGCGGCGATGTTGGTATCGCGGTTGAACAACCAGCAGACCAAACCAAGGGCGAACATGTTACGGCACTTCAAGATAGCCTTAGGATCCATGCCTGAATCCGCCAAACAATCCTTCACCATGGAGGTGATAGGAGCTGCGATGACATCGTTCTTGATGCCCATCTCAGCGATAGCGTCCAAAGTCTCGAAGTTAGCCTTCTTCAAATCAGCCTCCTTGAAAGAGTCCGTATCGATGATGATACAAGACGTAGGCTTGCAGAACTTATATTGCGTCTTCAAAGCGGCCGGGTTCATTGCCACGAGCACGTCGCACTTATCGCCCGGTGTGAAAACCTTATTAGCGCCAATGTGAACTTGGAAGCCCGAAACTCCCGTTAGAGATCCCTGTGGGGCACGGATATCAGCCGGATAATCAGGGAAAGTACAGATGTCATTACCCACTGTAGCGGAAATCGTAGAGAAAATGTTTCCAGCCAATTGCATTCCGTCACCGGAGTCGCCGGAAAAACGAACCACCACCTGGTCCAAATCTTCAACTTTTGCCATAACAAATATTGGTCTTATTTAAATTTTATGAATTTCGAATCCATGTTACGAAAGTGCAAATTTAGGAAAATATGCACAACCAACAAAAAGTTTGTATCTGTTTTGAATAAAAATCCTACAAACCTAGTATAACATTCATTATGATGCATATTTATGCATACTTTATGCGAAAGACTGGAGATTTTCCTGCACCAGCTCACCGTCTCGATTTGAGTCCTTCCTAACAATTCATAGAACAGAAAAAGACTTCATAAATACAGTAAAGCGCAAAACGCGCACCAACAATGATAGCCTTTCCATCCACCTAAAAACCCCTAACTACAAGCCATTCGTTACTTCTCCAACACCGACCTCACCTGCCCAATCACAATCGGCGTATAGACAGTTGTACCCTCCTTGTTGATATGCGTCGGATCGAAGAAATATTCCGGCGAGTTTCGGAACTCATCCAAATAGCGGTTGTCGAAAACTGGCACACCATATTGTGCGCAGACATCCTTAATCGCCTGCTCGGAAGCCATATTCCGATGGGGATTCTCCAACTCATAAACAGGCGAATCGAACAATATGACCGTTACGCCCTGGTCACGCATTCGCTTAATCGTATTCTTAAAGATATCTAACCTAACTGCGTCGACCGTATCCGCGACCACCTCAGGCATCTTCAGAATCGTATCGTTTCCTTTCAGATTTCCCTTGATAGGAAGAAAGCCCTGCATCGTGTCCGGACGAGCGGCGGAACGACTCAGCATAAGGATATTCGAGGCAACCCCATTGTAACGGTACATGTTCAGCCGCATCTTCACCGCCATCGAAGCACCCTCCTTCTTGTCGATGATGCTACGCAGAGAATCGCAATCGTAGTAGTAAGGATGAAGGCAATGGACAGCGTCCCGCTCCTTGGAGAACAAATTGTTCAGCCCACACTCCCACAAGACCACCTTCGGCGTATATCTATCCAGGACCGAATTCAGCACTGCGCTCTGGTAGGATACGAAGTGGGCGTCCCTCGCGATCGTATAGGCATGCATGCCTAAGGAGTCCTCGATCTGCCTCGTGTTATAATGGTGCCTTGCCCTCGAGGAACCGATGATCAAGACCGGCGCATCCACCTTCTTCACGGACAGGTGCGTCAACCCCACCTCGCTCTGGTCTGGCAACTTATCCGCCATCTTGTCCAACACACGTCCGACAAGGAAGTCCACCCCCAAAAGAACGACAAAAAGAAGCAAAAGAACTAACAGTAATTTATATAAAGGCTTCATAACACGTTAGAATTGAAAATAAATAAACAAGTTGCCATCCAACTCACCACACAAGAGTATATAACAGATCAGGAGGAGGGCCGTCACAAAACGAACGACCATGCGGTCATTGTTCAGAAGCTTGAGCCGCCAACCGTACTCGTCCGCCAAATCCTTCAGCCACATGATGGCCAACGCGATGAACGCTGGCGCGAACATCTGCAAGTTGATATATGGCTTCCCGAAGTCAGTGAACATGGATTTGATGACATGCACCGCATCCGCCACGGAGTTCTGACGGAAGAAGATCCATGCGATGGAGACCAAATTGAATGTGATGAACATCCGCACAAGGTTAGGAAGCGTGAACTTCGAGGTGAGGTTCTTGATCTTATCACCATAGAGCTGGCGCTCGATCACCATCACGATGCCGTGCAGGGCTCCCCATATCAGGAAGGTGTAGGCCGCCCCGTGCCATAGACCACTGATGACGAAGACCACCACCGTGTTGAACATCCAACGGAGCTTGGAGACCCGATTGCCTCCCATAGGGAAGTAGATATAATCACGGAACCATGTGGTCAGGGAGATGTGCCACCTACGCCAAAACTCAGTGACCGTCTTGGCGAAATAAGGGCGGTTGAAGTTGTCCAGCAAGTTGATGCCTAATAACTTGCCCGATCCGATCGCCATAAAGGAATAACCTGCGAAGTCCGCATAGATCTGCACCGTGTAAAGCAACTGCGCAAGGAATAACGTGGTACCGTTGTGCTTGTTCATGTTGGCATAGATGGTGTCGATGTAGACCCCCAAAGTATCCGCCACACACAACTTGATGAAGGCGCCCCAGAGAATCATCCTGCACGCCGCGATACTTATGTCATACGAGAACTCCCGCTTCTGGAAATACTGCGGCAACTGCTTCGTCGCACGACTGATTGGTCCGCTCAACAAAGAGGGGAAGAAGGTCACGAAGGCGAAATAGGCAAGCCAGTCCTTGGTAGGCTCCACCTTCCGCTGGTAGATATCGATGTCGTAACTCAACGCCGCGAAGGTGTAGAAACTAATACCCACCGGTAAGACGATATTCAGGGTCGAGACACTCAACTCAATGCCCGCCAACGAGAACATGTCGACGAAAGACTGGATGAAAAACCCTAAATACTTGTAGTAGACAAGGATACCCAAATTCAGGAGAAGCACCGTCACCAACAGCCCTTTCCGCCGCTTTTCGTTGTCACTCTCCGCGATCAGCTTGCCGAAGAAGAAGGAGGTTCCCGCCGTGAAAAGAAGCAGCGCCATGAAACGCCAGTCCCACCATGCGTAGAATACTAAACTCGAAAGAAGAAGAAAGGCGTTCTGCCAATTTTTATCCCTCTTGAAAAGAAGCCAGTACAGCACAAAAACGACTGGCAAGAAAAAGAGATATGCAAAAGACGTTAGTGTCATATTACCTTGTAGTCGATTAAAAAATCCAAAACGATGCTACACATACACCGACCAAAAAACATGCGCAAAGGTAAATAAAATAACTTTTCATAATATATTCCCCAACTCCTATTTTTAAAACATATATACGCACATGCATGAATAACAAAAATCATGCGAATGTATATTTTGTATATATAATTATTGCTATTCGTGACCGATGGATTCCATCAAACGGCCATGACTACCTGCGTAGTCCGTAGCCTCAACAGTGCCTATTCCCCCTTCTCAGAGAAAAATACTCCATCTGAAACCCGTATGTTGAAGCGCAATGTTTCTGTAATTTAACACATTGTAATACAAATAAATACAACTGCGAATATGTTTGAATTATGTTTTATTTCTTGCTATTCGCATTTTTGTCTTTCTTCTCACGGAGTGGATCATACATGTTCACCTTAGGCAAGACGCAGACCAGACGACTTATCGAATAACCTATACTATCAACATAAGCCGAATCGTCTTCAATGAAAAGCTCAATTCCCAAACCTTTCACCACCTTGCTTTTATTCAAGAACCGTAGTTTAGGGATATCCGTCGTTTGTTGCAACACAGCGCCCTCAATCCTTTTTTCCAAGGATGTCTTAAAACTATCCACCCCATAATAAGAAATCGTATGGGATCTCACCTTAAACGAACCCTTATAAGGTTCCGCATTGATCGCCCGAATCTTTTCCCATGACTTCCGCGGAACACCCACATCAAAATAAATAGGCTGGGATAGATCCATCGGGACAGTATCCAACTCAGCAGGCGAAGATAACTGATGGGAATGTCGCTGACCATCCGTGCCAGTATACACAAGCATTATCTTCCTCTTTAAAGGGAATATCCCTTTTTTCGAAAACCTCACAGTATCATTATACACATACTTGAAACTATATTGGGAAAATTGGGTAGGCTTAATCCTGCACCCCCTCAGCGTAGGGGCGCATATCCCATCCTCCAAATTTTCCGGACCAAAGGTGATTATGCCTCCTTTGACGATTAAATAACGTTTCGTGGAAGGACTATCACGCAACAAAATGACCTGGATGGTATCGTCCGAAATGCGCTTATATCTCACGAAATATGAAAGATGCTGCTGCCGCAACGTAATAAGCTTCTCCTCGAACAAGGAGGCCGCATCCGCACAGAAGGATTGGGAAACACCATCCCCGCCCGCTCCGTCATCCATCGTCAGTCCACTTCTCTTTTTAAGCGTGAATGTCGTTTTTATCTTCTGATAATTAATCGCTTGCGAATAGACATCCCAACTCATCGAGAAAAAGACGGCCAATATGCATATCACTTTCGCCAAATTCCTCATCACCCATTCCTCCGATTAGTTTTTCCGCTGCATTTTCCAAGCCAAACGTTGCCGGTTCTCCTTGCTTAGGTATGAGATGGCGACCAACATATTGCACTTGCACGACTCGTCAGGCACGATGCCGGCATCCGCATCCACATAACCGCCCCCCAAAAGATACGAGAACTGCGAGGACATCTCCTTTTGCGGTATCGCCCCATCCGCGCGGTATTTCACCTTCACCTGTATCTCCACACCATCACTCTCCTTGACGAAACTATATTCAGTGACACCTTCCGCCTTCTGATTGGTCATGTAATTGGTGTAACCTTCCGCCTTGAAAGCCTCCACCAGTTGCTCGACAGTCGCCTTCCCCGCCTTGCGGTAACACAACTGCGTGTAATTGATGCCACTCTTACAGAACTGATAGGCCACGTCAATAGGGGTGGACAACTCCGGAATGGACTTCGACAAGCAAAGGTCACTCCATTTCTGGCAAGGACCCATGTACAACGCAGGCACCTTGAACTTCCCCTCTACTCTCGCCTTCTTCGCTCCGTCCTTGGAAAGTCCCTTGCCTCTCACCACCATATCGACAGCATTCTCACCCCTCGATTTTATCCGTAGCTTGCAATCGTCGAAACCATATTCCTTCACCTTGACAGAGGCCTGGTGTCTCTTATCCTGCTGGGAATAATGCGGAATCTCCATATCCACGTTACGGAAAAGGATCTTCGCCAAACCCATCGAAACGGAGGCGTCGTCACACAAATCCATATATACCGATTCGGGAGCACCATCCTCCGGATAAAGCGTCAGCGTCCCCACAGTAGGGATATCCTTGGCGATATCCACCGTGAGCGGCATGAAATAATTCCCCTTCTTCTCGAACGGTTTCACCACCTGCCCATCCATATATTCGACCACGGCTTCCTGTGGCTTACCGCTCTTGCGGTACGATTTTGAAAATCTTTCCGGAGAATACGTAACGTACTGATAACCATCGTGTTGACCTATAAACAAATCATATTCGGGAACGATACCCTGTGAGTTGATCACCTTAACCAGCGAGAAGTCGAAATCCCTCCTCACGACCGAATCACCACTCTCCTTGGTGAGATCGACCTCACCCACCAATACGTTACAGCATGTTACCACATACTTCCGATCCGGTACAAGCCATATATTGTAGGCCCCGTCTTCCTGAACATCGAATGTACAGGGTTCCATCTGTATATTATCATTATTATCATCACGCACTATAAATTGGCTGGAGTAATTGTCTCCCTTCACGGTACCCGTGAGATGGACAAACTTGGTTGGAATCACCACCTTCATATAACCCTTTTCGTCAAAATCATCATACGTGAACGAATAGCTGAAATATGTAGACAAACGGCTAATCTCTAACTGGTACAGCAACTCTTTCATAAT
>JAGCGM010000017.1 GCA_017649635.1 Paludibacteraceae bacterium | reverse complement strand
TCCTTACCAAGGAAGTGCTCTACCACTGAGCTACATAGGCAACACGAGCGGAAGACGGGATTCGAACCCGCGACCCTCAGCTTGGAAGGCTGATGCTCTACCAACTGAGCTACTTCCGCATGGGTTGTGGGTAGTGATGGATTCGAACCACCGAAGGCAAGAGCCAGCAGATTTACAGTCTGCCCCATTTGGCCACTCTGGTAACTACCCGATTGTTTAAGAAAACTGGCCACGCCTTATATTATAAAGGCAGTTTTCCTTGAGCCTCTTGTCGGATTCGAACCAACGACCCCGAGATTACAAATCACGTGCTCTGGCCAACTGAGCTAAAGAGGCATTCCCAAAACAAGCCGTCCGAGGGTTTCTCGAAACGGCTTGCAAATGTAGACATTATTTTTATCTCCGCAAAATTTTCGCGCTATTTTTTTGCGTCATTCTGCTTTTCCTTAGTTTTCAATACCGAACGTATCATCGCATCCATCGAATTGTCGAACGCCTCCTCGAAGGAGTTCGCGGTCTTGGAGACCACCAATTCGTTCCCCGGCAACAAAACTTTCAACATCACTTTCTTGTTTTCAGTCGTCTCAGGTTTAACCAACTCAAGAGTGACATCCGCAGACGTAATCCTGTCCGAATACTGCTCCAACTTCACAATCCTCTTCTGGATGAACTCTTCCAACTTCACTGTAGCGTCAAAATGAATCGCTTTCACATTCACTTCCATGGTCATTTCCTCCTTAATTTAAAGCTCTCGGATGAGCTAGTTTGTAATTCTTTTGTAACTGTTCGAAAGTTGTATGCGTGTATACCTCCGTCGCCGCCAGATTCGCGTGCCCCAGCAATTCTTTCACCGCCTCCAAGTCCGCCCCATTGTTCAACATCGCCGTGGCGAACGTGTGCCTGAGCACGTGCGGACTCCTTTTCGAAAGGGTGCTTACTGCCGTAATGCAGCGGTGGACAATCCTGTAGACCAGCATCGGATAGAGCGGCTCCCCATTGGGTCGCACGAAGAAGTGGCCCGACCTGTCGGGCACCGCCTCGTCCCTTATGGACAGATACGCCAGCATCGAGCTCTTCAACGACTCCCCAAACGGCACGTAGCGCTGTTTGTTCCGCTTTCCGTTGACCAGTACGGTCCGCGACCGAAGGTCCACGTCCGTGTCCTTCAACGCTATCAACTCGGAAAGACGGATGCCTAACGTATAAAAGGTCTCCATGATCAACTCATCACGAACCGCCTCGTAACCCTCGCCGTATATGTCGGCACGACCGGAGAACAACTCCGTCATCTCCTCTTCCCGAAGGAATTTCGGCAACCGTTTCTGCCGCTTGGGCGAGACCACTTGGCTCATGGGGTTCTTCCTCACCTCCCCCATCCTGCATAGATAGGAGAAGAACGACTTCAGCGCCGACAGCTTCCTGTTGACCGACGATGCGGAGACCCCCGCCTCCATCATGGATACTATCCACTCCCTGACCAAACTTGAATCTACCTTGTCCGGGACGAACTCCTCCGCCCCGCTCCGCTCTAACACGAACTTCTCGAATTGCGATAGGTCAGCCTGATAAGAAACAAAAGTATGAGAAGAATAGCCCTTCTCATACTTTATATATTGCAGAAATCTATCAATCAACATACGAAGAAGGTATTGCTTACAAGCTTTGTACGAATATACAAAACTATTTTGGAATACGCAATACCTGCGCGTACTTTTTTTAGCCGAAACCCGAAATTCGAGCCCCCGTCGAGGCGTGCTCTTATTCTTCTGTACGTCTCAGCTGCTGCACATAGATAGCGTGCATCATCTGCTGACGTTTTACCACTGACGGCTTCTCAAATTGTTGTCTCTTGCGCAACTCCTTGATGACACCAGTTTTTTCAAACTTTCTCTTAAACTTCTTCAAGGCTTTCTCGATGTTCTCGCCTTCTTTTACTGGAACTACAATCATAATTTATTTTAATGTTTTATATTAGTCTTCAAAAAGCGACCGCAAAAATAGAGATTCTTTTTTTATTCCACAAACGTTTTGGCAAAACTTTTTTCTCCTAATTTTGTTTTCTTCCCCTCTTTTTCTTATCTTTACGTTTCTAATCTTAAATATAATACGTGTATGGACATACTGATCAACCGCTTCATGAAGTACGTCACGATGGAAACCACATCCGACGAATCCTGCGCCAACTGCCCGAGCACCCAAGGTCAACTCGTCTTGGCGAATTACCTGGTCGACGAACTGAACAAACTTGGAGCCAAGGATGTCTCCCTGGACGAGAACGGATATGTCATGGCCACTATCCCCTCCAACATCAACAAGCCCGCGCCCGTCATCGGCTTCATCGCCCATATGGACACGAGCCCGGAGGCCTCGGGAAAGGATGTGAAGCCTAAAATTGTCCGCTTCAGCGGTGCGGATGTCATCATCAACACGGAAAAGAATATCTCCCTCTCCATGGCGGATTTCCCCGAAATGGAGGCTTTCCTAGGACAGGACGTCATCGTGAGCGACGGAACGACCCTGCTCGGTGCGGACGACAAGGCGGGCATCGCCGAAATCATGACCATGGTCGAACTGATGCAGACCGACCCGACCATCCAGCATGGGGAGATCAAAATAGCCTTCACGCCTGACGAGGAGATCGGCAGGGGCGCAGACCGCTTCGACGTCCAGAAGTTCGGCGCGCAATGGGCCTACACGGTCGACGGCGGCGCCATCGGAGAGATCCAATACGAGAACTTCAACGCGGCAGTGGCGGAGATCCATATCACGGGCAAGAACGTCCACCCTGGCGAGGCGAAGGGCAAGATGATCAACGCGGCGAGAATAGCGGCCGCCATACAGAGCTCCCTGCCTCTCTCGGAAGTGCCGGAAAGGACTTCGGGCTACGAGGGCTTCTTCCACACATTGGAGGTGCGCTGCACCCCTGAAAGCGGCTACCTGAAGATGTTGATACGCGACCACGACAAGGCTCGCTTCGAATACAAGAAGGATTTGCTGAGGAAGAACTGCGAACTCATCAACATCCAGCACGGCGGAGGTGGTATCGACCTCCATATCAAGGACCAATATTACAACATGAAGGAAAAACTCCTCCCTTACATGAACATCGTGGACATCGCGAAGGAGGCCATGCTGAAGTGCAACGTCATCCCTAAGCCGACGCCTATCCGCGGCGGCACCGACGGCGCGACACTCTCCTTCAAAGGCCTGCCTTGCCCGAACATCTTCACGGGCGGCATGAACTTCCACAGCAGATACGAGTACATCCCTATCCGATCCATGGTCTCCGCAGTGAACGTGCTGACGGAGATCTGCAAGATCACGGCAAGATAAAACCAAAGGAGGATTCGAGACATATGGCAAGGGGAAAAAACATATGCGAATACCTAAAGGGCCTCCGTAAACAGATCGCAAAGGCCAACGGCATCGACTATTCCCCTATCCATTGCACGCATAAGGGTGACTGCGCAGGCACATGCCCCGCCTGCGAGCAGGAGCGTGAATACCTGGAACGGCAACTGTATGCGAGACAAAAGATGGGTGCCCCCATCAAGATCATAGGGCTCTCCATGGCGCTGGCGTCCGGAAGCGCATGCTCTTCGGGACCATCGTCCCCGGCGAACCCTTCGGGAACGAATCCTAACCCAAATGACACAGCCTTACTGGGCGAAGAGTTCCGCCCGGCGTGCTCCGACTCGTCCACCGCACAAGATGACAGTTCAGGTCCGGAGGAGAGGAATTGCAAAAGCGATTCGTCTCCATGTTTCACTCTTACTGAATGGGAGGAGATGTATTGGGAATGCGTTCCGCCTCCGTGTCCCGTAGACACCTTCCGTTACCCCGAGCTGGACGGAATGGTTGCAAGGAGCCCGGAATCCCCTAGCAAGGAAGACTCAACACAATCCGCCCCAAAAGCACTGGAATCCACCCAGCCTGACGACGATGTGATCATGGGTGCGGTGGTCATGGCTCCACCACCCTCCTTCCCTGGCGGCAGAGACTCCTTGGCAGCTTTCCTGAAAGAGAATCTCCACTACCCTCAATCAGCCATCGATGACCGTATTGAAGGGACAGTACGCGTCCGGTTTGTCGTCAGACCCGACGGCACCATCTCCAACGCTAACGTGACACAAAGTGTTGACCCACGGCTGGACGAAGAAGCCTTACGGATAGTTCGATCGATGCCCAACTGGAAACCAAGCAGTAAAGGCGTAAATACCCCCTACATCTTACCCATCCGCTTCTCCCTGGAGGGAAACAACCCGACAACTTCCGCTGAGGAGGTGAAAGAATCGGAGTGATTCAGTGCCTATCTCAGGACACTCTGCGCACATTGAACAAAAAATCACCATTTCACAATGTTATAATGGAAAAATCATCTACATTTGTGGCACAATATCAATAATTACAGATGAAAATATACATTAAATCATTAAGCATCTGCACAATACTCCTATTGGCAGGCTGCAATGCAAAGGTTTCGACCCAAATCACAAAGGCATACCTGGAAACAGACGTCAAACAGGAGATTAAAATGGTAAAGACGGATGATCTCTTACCCGAAAACACCGAGGTGATCGGCAAAGTGAAAGTGGGCGACAAAGGTGCGACGGCAACCTCAAAATGCACCTATCCAAAGGTGATAGAGAAAGCGAAGGAGGAGGCGAGGAAAGCGGGCGGCAACGCCATAAGGATCACCCAACACAAAGTACCGGACTTCCGTTGCACCTGCCATAGGATAAAGGCGGACATCCTGCGCATTGAGAATGTGGACTCCTATTTGTTCGGAATGTCACAGAAAACGGCCAAAGACTTAGAAGTGAGAGATTCGAACTATGCGGTACTGAATATATACCGACCGCATGAAATCGGTCTGAGACCAGCCTTCAATCTACATTTAGGCGATGTCACATTATGCCGGGTGCCAAGGGATTACAAGAAAACGGTTCTGGTCAAAACAGACAGTATATCAACGCTTTGGATAAAAACCGAATCGAAGGAAGAGATATCGGCCGACCTCAAACCAGGACATGTTTACTTCCTTCGTTGCGAGATTACGACAGATGCGTTTACACCTCGCACCTCATTATCACTCTCGGAAGGCGAGAATGGCATGAATGAATTCCAGGCATTCAATGTCAAGGAAATCGACCCCATAGTGGACACGTTCGAGATCGTCAAGGGGAAAAGCCACATCTCTTACGGTATGAATCCCGCAAAGGCAGAAGTGGATTCAGTCTCCTCCAACGGTCACGCAAAGGAACAAAAACCCACTGAGCCCCAGAAAATAGTATTCGCCATCAACGGTGGGTACAGCCGACGCATAGGGAAAATCGCCCAAGATGTTCCTCGAGAACTGGTTGATCACATGAAAAGCATTAAAAACGGATTCCATGTCGAGGCCGACTTCTACGGGTTCTTCTCCGAAATGGTTGGCGCAGGAGCTAAATTAGCGTTTTTCGATGCCTCCGACGCGAAAATGGTCAAGGTCAACAACACTTACGACAATAGTTTCTCATACGTCAAAGTGAACGACAAATATGCGATTCCTCTCCTCGGACCAACATTAACGTCACGTTTCTTGAGTAGGGACTTAAGGAATGCCTTCATGATGACTTGCTCAATAGGATATATGGGTTACACGAACAGAGGAGAGTATGCGTCATCAAAATACAAAATTACAGGGAACGCGATGTATGCCTCCGTCGACTTCGGATACGACCATTGGATGTCCCAAAATGTGGCCGTGGGCTTTAAAATCTCACTGATCGGCAGCTCGTTGTCGAAATACACGCTTGAGCAAGATGGCAAGAAAGAGGAGGTCAAACTCGAAAAAGACAAACATGAAAGTCTTACACGAATCGACTTCTCCATCGGCATGCGTTTCGGAAAATAAAAGCATAGGGGCGGAATGTTATCCGCCCCTTTTCATTCCCCCATCCACCTAACATTTTTCGTAAAAGTTTATTATCTTTGCCAAAAACAAAGGTCTCATGAATCAAAAGAAGGAAAACTGGGGATCACGGGTCGGACTCATCCTAGCGATGGCGGGAAGCGCCGTAGGCATCGGCAACTTCCTGCGATTTCCCATCCAAGCCATCCAGAACGGTGGCGGCGCCTTCATCATCCCCTATATCGTGTCGTTCGTCCTCCTAGGTCTGCCTTTGGTCATGGTGGAATGG
>JAGCGM010000138.1 GCA_017649635.1 Paludibacteraceae bacterium | reverse complement strand
CTAAACGCTTTCCCCAAAGAAGCGACCAAGTCTCCCGCCACCAGGCTCTCCTCCGACTGCTCCGCCAAAGCGCAGTCTCCAGCCGCCCCATGCAACCATACGCCCAAGAGTGCCGCCTGGGAAGGCTCATAGCCCTGGGCCAACAACGAGAGGATGATACCCGTCAGCACGTCACCACTTCCAGCCGTAGCCATACCCGCATTGCCTGTAGTATTGAAATGCAACGAGCCGTCAGGGAAGGAGACGGAGGTATATGCACCCTTCAGCACCACCACGACCTGATGCTGAACAGATAGCTCAATCTGTTTCATCCAACGGGCATAGCCGTCACATTTCACGCCCGAAATACGCTCAAACTCCTTCGGATGAGGGGTCAGGATCGTCCCCTTCGGTATCTTGTTCCACAATGAAGGGTTCTTTCCTAGTAGATTCAATGCGTCCGCATCCATCACCAAAGGCTTTTCGCCCAACACCTCCAAGAGTTGCGAAAGCGCCTGCGCTGAAGCGTCGGACGTGCCAAGACCCGGACCCACACCCACCGCATTGTATTTCATGCAATCCGGAGCGGTGGAGAAGCACTCCTCCGAATCGTCTGTTCTCACAATCGCCTCTGGCACGGATATTTGCAACACCTGTCGGCAAGAGGAAGGCACCTGAACGGTCAGCAAGCCACACCCTGAACGCATGGCGGAGCGGGCAGACAAGATAGCGGCACCGGTCATCTGCCTGGAACCCGCGATCAACAAGGCATGTCCGCAAGTCCCCTTATGGGCGAAACGGCTACGAGGACGCAAGAGACCCTGCACATCCACCCGTTCCGTCAGGAAGAACCCAGTCTCCACCTCCGCGATCGCCTTGCCATGCAATTGGATGTCGAGGATCGTCACCTCACCCACATACTGCTCATTCTCAGGCAACAGGAAAGAGAGCTTAGGGAACTGGAAGGTGAAGGTACGATTCGCCTTCACGATGGTTTGCGGATCGTTCGAGCCATTGTCCTCCCCCATCAAACCGGAAGGCAGGTCGATGGAAACGATATGCTTACCGCTTTCGTTGATGATACGGACAATATCAGCGTATATGCCGGAGAGTGGGCGGTTGAGTCCTGAACCGAACAACCCATCTATGAGCCAATCCCCTTCGATGACAAGATGTTCAGGCGATACCACCTCCACGATATGGTTGGGGAACTTCTCATTCAGGTCATTAAAAGCGGATTGGCAATCAGGAGAGAGTTTTCCCTTAGGATTCACCAGGAAGACGGAGACCGGACGTCCGATCGTCAGCAGGTAGCGTGCGATCACCAACGCATCCCCGCCATTGTTACCACTGCCGGCGACCACACAAAAGGAGGTGTCGGACGGGGCGCAGCGCAATAACTCATCGAAAAAAACACGGGAGGCACGCTCCATCAGCCTGTACGGATGAATCGGCTCATATTGCGCTGTCAAGGCGTCAATCGTTTTTATCTGTGCTGTTTGAAATAGTTTCATTATCTTCCCTTGGTTTATCCAAAGACTCCAGGAGCACGTTCTCATCCTCCGTGTCGACCGCATCCCCGGAGCGCATCTTAGCCACGGAACTGCGCAGATAGACGCGGGACGCGCCCGTGAGCTTCACGCTATGACCTAGCTTCTCACGTTGCTCCTCCGTTATGATTTCATGCCGCAATAGCTTGTCGCCCAACAAGTCGAAATAGGGCGCCAAGAACGGTTTCAGCTCATGGTCGTTGTCGAAGAACCACATGAACTTCTTCGGACGAGGGATGATGCTCGCCATGAAAATAGCCTCCTCAGGCGTCAGTTCGGAAGGCTCCTTGGAGAAATAGAAATGGGAGGCCTGCTTGGCACCGTAGATGTGCGGACCCCACTCTATGACGTTCAAGTATATCTCATACATCCTGTTCTTGGAGACCAGCCTATTGTTCTCGACCAGCCATACGATCATCGCCTCCTCCAACTTGCGGAAGATATTCTTCTCCCTGCTGAGCCAAAGGTTCTTCACCAGCTGCATGGAGATGGTGCTCCCGCCACGAACAAAACGTTTCTCCTTGATATCCTTGACGAGGGCGGCGTTCATGGCCGTCTCAAGGAAACCCTTGTGGCAGAAGAAGAGTCCATCCTCAGAGTACAGGATGGCATGCTTCAGGTAAGGGGAGATCTCGTCCAACTTGACGAAGTCCGGGTTCGGCTCGCCGACGACGAAACAAGCATCCTCCTCACCATGGTCATACGCATGGTAGGTGAACGGACGGTTCACGGTGGTGAAATCCGTCTTGCCGAACTTTTCGATAGAGAAGTCTCGCTTATCCAACGAGGAACGGAACGAGAGGCTATCGATCCTGCTCATGTCCAAATCGAAGAAGAGACGATACGAAAGGGTACCCTTCGTTTGTATTCCCTCCAGATTGGTGAAAAAGCCCTTCGGCAATGCGTTGAAGAGCGTTTGCGCTACGAAGCTATCACGATGGACCTCCACCCGCAGATGAGGGGCGGTGTCCCTTTTCTCATACAACAGATATGGATTAAAATGGAACCCGTTGACGCTCAACGAGCTGGAGCTGTCCAACTCCACCTTGAGGGATGGTTCCATGGTAATGTTCACCGAATAGTTCATCGAGACGGAGTCTAACTGAACAGGGATGCCCGCGATCCGCTCATTCGAAAGCGTGAACGGCGCAAGGCGAAGATTGCCTTTCCAATTCTCGCACCGCTTGTCGGCGGAGAGAGAGATGTCCATCGTATCGAAACGGACGGACATGAGGTTGTCTCCCTTCCTGAAGAAGAGAGGCATGGAGTTCTGCGTGGCAGGGTAAATGCGGATGGAGCCCATCCTACCGTCAGGCTCGTTCAACGTGCCGGTGACGACGAAGCTCTTCTCCGTGAATTGTCCCGTAGGCGAAGACAAACGATAGATGACCTGCCCCTCCAGATAACCGTTCTTCAAGGAATTTTCAGGGAAGGAGAACCTGCACAGGTTGCCGTTCCGGTAGCCGATAGCCACCACGTCCGATATGTGCATGGATTCAGGGAAGTAGGTCAACGCCTTCTTGTAGATACGCACGAAAGACTCTATCTTTGAGGAGTGTCCATCACCGCTAGATACGGAGGAATCCCCATCATGCTTCAGCAGAAAAGAGTATCGAGGATTACCCTCCTGGTCGTTGTAGTAGACCCGGACACCATCCACCTCCAAGGACTCGACATTCGCCTTGAATTTCAACAGGTTACTCAAATTATAGGAAATACCCACCTTGCGGACCGTCGTCAGCGTGTCCTTCTCTGGTGTCAAGAAGAGGAGGTCACTGATCATCAGTTTCCGGAAACCATCCATCCGAACCGCACCGATGGAGAGTTCTCCATGGGTGGTTTGTTCCAACTTATCTATCTTTTTCTGGATAACAGACATCAGGATCTCTTCCCGCTTCGTATACAACGCATATACAATAGCGAAAATGACAACAAAGAACAACCCTATAAAATAAAATTTCCTTCGACTCATTATGTCCTAACATCGTTTTTCTCAGGGCAAAGGTATGCATTTTTTCTATAAATATGCAAAACAAATGCCGGAATATATTTCATAAATCGTGTCATATCCCTAAAAAGGGCAATCCATCCGACCTACTCGTCCACGAATTTTTCTCCATCCCAGGACAAAGACCTGATAACCGAGCCCGAAAGGTATTCATAATCAATGATGGATTCACCATCACAGGACAAGTGGTAATGGACGTCCGTCGCATCCGAAGGGATGCTAGGAGAGTCGCCCAGAACAGAGAGTCGTACACGCTTCATTTTTTTCGAGGCGATATCATACCGATAAAAGGTCAGTCCCTCATTTCTCGGATCGATCAAATGAGTGGATCTACGAACATCCAGGTTAGTGACAATCAACAGATGTTTACCGTCAGAATAATTCCAGCGACTGAGTTCGAGCAAAAAGATATTTTCGTCCGAGACAACAGGATTTGAATTATACTTCACGCAACCATTTTTTTCGTCCACGTTGATACTCCTACCCTTACTAATATGGCCCTTCTTCCATCCATCCCAAACGAAACGTGTATCTTTATAGAATGGGACTGTGTTATTTAGAGCAAGGACAGCTTCCATGAAATCCGTCATCAATGGGTTCTTCCCTTTGTACTTAACGGTGATTTCCTCATTCCCGGTTGAGTCTACGGAAGACGCCACCCCACCGAGGGATTCCTGCGCATAGGATAAATGGATGCCAGCGCACACGCCAAGCAATATAAGAAAGATGTATCTTTTCATATCTATGATTAAAATAGTTTCTTTAGAAAGCAAAGATAAGGGAAAGAGAAGTTTTTTTGTATAGATGTGACAAATTTTCAATCGACAGGAGCATTCCGGTGCGGTCCGGTACGGACAAAAAAAAGGGGTCAACCCTAAAGGATTGACCCCGAAGACGGCGGCGACCTACTCTCCCACTATACGCAGTACCATCGGCGCCGGCGGGCTTAACTTCTCTGTTCGGAATGGGAAGAGGTGGGACCCCGCCGCGATAGCCACCTGATAT
>JAGCGM010000137.1 GCA_017649635.1 Paludibacteraceae bacterium | reverse complement strand
TCGGTCTCTATCTGTTGCGGGCGCAGGAGAATTGCGCGGGTCTGACACTAGTACGAGAGGACCGTGTTGGACGGACCGCTGGTCTGCCGGTTGTGCCGCCAGGTGCACCGCCGGGTAGCTAAGTCCGGTGAGGATAAGCGCTGAAAGCATCTAAGCGCGAAGCCATCCGCAAGATTAGTTCTCCCATGAGGGTCGTCGAAGATCACGACGTCGATAGGTCGCAGGTGTAAAGGCGGCGACGCCAAAGCCGAGCGATACTAATTGCCCGAACGGCTTTTCCGGTAGTCCGGCGCCCCGCGCCGTTTCCTCTCCTTCCCGGCATCGTCAAGTCGCGAACGAATATCAGGTGGCTATCGCGGCGGGGTCCCACCTCTTCCCATTCCGAACAGAGAAGTTAAGCCCGCCGGCGCCGATGGTACTGCGTATAGTGGGAGAGTAGGTCGCCGCCGTCTTCGGGGTCAATCCTTTAGGGTTGACCCTTTTTTTTGTGCCCGGACGTGAACGTCATATCCCCCTCTCGTAGGTGTGGAGCCTTTCCCCGTAGTCGGGTTTGTCCCTCCTTCTCCGATGCCTCTTTCCCCTTCGTGAGAGCATATTTGAACTCTATTCCCTATCGCATAGATGTTTGATTCCCTAATAAAATCGCATATTCCCCATGTCGCATATCATAAATAATTCCACAAAAAATGACGATAAATATTTTTATTTCTTTACTCTTTGTTTATCTTTGTGTTGATATAGTCTGTAGTTAGTGGTGTTTCCGAATTAGATGTATTTGTGTAATATCCTAATTCTTATATCTATTTGAGTGAATCCATGATTTGAATGTTGGAGTTGGACACATGTAATTGGAACTTTTCAAAAGACCCTTTTACGAATCTTGGTTTTATTCTATGTTAGTGTGGAATTTTATGATTTTGAAATGATAATTATTTGACAATGAAAAAGATAATAATCCTTTATTTGATGCCCTTGATGGTGTTGGCCGCATTCCTGGGGTGTGGCGTGGATAATAATCCTATTGCAGAAGAGAGAGCGGAGGCGGAGACGGAGGTTCCTACGGATCTTTCCGACAAGTTAATTCTGAACCGTCCGTATACTGATGGCAGCTATGGATATGTGTTGGTCAACACCTCCTCTTCCTTGGCTAGTCAGTTCAATCAGAAGAACACGATTTATGAGATTCAGGATAAGATTGACCTTGAGAAAGGAACGCTCACATTGCCTTCCAATGCGGTTTTGCGTTTCAATGGCGGAAGTATCACCAATGGTACAGTCACCTTTGATAACACTTATGTGGAGGGTTTGGTCAAGTTTACGGGGGTTACGTTCAAAGGTACCCTCATCAATAAGGAAGTGGTGCTCTCTTGGTTTGGCGCGACTACTAGCAATACGGACAATTCCGCGATCATCAATCAGGTGCTGGATATTATCCCTGAAACATTGGTGGTGGATGCGCTTTATCCGATCAATAAAACAATTGTGATCTCTCATGGAGTGACGATTAGGGGTATAGACTGGACGGAGAGTGTATATGCCAATATGTTTGGCAATGCGGAATATGGTTTCCAAACCAGTTCTAACATTACGGCGGTAAAGTTCTCTGAAAATGGCAAGGGAAGCTTGAATATGTTCGGTATAAGTCTCTTGGGTAATAAGAACTTATATGGTGGAGGTAACCCTCAAGAGGGTGTGGAGACCGTTGGTATTTTCATGAAGACTGGTGCGGGTTCGTTGACGGGTATTATGGATTGTTCCATAGCCGGTTTCACGTACGGTATCAAGGCGATAGGCGGGTTTATCGAGAAAATCCGCAGTACCTATTTCAGTCTTTGCCGTTTCGGTATATTCACAGCGTACACGTCCGACTTTATTTGTGAGGATTGCCACTTTAACTCTAATATGCACAATTACAACTGGGTGTCTCGTAATGTGTCGGATACAGACCCGAATGCGCTCCGTAACGTGGGTGGCGGCGTTAAAATCAAGAGGGTGGGTATGGCCCAATTCATCAATTGTAGATTCGAGTTCAATTTTATCCACTTTATCATTGACGAGGCTTCCACCATTATCAATGTGGAAAACAGTATATTCGATGCAGCGGTGCATAGTTGTATCATGTTGTTCAACGAAAATAACGGCAATAACATGATCGCCGCCTCAGAAATGTATTCTCCAAGCATCAATTGTGTGAACATCTCAGGAAATACCTTCTCCCGTGGCGCCCGTTTGGAGCGTTACCAAAATACGCCTTTGCCTGGCTCTGCCATCGTGTATGTCAGGGAAGGAAACAACAGAGGCGTGAACTTTAATTTCTCCAATAATGTGGTGGTCGATAGTATTGAGGTGAACCAATCCGTCTCTTATTACGAGAAGACAATCTTTAGAATCTATAATACGAGTAACAATACGGGCGTGATCAACTCTAATGCGAATGATTTCAGTCACTGCAAGGCGGAGACGGTTGCCGCTGCGGTTTCTGGAAGTACGGGCCGCTTCACGATTAAGGACAATGGTAGCAACTTCGGTAAAATCAGCCATCAGTTCCAAAACAATAGTGTGATCGACATTAAAAAGATGGAGGTCGCTCCTGATGGGAAAATCATCATTTGGAACACGTTAACGAATGGTAATAATCTAAGTAAAGATATTATATTGGACCCGAATAATTAGCGGAATCATGGATATTTGAAAAAGGTTGCGGTGAATTTTCACCGCAACCTTTTTTATTACTTGCTTGTCCGTCCTATTTGGTAGCATATCCCTAATTGCCCGTAGAATCCGGCTTGTGGAATGTTCCCGAAGTCAATGTATTTCTTGTTGAACAGATTGTTGATGGTCGCCGATAGTTTCGCCCGCTTAAACTGTTGGCTGATTTCTAAATCTGATACGCAGTATGGGCGATAGACCTGAAGAATGCCTGTGCTGCTGCGGTTCTCGTAAAGGATGTAGTTCCCGATTCTTTCCATGAACCTTGTGTCGAAACGGATGGTTAGGCTTCGGCAAGGGTGTGCCGTGATGCTCGCCGTCAATTTGTTGCGAAGATACTCTAACGCGTATAAGGATTTGAATATGAAAACGTTGTCTTCTCTTCTTTGCCAGATGTGTTGGTATCCAAGGCCGATGGTGACGGGTATCTGTTCTGAAATCGCCGAAAGCCGCACTTCTCCGTGGTAGCCGATTCCGATGTTTTTTAGTCCGTAGTTGGCGGAATGGTAGGTGTCCTCCGCATTGTACATGACCCAATCTATCATATCTTTCCCGATTGTATGGAAGATGAATAATTCATTGTCGAACGCCTTCCCGCATCTCTTGCCGGCTAGTTGGATGGTCGTTTTCCTCTCGCTCTTGAGCTCCGTGTTCCCGAGGTTGGTCGGGCTCTTATAGAAAAGGTCGGTGAAGGTGGGTATCCTGATCGCATTGTTTAGACTTAGGCTGATACGTGTTCTCCGTTTTTTGTATGTCGCTTTGAGGTAGGGTAGGAACCCATTCCTTTTGTTGATGTCCAATGTTTGGGTGTAGCGTATCCCCGCATCGAGGAAGAATCTTCCGACTGTCTGGTGATGGTCCAGTAATATTTCTATGGTTTCTCTTTTTAAACTGTTTTTGTAGAAACGGCTGGACCCGTATATCCTGATTGAATCCTCCTCCGAGGGGAGCCCTAGATTGGTGGACAGAATCGCTTCATGACGGTAGTCTAATCGAAGCGTGCTCTCTCCTTTGCCCCATCCTTTCTTGATTTCAGGGGAGAGCGTGATGACATCGGTTCGGTGATAGTTCTCTCCGAACGACTCTCCTCTAATTAACTGAAAGTGATCGTAGTCCCTGAACCAACTTATTTGTGTGGCGACCTTTAGGGGTGTTGTCGTCTCGATTTTCATGGAAGAGAAAACCCTGTTGGTTCTTTCCCATTGGTTGTCGTAGGCGGGGGAGTAGAATGTGTTTGCCCCGAAACTTTTCCGGCTGTATCCTATTTGCCATTCCGCGGAGAGGGGGGCGGTGCTCGTTTGCCCTATGTAGAAGAACTTGCAGGTTTTGAAATCACTGTTGGGCGATGCTCCGTCGGATCTGGATATGTTTGCGTTGATGAGGTGTGCGTTCCTTTGCTTATGAATATTGATGATATTGTCCGCACTGAGTGTTCCATATAGTCCTGCAGTGATCGAGGCTTCGATTTTTGTTAGGGTGTCGGGTTGTGCCACGATATTGATGGCTTCGTTTTTCCCTTTTCCTTCTGATAGTTCAATTTGTTTGACCGCTTTGACGGATAGGGGAAAGTCTGCTGATAAATGACCTGTCTGCGGTGAGTTGATGCTGATGCCGTTCAGCATGACGCCTGTTTGTTCTGGTGTGGCTCCCTTGATGGATATGTCTGTTTGTACACCAAATGCGCCTCGTTGTCTCACATCTATTTCCGGTGCTTGCTTGAGTAGGTCGTTGACAGCGGTGTGAGGGGCTGTTTTTATGTTGCTGGGTTCAATGGTGTAGGCGGGACTATCGGGACCGTTGATGCTGATTCCTTCTTTGACGGCTGTCACCTCCACGTCGTCCAGCATCTCGTAGTAGGCTGGCGCCTCTTCCGATTCATGGTTGTTGTTCGATTTCGCGTCGGCGTTAGCGATGATGGCTACGCTGAGCACACCGATGTTGATTACTTTGTGCAAGGAGCAGAATACAGCGTACGAATTGTGGCTGAATCGTTTCCATTTAATGATTTTTTGAGATTCCATAATTAAAAATTTTAGTTAATAATTTAGTTTAATAATATGGTTCAATAGGATGTGGGTAGAAATCGAAAGAGGTGGAAACTATGGATAATCCTTAGTTTTCACCTCCTTCGTGTGAGGGGGAACGGAATCACTTTTCTTTCGGAGCCATTCCCTTTTTGTATAATTCCTTGTCCCTTAGGGCTTCCACGCCTTTCAGGAAGATAGGGTTCTCGTCGTTCATGATTTGGTAGTATTCGCTTGTGTTCCACAAATCCCTGGCGATCATCGCCTTCAGTTGCTTCTTGATGAGCGGCTTGGATTGCGTGAATTGCTCTTCGTTGAATTCCACCTTCTCCTTCTCTCCGGCGTCAGTCACCTCTTTGAGGTCTGCGTCCGTGAGCTGGAACATCTGCTTGAACTGAGCGAAGCCTGCTTCCTTCTTCTTGTCGTTGCCGTTCGTGTTGTATTTCTTCTCTAAGGCACTCCTGTTTTTGTCCAAGTAGTTCAAAACGAAATTGTTCAGTACATTTTTCGCCGCCAAATCCCTATGATATTTAGAGTATTTGGTGGTGTCCAATGGAACAAAGAGGTCTGGCATGATACCACCACCGCCATATACTGGACGTTTCTTCTCCAACGTGAAGTATTTCAGGGAATCAGGGAAGGATATGCTGTCCTCATGCATCAATTCTCCGCGGTTATACCTTTCGATGAAGTCCTTGTCGTAGTTCTTCAGGTTGTTCTTGTATGGACGCTGTACGCATCTGCCGGAAGGTATGAAATATTGTGCGACCGTCAGACGAATTTGGGAGCCGTCTTGGAGCGGAATAGGTTTTTGAACCAATCCTTTGCCGAATGTCCTGCGGCCTACGATCAGTCCTCTGTCCCAGTCTTGTATGCTTCCGGAGAGGATTTCACTGGCGGATGCTGAACTTTCGTTGACCAATACTACCAGGTCTCCTTTCTCGAAACTAGGCTTGCCTGTGGTGTTGAATGTCTCTCTTGGCTGAGAAACGCCTTCACTGTAGACCACTAACTTGTTAGGTGCGAGGACGGTGCTTGCCAATTGGACTGCAGTCTTCAGGTATCCTCCACCATTGTCTTGCAGGTCGAGGATGAGGGACTTCATGCCCTTCGACTTGAGCTTGTCCATTGCCTCGGTATACTCCTGTAGGGTGGTTTCGCTGAATTTGTTCACCTTGATGTATCCAATCTTGTCGTCCACCATGTATGCGGCGTCAATGCTGTAGATAGGAATCACATCACGGATTATCTTGAACTCGATCAGTTCCTTCACGCCACGCCTAAGTACTTTCACATTGACGGACGTGCCCTTCGGTCCTCGGAGCCTCTTCATGATATCCGTGTTCTGCATGTTCACTCCCGCAATGGTGGAATCGTTCACATACACGATCCTATCACCTGCGAAGATGCCTACTTTTTCGGAAGGTCCGCCAGAAATCGTTTGGATAACCAATAGGGTATCCTCCATCATTTGGAAGACCACACCGATACCTTCGAACTTTCCGTCGAGTGGTTCGTTCATTTTCTTCACCTCGCTCTTCGGAATGTATTTGGAGTGCGGATCCAATTTCTCCAGCATCCCGTTGATGGCGTTATCGATCAGGTTGTCCGCATTGACGGTGTCTAGGTAATACCGGTCGATGGCTACCACCGTCATCTGCAACTTTTGGAGGTCGCTGTAAGTGACCGACGCATGAGCGTTAAGATGGATCATCGTCACCAAAAAGGTGGCGAACACTATTCTGGCTATCCTCATTTCTGTGCGTTGTTATTGTCTGTTTATAAATTCGTCAGTCTTCACCTCATCTTTTAGATGAGATGGATGTTGTGCTTTGCGCACTCTTGGCGCATCTCCTCTGGCCAGATGCTTGCCTGGATTTCTCCGACATGGGCTTTCCTGAGGAAGAACATGCAGAGCCTTGATTGCCCGATACCTCCTCCGATGGAGAGTGGCAACGAACCTTCCAGCAATCTCTTGTGGAAATAGAGTTCCTTCCTTTGCTCCTGCCCTGTCATTTCCAACTGCTTGAGCAAAGCCTCTTTGTTGACGCGGATACCCATGGAAGACAACTCCATTGATTGCTCTAATACGCTGTTCCATACCAGGATGTCTCCGTTCAAGCCAGGAAGTCCATCCTCTCCCGGTGTGGTCCAGTCGTCGTAGTCTGGGGCCCTTCCGTCGTGGCGCTTTCCGTCGCCCAATGGTCCGCCGACACCCATCACGAATACCGCACCGTATTTCTTCACGATTTCGTTCTCCCTCTCTTTTGGAGTCAGGGTAGGGTACATCTGGCGAAGTTTCTCCGCATGGATGAAGAAAATCTTTTCAGGCAACATAGGCTTGATGCTAGGGTACATTTCGTACACCACGTATTCTGTGCGTACCATTACGGAATAGATCCGGTTCACGATGCTTTTCAGGAAGTCGATGTTCCTTTCCTCCGCTGTCATGGTCCTCTCCCAATCCCATTGGTCCACGTAGAGCGAGTGCAGGTTGCCGAGCTCCTCGTCCGAACGGATCGCGTTCATGTCGGTGTATAGACCATAGCCTGGCTCGATGTGGTATTCTCCCAACATCATTCTTTTCCACTTCGCTAGGGAGTGAACCACTTCCGCTTTTTGGTCGCCTAAATCCTTGATGGGGAATGATACGGCCCGTTCCACTCCGTTGAGGTCGTCGTTGATGCCTTGGCCTTTTAACACGAAAAGAGGGGCGGTGACCCTCCTCAACCTTAATTCTGCGGATAGACTCCCTTGGAAGAAGTCCTTTATTTTCTTGATGCCGAGCTCTGTCTCCCTGGCATCTATCAGAGGTTTGTAAACCTTCGGAATTCTTAGATAACTCATGATCTGTATTCTATTTTATTGCAAATATAGTAAAGTTTACAAAAATCGACAAATATAGAATTAAATTCGTACAAAAAATTATAAAAGATATAATATGGATGTGAAAATGATAGTGAATCGTCCGGTGGAATGTCAAAAAGTTATTTTTCGATTAAAGAGGTGGACGAATGATTGTTTTTTAGCGAAAAAGATGTAAATTTGCACTGCGAAACGGAAAGGCCCCGTAGTTCAGCTGTATAGAACGTCAGATTCCGGTTCTGAAGATCGTGGGTTAGAATCCCGCCGGGGTCACAGGATGCTGGAATCCATTCTTTTGGGTTCCAGTTTTTATTTTTCTTCTCCTATGTCGTACGCTCGTTTGAGGTGGATTCGACCGAAATGTTTGGGCTATACGCTTGTTTTTTTCTCCTATTTTTTATATATTTGTTAATGCCGAACTTGCTTTTGTGTCGTTCGGTATGTGTTTGTATGGATTGAATCATTTAGAAAACCGGGAAGATATGAGGAGTATTATTGTATTATTTTTGGGCGGATGCATGGTGTTGTCGGCTTGTTCGGACGGGAAGAATAAGGCGGCGGAGGCATCCAAGGCTGCTATCGAGTCCCTCAATTCGTCGGATGAGCAGAAACCTGCGGAAAATAATCTGACGGAAGTTACAGAACCACAAAACACTGAGGATCTTCAAAGTCCTCCTGAACCGGACATTCCGACGGTTGTCAATGATGTGGTGGAAGACCCTGCTCCACAGGAGGAAATGTTAAGTGAGAATGTTGCGGAAGAGAGTCAACAACCGATTGCGCAGGATAATGCTCCTGCAGGAAAAGATATCTCTTCGGAGGTCTCTGACGCGGATTTGTCCAGCTTCTCCGAGAAGTTCGGCTTCACGGTGACATCGAGTGATGACCGTGAATTGTTCGCTGAGGTGGTTACTTGGTTGGGCACTCCTTATTTGTCTGCCGGAAATGACAAGAACGGGGCGGACTGCTCCGGTTTCATATGCAGTGTTTACCAAACGGTGTACGACAAAAAATTGCCTCGCCGGACATGTGAAATCTATGATAAATGCAAAACTATCCCGCTCTCTGATGTGAAGGCGGGCGACCTTGTGTTCTTCCGCCCTGACGGAAAGATGGATGAGAAGCCTAATTATGCGGGTATTTATCTGAAGGATAATAAGTTCGTGATCGTTAGTTCTTCGAAGGGCGTGACAATCGCCGATATGGGAAGCAACTACTA
>JAGCGM010000136.1 GCA_017649635.1 Paludibacteraceae bacterium | reverse complement strand
GGCTGGCATTTTATATGCGTCCATCTTGGTGGATGTCCTCAGTGCTTTATATTTCTCTCCGTCATAGTGGAAGTACCAGTATTTGGTCAGACATTGGGAAGCGCCGAATTTACTGGTCATCAATGTCTGTTCATCCAGAAGGTGGTCATTGTTCAGTCGCATTGATAACTCGATGGTGTCTCCGTAACATTTCGGATCCGCCGTTAACAATCCGTCGACAGTCACTGAAGGCTTCGGTTTCGAGTAGGTGGTGACCGTCAGGGCGTCGCTCACGTCCTTGCCCAGTTCCGTTCCGTCCGGCATATAGGACGTGACCACACGTCTAAGATATACCTTCTCGTCCTCATTGATCTTCCTTTGCCAACTTCCGTCATAGTTCTTACTCTCGAAGTATATGCTTTCGCCGCCAGCGTTTACGTTGGACATCTTGTACCAGCTGTTTCCGTCATTGCTGTATTGCCATTCGTACATGGCGGTGGCTTGGCCCGTAACCGCCTCCGGTATGGCGTTGTTCTCGTTCAACTCCGGTACGGTTGAACCAGGACATACATATATCGTGCTGACAAGGAATCTATTGCCGGCCACCTCGTCCAATATCATGAACTCTACCTTGACCGGTTCGCTTATACAGCTTGTCCCAACCGTACGTTTCTTGTAGAAGTAAAGAACTGGAGGCATGTCATCCGTGAGGTTAGTTTTGTATATACCACCCGTCATGGGTTTCGGATCCGATCCGTCATTCTTTTCGCTATAGAAGTATTTGTGTGTGCTGTTCTCCTTGTCGGAAATGATCAGCTTGCATTCCCTTCCACGGTATCCCCTTACGACAAGATAATCCTCGCCGGAAGAGGATGTGCTTGTCGTTAGGCTGATGTTGTTGCTTGTTGTCGTGATGTTATCGACCGTGAACGTTGGCAGTGGGTTGACATGTACAACCGCCTCCTTGACGATTGGCTCATTACTGCATCCGTCCTGCAAGCTCACCACAAAACGGACATCGTTTTGTATGTTCGGATAATTTCTTGTCGTATTCACCTCATTGTCCGAGGTGAACTCCTTTACATCGTCGCCATTGATGATTTTACAGTTGAAGGAGAATTTCTCCAGATTGTAATCGGACGGAACCTCCCCCTCTTTGTATTTCGCCGTGAATTGCACGTCCTCTAAGTTATCACCCATGCACACCTCGGGCTGGCTTACCTCTACTGTCAAGTCATCTGTCTTAACCTTTTTGCTTATCTTAATCGTGTAATATACATCGTCAGGGGCATATATCTCCGCATCCTCGAAGGTCTCCAATATGACACACTGCCTGAACTTATAGGTCACTCCTTCCTCAAGAGATGAGAGAGGTATTCTCAAATCAGGATCGTTATCTGGGTTATATGTGAAAAGTTCATTGGCTTTCTTTATCTTATCTTTCTTCCCTTTTACTTCAAGGAATTTCTCCGGTGTCTTATCTGTTGAATACACCCATCTGTATTTTATTCCATATATGGAATCGTATTTTGAATATACTCCAAAGTCGCATTTGTTTCCCGGATAGTTTTTATATTCATCTGCATAAAATTCCGCCTCACTACCGACCTGAAGTTGCCCATTCGTTGGACATTCCACGATGTTCGGCTCTTCATATATTCCATCCAGTGTCGGAGAAGGAAGCACCAGAAATTCTATCTTATTGCTCTCACATTCTATAGAACCAACGAAGTTAGAGTTTTCATACTTTACAGACCTATGTACTTCGAACTTCTGCCCTGGGTTAAATTCTCGTCCGTTATTGCATTTTTTGAATGTTCCGGTACTAATGTTGTCCACATAAATGTCATTTGAAAAAGTAACATCTGAAGGCTGGGAAGTAAATGCCTCACCTCCTGATCCTATCGGATTTGTTATTCTTACATAATCCTTTATTTCATGTGTTACTCCTGAAATTTCCGAAGAAAATACATCTGCGGTCGATGTTAGATTAATAAATGTACTTTTTTGATTTTCATATATTGCATATAGATTATTTTCTAATTGTGGATTATAATTGCTGTTAACAGATAAATCCCCTACCCCACATTTAAAAATTCTAAGTTGTAAAACATTTTTTGATTCTGTATGAAAATAACCCTCAAAATATTCATTACTATTTCTGCCTGACTCATCCACTCTGTGATGTTTAAAATAAAATACGTTTCTAAAATACAAATCAATGTATCCATTTTTTTTATAAAACCTTAAGGCTTCCTCGTTTTCCAAAACTTTTTTCCAGAAAGTATATGTATTTAAACTAAACTCTTTTTCCCCTACTATATAAGTACAATAATAATTACCATTAGCATATATATTTTGTGTTTCATTTTTATCAACATAGTTTATTGCATTATTCCATGTTGCCTCTGGATTTATTGAAGTCCATTCTAAATTAGTTACAATGTATAATTCCTTTGGTAAATCTGGTTTATTCCATTGGACGTAATTAGAGTATTCGTATTGTACACCAAAACTCTTTTGTGTAATAGGAATATAATCATATTGTTTGAGTTGAGACTCAGTCATATACACAACAGATTTGCCATTGTACATACATTTAGCTTGGTCCCCATCCATTGGCAGGTGTAAATACGACCGATTAAGTCCAGAATGAAACCTTTTTGTTATTCTCTCCACTCCAGGAACACTTCCATAATTTTCACCGTAGTATGTCGGAGTTATCCCAGTCGTTCCGAAATTCTGCCCATACCCACTGATAGCCATCAGGGCACAGACCAATAAAAAGATATATTTTTTAACCATAAGACCTATATTTTATCAAAACCGTTCCGCAAATATAACTAATTTACGGATACAAACAAAATGTTTTAATATATTTTTTGGGATATTTCCCAAATTTTAAATATCAACCGACCCAATACCATACTTCCGGAAAACATTATCGACGGAGGAGAATGTCTGTTTTTTGGAAGAGAACATCACCTCCAGCTGTAGATCCTGCACCATAGCAATCAAATCCTTACCTGATAGTTTCCTTGCCTGTTTCCGAAGAACAGATTTCATCTCAAAATCTATATCTTTACAGTTATTCAGTATGTTCTCGACAGTTCTTAGCGCACTCTGTTCCCTCTCCTCCATGCTGTCATGAGAGACGTATCCGTCCTCGAAACTCAACGCCTTATGAATCACGAACGCCCATCTGGTGATTTTCCTGGAATCATACTTCCAGTCCGTCTTCTCCTTCTCGACATCCGAGAAGCTGAAGTATACATCGACCTTACCCATCTCGGCCAAGTCGGCCAGCTCCTTCTCCGCAACCTTCAGGACATATCTCTTGAAGTCCCTCGGATTCTCATACTTATCCTTGCAATTCAGCATAGTGCGGAGCACATCGTCCTCCACATAGACGTATTGCGAATCCATATTGCGGAATTGGTTGCAGAACTCGTACATCCTCATCGTCGCATAGCGCTTGATGGTATTGATGCTCTTCATCGAGATCATCGTATAGTTCTGCGATATGGCTATCTTGTTTATCAACGCGGTCATCTCAGGGGTGAACCGCACCGTGATTTTCTTCTTATCCTGTTCACCGGTAAAAGACGAGAAGATGTTATATATACCCCACTTCCCTCCGAATTGGATGAACATCGACGTCTTCTCCGTCAGTTCCTTCAAGCACTTCACAATAGCGGTCTGATTGCTACCGCACCCGCATTTGACAAGTTCCTGGGGCGTCACCTCCACAAACGACTCACCGAAAAGGTCCGTCTCCGCCTTGAACTGGAATTTAAAGATGAAGTAATTCAGCATCTTCTTCTGCGTCACCGAGAGGTTATCGCTGAATCCTGCCTTCGTCAGAAGGTTGTTCTGCGCATACTTGTTCTTCCTCATAATCGAGTCGAAACCTATCAGCTTTTTCTCCTCGATCATCATCTCAGCCTTACGGGCGACATCCTCGCTCCTAATTCTCTTCACGTATGCGGACAAAAGTGTCCTCATACGATCATAGTGCTCCTCTATTTCCTTCGGCAGAATTTGAACCACGTAATCAAGGTTCGCATTCAACTCCTTGAAAAGAGAAGGGACATGATGAAATATGCTGTCAAGGTGATTCTCAAAGAAATGAACGGATTCGCTATCATATGCGAAAGCTGTAATATCTATTTTCCCTTTTTTGCCATCCTTCTTGTCAAAGAATATTATTCTTTTGGAAAGATACTCAAGGTACGTATCCGCATCACCGGAATCGAAGTCCACCTTGTCGAGCAGACAAAAATTCATTTCCAGAGCTCCCTTTATGGGCTCCGGGAATTTGTCCAACTCTTCTTTCAGTGTCTTCATATTAGCATTTTTACTTCTGCAAAAATATAAATATAATCAAATAAATAGACATAAAACGAAAATTTTCTTTAAATATTTTCCACGGTTTTAGAAAACAAGCACTCTCAATCATTTTTTCGACGAGAAAAAGAGTTTTCAGCGAGGACCAATAAACTTGTCGCCGTTCAGATGTATCATGTGGTCCGGCATATCGGCTATCCAAACCTCGGTTTCCCATGCGAGCTGTTCGGAGAAACGTTTGAACGTTCCGAAATCGAGAAAAGCGGTGACGAAGATCTTACCCGCCTTGACATTTCCCGTCATCTGTCCAAACCAGACCACACATAACCCCTACTCTCCCCCTCCCTAAAAATCCAAATATATAATTGGCCATTGTTTTATATCCAACATCTGGAGGGCTGCACTTTAACTTTCGTTCCTACAATATCACATTTTCAACTCTCCCCCTCCCTAATCCCCGCCTCTTTTTAAATGATTATATCATTTAAAAATTTCCACGGTTTTCCGTGGACAGGCTCGGCAGAGCTCATTAAATCTGTCCTCACTTTCGGGATGAATCGGACCTTCAAGGCACTTAAAATGTTTCCACGGAAATTAAAACGTATCTGTATATCAGCGGTTTATGTGTTAAAATCTTTCCACGGTTTTCCGTGGACGAGTACAGATGCGAGCCTGAAAAAGTGTCCTCATTTCCACGGTGGATCAAGCCACCGAAACACTTAAAAAGTTTCCACGGAAATTAAAACGTGTCTGTATATCAGCGGTTTATGTGTTAAAATCTTTCCACGGTTTTCCGTGGATGGGCTCGGCATCGGCCGTTAAAATCTGTCCTCACTTTTGCGGTGAAACGGACCTACAAGGCACTTAAAAAGTTTCCACGGAAATTAAAACATATCTGTGTATCAGTGTTTTACGTATTAAAATCTTTCCACGATTTTCCGTGGACGGGCTCGGATGCGAGCCTGAAAAAGTGTCCTCATTTCCACGGTGGATCAAGCCACCGAAACACTTAAAATGTTTCCACGGAAATTAAAACGTGTCTGTATATCAGCGGTTTATGTGTTAAAATCTTTCCACGGTTTTCCGTGGACGGGCACGGATGCGAGCCTGAAAAAGTGTCCTCATTTCTGTGGTGGACTATACCATCGAAGCACTTAAAAAGTTTCCACGGAAATTAAAACATGTCTGTATATCAGTGTTTTACGTATTAAAATCTTTCCACGGTTTTCCGTGGATGGGCACGGCAAAGCCCATTAAAATCTGTCCTCACTTTCGGGATGGATCGGACCTACAAGGCACTTAAAATGTTTCCTCGGAAATTAAAACATATCTGTGTATCAGCGGTTTACGTATTAAAATCTTTCCACGGTTTTCCGTGGACGGGCACGGATGCGAGCCTGAAAAAGTGTCCTCATTTTCGCTGTTGGTTAACTAATAGAAACTTAAAAAGTTTCCACGTTATCACAATATATCTATATATCAGCACGTTATACATTAAAAAGTTTCCACGGAAATAATGGTGAACATGGATCCCCACGGTTTAAAATTTTTCCACGGAATAATTAAAATCTTTCCATGGAAGTATTAAGAAGTTTCCACGTTTTATTTAAGAAGTTTCCACGAATTTTTAAGAAGTTTCCACGGAAATCTTTGTAACTTTCTAAGTCTCAACACGTTGCAAGCCCTATAATAGTTATTATAATTATTATTATAATATATATATAATTACTTTATAAGAGGATTTTTTAAAATTTCTGTCTGAATTACAATCATCCATCCACATGCAAATACACCGTTTTTAGGGAGGGGGAGAGGGGGAAACTGTGCCATTAGGCACATTTCCGACTTTTAGAATTTTTCGTAACTTTTTGGTTTTCAGTATCTTTGTTTAAAGCAAGTCTAACATTAAAATTTTCAGATCATGAAGAAAAACAGAAAATGCGCCTTGCGCCGGCCGGCAAGGCAAGCCATCAAAGAAATGTTTTCCGCCCGGAGGGCTGAAGCCCACCACCGGGAACAGGCCGAAGAGCTGGCAGCGGCCAGGGAGACGGAACGGTTCCACACCTTCATCGACATCTGTCTCGACAGGATCAGATGCGGCATGGACCTCTAAGCCGGAGGGGGCAGTCTCTCCCCCTCCCTACCCCATTTTTCGGGGGCGAATATATATAATATATGCTATAGTGTTTTGTATCCACTTCTATATCGTGTTCTATATAGTGATTTTGATATGATTCTGTATAGGTTTTTATATACAATGCAATATACAATAATATATATAAAAATGTATATTCAAATATATAGAAAACAATATCAAAAAGAATATAATTAAAAGTATAGAAAAGAATATAAAATAAAACATAGAAAAGTGTATATATAAAAGGATAGAAAAAAATATAATTAAAAATATATTTTTCTGTATAGAAATTTTTATATAAGAAAATATATATCTATATTTGCATATATAAAACAGTCTAACATTAAAGTTTTTAAGGCCATGGAAATAGATAGTGAAATGTTCGAAATCTACAGCCGGGCGAAGGCCGAGCTGGGAGATTTGTACAAGATCAGGTTCGAGTACGACAGGTTCGATATTAATGTGAAGATGAAGTGTTACACCGGAAAAGGCTCGCAGGTGAGAAGGTGGTCATGCACCTACCACCGGGACAGCGGCTGTCTGGACATCGTCGAAGATAAATAGAGGTTGGCGGAGGGTATTCCGCCCACTTGGAGGGAGGCGCATTTTTAAAGGGTTGGCGTCTCCCTCTTTCTTATGTGGCGGTCAGCCAGAGTTATGATGGAATGCCATGCGATCATGTTTCGAAACTGAAATTTGGCGTTTTGGATATTATGTCTTATATTTGTTTCCGTATAGAAAAGCAAGATGTGTTTTTTCGTTGGAAAAAACTCCCTCACCGGTTAAGACCGTTTCGACATCTTGCAAATTTTTCTAAGGAAAAATTTGGTTGGAGCGCTTCCTGCGCGCTCCTCCGCTAACGCTAAAATTGGAAAGACATGGCAAGACCACGTAAAGAAGTCAAGACGGAGTACGTCTCCTTCCACTTCGACCTCACGACCGAGAAGGCGGCCCTCTTCCGTGAGTGCTACCGGCGGAGCGGGTGCCGGAGCAAGGTGCAGTTCCTCTGCGAGATGCTGCACAACTACGGGCGTATCGAGAAGATCCAGAACTTTGACTCCGAGTTGTTCGATGAGATTCTCAAACACAGGAACCTCCTCATCAACGCCACGAGCAACCTCAACCAGATCGCCAAGGCGGTGAACACGCTGGGTTATTCCGCCACCGAAGGGGAGATAAAAAGGAGCCTGGAAGAGGTGAAAAGCATCCTTCCTTTGCTGAAGGAAAGGAGCGACGAACTGCTGAAAAAGTCATATAATATAATGAAAAAAATATAATACCATATATAATATTGTATATGATACATTATATTTTTAACGTGGATTAAAGAGGAAAATATATATAAATATATACGCTTGTGTATATGATTATGTATATAAAAAAATATATAAAATTCTATTAATTTCTACTATTGTAGATATGATTGCGAGAATTACATCGGGGAACTTCATCAAGGGCGCCGTAGCCTACAACGAGGAGAAGGTGGCGGAGGGCGAAGCCTCGGCCATCGACATGCGCAACTTCGACGACGAGGTGGCCGACTCGGCGGAGGCGGTGGCCAAGATGATGATGCAGTGCACCAAGGCAACGAGTAATAACAACAGCCGCGTCGTCATCAAGAAACCCGTCTTCTCCTGTTCGCTCAACCTCAACCAGGTGGACCTCGACAAGCTGAAGGCCGTCAGGGAGGAGAGGGGAGAGGAGGCGGAGAACGACTTCTACCGCGAACTGGCCGCCCGCTACATGCAGGGTATGGGCTACGGGGCCCAGCCCTACATCGTCTACAAGCACGAGGACATCGAGCGCACGCACATACATATCATCAGCATACGCGTGGACAGGAACCGCAGGAAGATTAATGACTCGAACGAGAAGCTTCGCAGCGAGCGCGTCCGCAAAGAGATAGCGCAGGTGATGGGACTCAGCGACGAGGGCGAGAGGAAGACTTTGGACCTGTCGGCCGAGGAGATGGGTAAGCTCTCCCGCAAACGCAACGACTACATCGTCAAGAGCGGAAGCGCCATCGAGCAGCTCGCGAGACTGGACGCCGGCGACACTTCCTCCCTGAACAAGCTCAAGCACAAGATAAGCAACATCCTGAAGTTCGTGGACGAGAACTACAAGCCGAGGAACATGAACGAGTACAACAAGATCCTCTCGCAGTTCAACATCCGTTGCAACCGAATCGATACCCTGGACAAGGACGGCAGACGTATTAACGGCTGCCAGTTCGGAGCGGTGGACTCCAAGGGCAACTTCGTCACCCATCTGATCCGTGGCGGTCAGATAAGCGACAAGTTCACCCTCCCCAAGCTCGAATCCAAGTTCGCCCTCGCCTCCGGCATGACGGCGGACATAAGGAAGGAGGACTCTTTCAGCCGGAAATACATCACCTCACAGATAGACGCCATCCTCGCCTCCCCCCGGCAGCTGGACATGGACTACCTGCAAAGCACGCTCCGCGTCCGCGGGGTGGAGGTGAACCTCGTCACCGACAACGAGGAGAAGGTGGTGGGCGTCAATTTCATCGACAACCTGAACGGAAAGGTATTCTCGGGAAGCGCCCTCGGCAGGGCGTACACCTTCGGCAACCTCTCCGCGTCGATCGAGAGCCACAACAGGAAACTCGACAGCGGCGTGCTGGAGAAGGAGACGTTCACGCGGGCCGTGAAACTTCTCACGTCGCTATACAACGACATCCGAAAGACGGACTACTACCTCGAAAGCGACCTCATCAAGGACCTACCCGCAAGACGGGAGGATATGAAGGCGAGACTCATGGAGGATATGTTGCTCACCGAACCGCAGGCCTCCAGATGCTTCGACTCGTTCGCCCGCTATAAGCGCGCGAATCTTCCGAGCATCGAAGTCAAGGAGAACGGCTACCAGCAGACGCAGATCGTCACGGCGCTCAAGTTCGCCATGCTCATGAAGGACGGCGACCAAGGCAGGGTGGACCTCATGAAGAGGATGGGCATATCGGTCACGGAAGTGGGGGAGGGGAACCTCATCTACTCGTCCGAACGTAAACCGGAGGTATTTCTGTCCTTCCGTCAGGCATCCGACATGGACGGAACCCTGAGGGAAGGAAGGGAACCCGTCGGGGAGGCGGTGACCCCATCGGCCGACCTCGCTCCACTCGGCAAAGCCGAAAGGAGCTTCGTCAAGGAGCTGACCGGTGGCGGTGACGCCACAAAGGTGAGGGGCGAATGGCTCGGTATGCTCGACCTGCTGGACGGGGAGACAAGGAGGAGCTGCATAAGCGACGACGCCGTGCGTCGCTTCTCCGCGTCCGTCCGGACTGTAAGGAACGAGGCGCTCAAGGCCTCGGGGGAGATAGAGTCCGTCTTCATAAGGAACATGGAGTCCATCCGGGGCGAAATGGTCCCGCTGGCCGCTCAGGCCATGGGCGTGTCGGAGGAGACCGCGGGCGCCATATTCGACAGGTATAAGTCTTACCAGATGGACACTATCCTGCCCGATGTGGAGAAACGGGAGGAGAAGGCGGTGCTGTCACGCATCGAACTCTCTCTCCGTTTCGCCTCACGCATAGAGGAACCTTCCAGGAGAACGGAGTTCCTCAAACGTATGGAGATAAACGTGGGTGGAAGAGGAGAGGATCTCCACTTCTCCTACGACAGGAAACCAGATTTCTCCGTCCCGTCATCAAAAGCCTTTTCTTCCTTGACGGAGAAAACAGGTTTCAGGATTCCGCCACTCGAAGCCACACCGTCGGATTGGAGCGTTCAACCTTTCACCAAGAAAGAGCGGGATTTCGTGAAGGACTACCTCTCCGGCGCGAAGGCGATGGACGGCAGGCATTCGGCCGCCCTTTCTTTCTTAGGCCAATCCGAACAGGACAAGGCCAAGGCGGTGGGAGTGGCGACACGCACAGCGTCCATACTCAGCTCCATCTCCACCCGCACGGCGGACGAGATGGTACGTTCGCTGCTTTACCGCGGTTTCGTCATCCATCCCTTCGAGGAAGGCGGGACGACCGTCTACAAGGTGTCGCGATACAACAACCGGAGCGTCGAAGCCATGGCGACACTTCCGAAGGAACTCTCCGACAGGCTCGACAGATCCAACTTCATGGAGGTCTATCCGAAGATGAAGCGGCAACTGCTCGACAAGGGACTCTACGGCACGCCTAAGCTCTATGCGGTGATGAACATCACCAGGGCGCAGGACTACGGGGACGAGAGACTACTTGGCTCTACCATCGAGGAGGTGGCCAAGGTGAACCGCCTGCTGGCCGAGAAGATGGAGGAGGCGGCCAAGCCCGGCAAGGGTGGGGTGGTGGACTACGGACGAGTCGCCCGCCTCGTGGCCCGGTATGCGGGCGAGAAGGACATCAAGCTGCCGCCTCCCACTGTGGATGAACCCATCGACAGCACCGAGAAGCAGATGGAGAAAATCCTGATGGAGCTTACACGCGGCAATTCGCTCGCCGTGGCCGTACGCTTATTAAAAGATGAAAATATAAATGAGATTGGAAAAAATAATGTAAATTTGGGAAATTAATAAAAATAGCCTATGGGATCGATACAGGAAGAAGGGATATCGAAGAACAACTTCATGCTGCTCGGCAGCGGAGCCTTCATCTATATCCTTAATATATTATGGTATGGTTATCCGTGCGTGGCCGGTGTGGGCGGGGCGGACGAGACACATTGGGTCATCGACTTCTTCGAGAACAAGCTCGCCATATTCTCCACCCCTTATATAACATTGGTGGGGGCGCTGGTCCTGATACTGCTATACGCGTGGGGCCACCGCAGGCCGAAGACATCGAAATACGCGCCACCCATCCTCATGCGGTGGCTGATACCTTTGCTCGTAAAATTCGGCCTACATCCCGAATTCGAGTACGAAAGCACGAGCGACAAGAACGGAAAGCCCGTGCTGGAGAAGAAGAGGGAGAGGATCGAGGGACAGAGCGCGCTCTGCCTCGGCGTCTTCCTCGTTCTCATATCCCCCCTGCCCCTTCTCCTCTTCCCGAAGGGGGGAGCGCTCTATATAGTGGGATTCCTGCTCTATCTGGCGATGAGCCTGCTGGGAATCCTCTACACGCTGCTGGGTGCGGACCTCATACACAGCATGAACAAGGACTTCAGCGTGGACGACAGCGACGCCAACAACGACCTGCAGGAGTCGTTCCTGCAATGCCAGGAGAAGATCTCCGACGAATACTCCGTCAACTGGAGGACCGAGTTCAAATACCAAGGGAAGGTCATGAAGGGATGGATCAACCTCGTCAACCCGTTCCGAGCCACCCAGGTCATCGGAACGCCCGGATCCGGTAAGAGCTTCGCCGTCATCAACGAGGTCATCCGCCAGCATCTGGCCAAAGGCTTCTGCATGTACTGCTACGACTTCAAGTTCCCCGACCTCTCCACCATCGTCTACAACCACATGCTGTGGCACCAGGAGGAGTTCAGGGAGAAGTACGGCAAGAAGCCTAAGTTCTGCGTCATCAACTTCGACGACCCCCGAAAGAGCTACCGCTGCAACCCAATCGACGCGAACTTCCTGCATGAGATAACGGACGCCTACGACAGCGCCTACACCATCATGCTCAACTTGAACAAGAGCTGGGCGCAGAAACAGGGAGACTTCTTCGTCGAGTCTCCTATCAACTACCTGACATCCTGCATCTGGTACCTGAAGAAGGTGGAGGGCGGGAAGTACTGCACCCTCCCGCACGTGGTGGAGCTCGTGAACAGTTCCTACAAGGACTGCATACCGATGATGAGCGTCTACCCCGAACTGAACAACTACATGGCCGCCTTCTTCGAGGCATGGGAAGGCGGGGCGCAGGACCAGCTGCAGGGACAAATCGCGTCCGTCAGGATACCGCTATCCCGAATCTCCTCACCACAACTTTATTGGGTGATGACGGGCAACGACTTCACGCTCGACCTCAATAACCCGGAGGAGCCGAAGGTGCTGTGCGTGGGCAACAACCCAGAGAAAAAGGATATCTACGCCACCGCCCTGGGTTTGTACAACGGCCGTATAGTGAAAATCATCAACAAGAAGAAACAGCATAAGATAACCCTGATCATCGACGAGCTTCCGACCATGTACTTCCGTGGTCTGGACAACCTCATCGCAACGGCCCGTAGCAACAAGGTGGCCGTCGTGCTCGGTTACCAGGACTTCTCGCAGCTGAAGAGGGATTACGGCGACAAGGAGGCCACGGCCATCATCAACACGATAGGCAACACCTTCGCGGGTCTCGTCACGGGAGAGACGGCCAAGTCGCTGGAGGCGCAGTTCGGGCGCAACAAGCAGAAGCGCAAGAGCGTCTCCACATCCGACTCCGGCGAGAGCGTGAGCATCAGCGAACAGAACGACCTCATCATACCCGCGAGCAAGATATCCACCCTCACGCAGGGCAACTTCGTCGGCACCGTCTCCGACAACTTCGGACAGGAGATTTCCGAGAAACGTTTCTTCGCCAAGCTGCTCATCAACGGGGAGAAGATCAAGGAGGAGGAGAGCCTGTACAGACCCCTTCCGACGATGTACTCGTTCGACACGCCCGGCGTGTGCCTGAGAATCAGGAGGGAACTCATAGACTTCCTCTCCGATCCGGAGAACTACATGGCGGAGGTACTGCTGAGGACGGCGGGTATGCCGGCCAAGGCGGAGATGGAGGCCTTCCCAAGCGACAAGGGCATCGACGTGAGGAAGTTCATCTCCACCGTCTTCACGCCGGACGGCGCTGGGTCGCCGAGGATGCTCGGCTACCTGAAGGCGCAGGCCACGAAATGGAAGACCGCCCTCATGATACACGAGGGCGAACTGCAGACGATCATATCCATGATGTACTCGCAGAAATACAAGAACGACCCGTCCAAACACCTCGACGAGGTGAAGAAGAGGATAAAGCAGAGCATGACCAAGTTCAAGAAGGAATCCATGAAGGAGTGGATCGAGGCCGAGTCGTCGGACTTGGCTGGTGGCTACGAGTTCAAAGGTAGGACCCTCTCGAAGCACATCGACCTCGCCATGGAGAAGGCCGACGACATGTCGGAAAGCGCCACGGGGGACGACGCCATGGCGGAGTGCGGCAGGTACGTCGCATACATGAGGGAACTCTTCGAGCGCTTCATAGCGCTTGAACCGGACATGCAGAAGATAAGGGACGAGAAGATGAAGGACATCCTCGACAGGAACAGTGACAAAGTGAGAAACGAAATAAAGGAATTGATTAAAAGACAGCTTCAGGACCTGTACTTCAACCACCACGACGACCTATGGTACCGCCGATTGAAGGCGAACAAGCTCAAGGAGGTGGATGAACTCGTGAGGATAGGATTGCAGGAGGAAGCGGAAAAACTTATGGAGGAAAGCGAATAGAAAATGGAATTGATTGATGATTTTAGTCGAAAACTCATCCCGCTGGACATGGATCCGGTGGAGATGCGGAAACTGATAGCGAAGCGCTTCGCGCTGATACGGAAAAAGGTCTTCAGGAAGTCGCAGACCAAGCTGGGCGGACAGATCGGCATATCGCTCGACCGCCTGACGGACTTCGAGACGGGTATCAAGACCGCCGACCCGTCCATCGTCTACAAGCTGCTGCTCTTCCTGCTCGAAAGGGACATAGACATCCGTCTGCTCTTCACGGAGGATTTCGATATCGAGGAGATACCTCCCTTCGAAGACCCCGAAGAAAAATACGACTTCAACAGAGAAAAAATATAAAAATTATTCGGGATATTTCCCAAAATTTATAAAATATTTTTTTATTTTTAAAAGTAATATTATATTTTTGTAATTCAATAGTTTAAAATTATGAGCGAGAACAATTTGAAAATAAAAGGTGAAAATCCTCAGAACTACGATGAAGCCATCAAGGAGATCAGGGAGAAGGTTTCGTCCGGCGCCCCCTTCAGTGAGAAGGAGAGGGAGGAGAGTTTCACTGTCCTCAACGCCAAGTTGGCCGAAGTGAGGAAGGTTCTGGAGTCGCTTGATAAAGACTATAAGAAATGGGAGGAGCGCCGCGCCGCCCTGGACAAGAAGATAGACGGCTTGGACAATGACAAGGCCGAGACCGACCTTAAGATTAATAGGTTGAAGGACCAAATTAAGGCGGAGAAGATAAGCATGTCGGATGGCGCCAACCCGCTGGTCCGTCGTCTGAACTCCGCGATGGAAGACAAGGAGGCGCTCCAGGAGATGTCGGACGCCTGCAAGCGGGAGTCCAAGAGCCTCCGCGCCGAAGGCAAGGACAGGGAGGTGGACATCAGAGTCGTATGGGACAAGGTGGATGAACTGGAGGGCGTGAAGAAGGATATAAACAATAACATATTAAAATACAAGGCCGAGGAGGCCGCCAAGAAGGCGAAGGAGAGGGTCTGGAACAACACCTCCCATGAGAGGGACCCGTTCCTCGTCCTGTTCGACTCCATCTTCATGCGCAGGCACAACCTGAAGGAAAGGGACAAGCTCGTCGACGAGGTGAAGGCCGAGGAGAACAAGATAATACAAGGTGTCGAGACAAGATCCAAAGTCGAACAGGAGGACACGAAGGAAGAGGAGACGGTGATTAAGGAGGAGGATAGGAAGAACGTCAAGAACGACGGTTCATGCTTCTCCATCGTTGTCGAGAACGGCGACGACGTTCAGGTGAAGATACTCACCCCGCAGGAGTTCCTCGAATACGCGAAGTCGGAAGAGCGGGGGAAACTCATGGGACAGGTCAAGGCCGAGGAGAACCTGCCGGACGGGGAGAAGAAGATCTCCATGTTCGTCTCCCACCACGCCAGCCGTAAGGAACTCCTCAATAAACTGGAACCCGTCATGGGTTCGGCCGTCGCCATGCCGCAGGACATCGGAAGTTACGCCACCTCGCTCACGAGGAGGTCGCACCTTATCGAGACGATCGCCTCGGACGCGAAAAGCAGTGAGAGGATAGGCGGCGACAGTCTGAGCGACTATTTCACAGATAATATGGACCACACCTCCGTGGCGCGCAAGGAACAGCCCAACATGCACATCCAGGCGGCCATCACCACGGAGGATGACAGGAGGATAGCCATGGAGGACATTCCATGGAACCAGCTGAAGGATTTCGGACTCACCCAAAAGAGCCTCTCCAAGAAGAACATCGAGGCGCTCAGGCTCTACGGCACGACAAGCCTGATTACCGTGACCGGCAAGAACAGGAAGGGCGAGCAGGTATCAAGGAGCTTCAAGCTCTACCTATCGAAGGACTCGAAGAACAACGTCGTCTTCAACTCCCTCAAGGCTGTGCCGCTCAAGAGCATCGACAAGAGGCAGACGCTCGGCGACATCGAGTTCACGAAAGCCGACAAGGAGATGCTGAAGAAATACGGGCAACTGAACCACCTCGTACCCTTCACACAGGACGACGGCAAGGTGAGGTACAGACTGGTGGGTCTCGACAAGGACACCAACAAACTATTCTCTTGCGACCCGAATAGGATCAAGCTGCCGAAATTCATCAAGGAGCAGTGCAGCCGTGAGGAACTTCGGAAGATACAGCTCGGTGAGCCCGTCCATCTGGAGAACCTGAAGGACGACGCGGGACAGAAGTTCAACGGATGGGTGGTCATGTCCCCGCACAAGAACGGCCAGCTGTTGCAACTGAAGCACATCGATAACGACTTCAAGGCGCAGGTGCGCAACAACAACTTCGGCGAAAGGACGGAGGAACTGAAGCAGGACAAGGACGCAAAGGTCATGTCCAAGCAGACCGAGTCCAACGACGGTCCAAAAGAGGAGGTGAAGGTCAGCGAGACGAAGACCAAGAGGAAGGCGCTCGATTTCAGCGAGACCGAAACCACGGAGAAGAAGGAGACCATCAAGAGAAAAATGTGACAATAAATATTTCACGATATGGAAGATAACAAACAAATAAGCGCAAAGGAGTTTATCGACCAGCAGTACGATAAATTCTTCGGTGACAGGGATAAATCCACTTTTCCTGAAACGTTGATGGATGATTTTGACATGAAGGCGTTCGCCCGAAACGTTCTCAGCAGGGATTTGTATGAGATATTCATGAGAAGCGATCCGGCCAAGGAGTTCGACGCTTTTTACAATTGTCTCGGTACGAATAAGGGATTGAAACTTTTTTCACTCGAAAGGTCAAAAGCGCTTTGTGATAAATATGATAAGGTGAATAAGACCATCGAGGAATGTTCAAGGGAACTTAGAAAGATGGCAAAGCCTATAGGCGAGCCGAAGGATTCGACAGAGTTAGATATAGTCTCTTGTATCGAAATCCTATATGACACGGAGATAAGGAGAATTATCTATTTGATGAAGAAATTCATTGAAAGAGCAAAAGAGATAATCTCCTCCATCGATTCTATCGGTAACGATGAACTCGACATTAAACAGGTGAAACTACTCATCCTTCTGGATGATATGAAGGACACCAGCAAGGTCGAGCCTGAAACACTTGTGGCGGGTGCCTTGGATATCTATCGACAACTACAAGTGAATGTATTGGACGAGAATGTGGTGAACAAATTATGTGACGCTTGTGCTTGAGGCTCCCATTATTAACTAACGCTAAAATTTTCAGTATATGGAAGAAAAGAAACAAATAAGTGCGAAGGAGTTCATCGACCAGCAGTACGGCAAGTTTTTTGACGGAAGGGATGAGACGTTTCCCAAGTCTCTTATGGAGGACTTCGACGTGGACAAATTCGCGTATCAGGCGAATTACAGGGATGTTTACAACCTGCTCATGAACTGCGATCCGTTCCGTGAGGCGGATAATTTCTACAAACACCTCGATGCGGAGAATCGTAACATCGGCAAGATCAAGTCCTTCACGTTCGATTGGACCGACAGTGTCGTCAGAAAATACAGGAACGTCAACGACATATGTATCAAACACGCCGAAGAAGCTGATACGATACCCATTGAAGGGGAACCGAAGGACAGCACCGAGTTGGATATGGTCGCTTATATGGATATCCAGTTTAATGAAGAAATCCAGCGCGTCATCGAACTTATGGAAAACCTTTCGGAGAAGGGTAAGGAAATCGCCGCCTCGATTGGTTTCATCACTCCGGATGAGCTCGAAAAAAAACAGGTGGAGTACCTCATCCTCTTAGAGGATGTGAAGGACAACCATAACGTGGATCCTGATCGTTTGATAAAAGGTGCCATATGCATCCATAAGCAATTACAGGTAAATGTCCTGGACGAAAACGTGGTAAATAAACTATACGAGGCCTATGAATAATAATGCACTGGATTTTATAAACAGCATCGGCGTAATCGGTTTTTCGGACTTGAAAAACCGATTCGAGATTTTGGATGAAAATACTCCGGAAGGAAGATTTTTACTCGAAGCGATTGATGCTGACCTTACCAATAACCTCTATATTATTCCTAAGGAACAAGGGGATGCAGGTAAAAAGTTGATGGATTTATCCTATAATTTCAACAAATCAGCTAAAAAATACGAGGATTCGCTTCATTTGAAACAAAATGTATTATACCATACTTTTGGATCCTTGTATAAAAAACGTTTTGGTAAGGTATCTCCAGTGGTATATTCACTACCCAAAAAGAACTACGTAGAAGTAAGACTCCTGTGCGGAGCCACCCTGGCACAGATAAAAAAAGAGGTGGCGGATGACAAATACCACCTTGACCGCATCAACGAGTTCCTCGACCAGTGGCAACTGATGAGGATGTTCCCGCCCAAGGTGGGCAAGGAGGTCCTATACAAGGGATTCCGCATCATATCGAAGGAGGACGCGAAGAGGGGACTCCACAACGCCGTCGTGGACGGCTACGGCAGGACGATAGCGAGCATCGAGGAGGTCAGCCGTCCGGAGGACAGCTACCGCAACACCTACGCCATCTCCTACATCCTCCCCTTCCGCCAAAGCGAGGCGCAGATGCTGCTGCGCGAGATAGGCATGGTAGTCGGAAGACAGGAGGAGATCTCCTTCGACGACCTGAAGCGATGGTCCAACCACATCAACGGTAACATCACGGATGACGCCATCCTCTTCATGACCTACGCGACTCCGTCGGACAGGTTCATCAACACCGGATTCAAAACAGGTACAGATAACCCCGATTCCGTCGTCACGGACAACTCTTCGAGCCCCTACGACGACGAACTGACCGTCAGGGCGAACGACGGACCCTTCGAGGCCGACCCAGTGACGATCATAGAACCGGAGGAACCATCATGGCAGAGGCCTACCCTCAAACAAAGGCCTTCCCGCAAGAACCCTTCACAGTTACTGCTGCAATTCGCCGAAGAGGGGAATGACGATAATAAAAGGAATAACAACTTAAAAAATAACGACCATGGACGAAGAAAGGATAATGGAACTGAAGTCCAAGACATACGGCCAGGAGCTGGCCAAGGAGATGGCGGGCTTCAGCACGATAATGAGGGCGGTGAACGAAAGCCGCAGGACACTGGAGCTGATAGGGGAGAACCAGATATGGTCCCTTCTCCGCAGGCGACCGAATCTTACCCCCGCGCAAGTGAGAAAGGAGATGACGGAGATAACGGAGCTCTTTCTGAAGGACCTCGACGGGTGGGACGAGGAGGAGGACGAACAACTCCGTCTGACGGAGGTGGCGTCGATAGTGGCCAAGGAGGCGCTCATCCCGGACGAAGCCGAGACGATGTACATAGCCTTGGCGGAACTCCGTCCGGAACTGACGAAGACCTACGACCTGCTATGGTGCGTGGAGGAGTCGACGACCTTCCGGCGCCGGCGCGCCGAAATGGAGAAGTGGATGCCCGAATCACAAGCGGAGTCGACCATCAGGGAGATGGTGATAGAACACGTCAAGACGTTGTAGAAGACGCTGACGCGCCAACGGAGCGTACCATCTTCAACGAGGACGCCTACATCGACTCCGAACATGACGTGCAGGTACCGAAAGCCGGCACGCTCGCCGCGTTCAAGGCGAACGTGAAGGCGATCGCCACGCTCGCCGACATCATCGAGCGGGGCGGCATCCAACCGACCAAACAGGAACAGGAGACGCTGAAACGCTTCACGGGATTCGGCGGTCTCACGATCAGATTCGTGGTGCAGCACTCCCGTCTGCTCGACTGGAACTACAGACGCATGGCGGAGGGCACCTTCGAAGAGATGAAAAAGGATGGGCTCATCTCCGACGAGGAGATAGCGGAGGCGAAGAACGGCGTGAAGAACCAGACGGACGAGAAGAACACCGATGTGGACATCGACGGTGCCGTCTTCAAACTCACCAAAGCGCTGCACAAAGCCTACATGGCGGGCTCGATCAACCTCTACGGCTTCAACGAGAAGACGGACATTGGCGGCAAGCCGATCCCTTGGGGCAACTATGAGAGCACCTTCAGTTTGACGGTGACCAAATACCTCATAGGTTCGTTCATATCCGAAGGGAAGTACGACTACTGGACACCGAAACAGGTAGCCCGGCTCGGAGGAGTCATCCTGGGCGAGTTCGGTGTCAAGGAAGGTAAACTGCTCGAACCGTCCGCGGGAACAGGCAACATGCTGCACTCCTTCGAACGTGACCTCATATCCGGCTTCGACGTCACCTGCGTCGAGCCGAACATCGTGACGGGACTCATTAATAAGATGCTCAACCCTTCGGCCAACGTCATCCTGTCGAGGATCGAGAACGCCGAGGTGGGACGCTACACCGTCACGCTCACGAACATGCCGTTCGTGGACGGACTCAAAGTGGCCGACAAGAAATTCAACAACAGTCCCGACAAGCGCTACGTGAGGGCGCTCAACAACCTCACGGGCTACTTCCCGCTCAAGATGATGGAGCAGACACAGCCGGGCGGCCTGATGGTCTGCCTATCCACGACAAGCTTCCTGAACGCGTCCAAGTACGAGGAGAACCGGGAACTGATGCAGGAGAAGATGAACTTCGTCGGCGCGGTCAGGTTCCCGTCCGGAATCTTCCCGGACACCGCGGTCAACACCGACTTCCTCATCTTCCAGAAGAAGAGGGAAGGGGAGAGGAAAAGCCACTCCGAGGCGTTCGTCAAGACAACCGTGCGGACGCTTGAGGAGAACGACACGGTAAGCTATAAGGTGAACGAATACTTCGTCAACCACCCGGAGAACATCATCGGCCATCCCGAGGAGGCCTTCCGTGGCGTGACATACAACAGCGAGCTGGGCTTGGACGAGATCGCCACCAAGGCGGAGGAGCTCATCCGCCATATCATAACCGACTATAAACAGAAGAACGACATAGAAGCCCTTCAGGCGCATGAAGTCGAGGAGACGGAGGAGAAACCCGTCCTCGATATGAACGAGCGGATATGCGCCGATTATGTCGCTTTGAAGAAGGTCTACAACGACCTCATCAAGGCGGACATCAACGACTATCCGAACGCCGAGCAGCTAAGACAGGACCTTAACACGACATACGACAGCTTCGTCTTCAAGTACGGCAGCCTCAATGAGGACAGGGTGCGCCGTCGCCTTAGCGACGACAAACCCGATTTCATCAAGATGCTCGCCCTGGAGAACTGCAAGAAGAGGGAGAACCTCACAGGCAAGAATAAGACGGAGCTCATCATAACCAAATCGGACATATTCAGGCACAGGACCATCAACCGGGCGCCATCCGACATCGAATCCAACGATCCATCCGACCTCGTGTTCCACTCCTTCGCCAAGAACGGAAGAATCGACACCGCCTTCCTGCGTAATAGGCTGGGGGAGGACTGGCTCGAAAAATGCGACGGACTCATATTCAAGAACCCGGAGACGGAGCGATACGAACTCTACAACATATACCTGAGCGGACATATAGGCGACAAACTCGACGCCGCCCGTCTGGCCGCCATTGGTGACGACACCTATAATAAGAACGTGGAAGCCCTCGAAAAGGTGCTTCCGAAGAGGATAGGCATCGATGAGATCATCATCAACATGGGAACGGACATCGTTCCGGTGGCCGCCTACCAGAACTTCATCATGACGGAGCTCATGAACGTGACCTCGCAATCCGAACTCAGGAGGATGAAATGCGACATCAGCTACAACGAGAACCACTCATGGAACATCTCCTTCACGCAGAAGGAGCAGAACCTGCTCCGCAGCTACGACGTGCGCCGTCCCGACTGCAACGCCCGCAGGATCATAGACGCGGCGTTCAACGACTCGCACATCAAGGTGACCGACAAGGACGAGGACGGCAACTCGATCGTCAACGAGTCCCTCACGCTGATCGCCAACACGAAGGTGAGGGAGATTAGGGAGATGTTCGAGACGTGGGTGCACACCAAGGCTTCGCAAGGTTACATGGACGACATAGAGGACAACTTCAACAGACGCTTCAACCAGTATGTAGCGACCAACTGGGACAATATGCGCGTCTCGCTCGAAGGTTGCACCAAGACACCGAGGGAGCACCAGAAGAACGTTGTGGCGAGGGGACTCACCAACAACGACCTGCTCATGCACCACGCCGTGGGAGCGGGCAAAACGCTCGCGATGGGCATGACCATGATGGAGCGCATACGGCTCGGCATCGCGACCAAGTGCTGCCTTCTGACCATGAAGGCCAACGCCTCGCAGATAGCCGGCGAGATACAGAACGCGTATCCTGACGCCAAGATACTCTATCCCGGCGAAAAGGATTTCGACAAGGAGAACAGGAATATCTTCCTGAACCGCATCAAGCATTCAGACGCGGACATCGTGATACTGACGCACGACCAGTTCAACAAGATCAAGCACGAGGACCGTTTCCGCGAGATGTTCGTGGCATGGCAGATAGAGACCATCAGGGAACTCAAGGCGAGGGAGGAGACTGGTGGGCTCTCCCCGGCCGAACGCAAGAAGCTCGACAAGATGGAGGAGAACCTGCGCAACGAGCTTGAGAACGAGAACGAGAAGCTCTCCAAGGATGAGATATCCTGGACGGAGCTCGGTTTCGATAACTTGGCCGTGGACGAGGCGCATCTTTTCAAGAACCTGCTCTTCCAGACGTCGCACGACAAGGTGAAGGGCATCAACGCCGACAGCAACTCCAAGCGCGCCAGCCACCTCTTCATGGCGGTGCGGGACATACAGGAGAAGAACGGAGGCGACAAGGGCGTCATCTTCGCCACCGGCACGCCGATATCCAACTCGTTGGCCGAACTCTACAACTGGCAGGTCTATCTCGTGCCGAACATACTCAAGAAGCAGGGAATCAACTGCTTCGACAAATGGGCGGACGTTTTCGCACAAAGGCAGAGCGACTGGGAACCCGACGAACTGGGTAGATCCAAACTCGTCGAGAGGTTCCGGAGCTTCATCAACCTGCAACCGCTGCTCACCGCATACAGGGGCTTCGCCGATGTCATCACGGAGAAGGACCTCATCGAGAAGAAGCTAGTGGTGGACAAGCCGAAGGCGCTCTACAGGCAGGTCATCGTGCCGTTCGACAGCAAGGTCGACGCGGCCATCTTCGAGGAGCTGAAGAATATCATGGACATCGGCCATTCCGAGGTCCTCGACGTCCATCTGACCGAAAAGAGTTTTTCGGCCAGATCACTCGTGACCCTTTCCAAGGGCACGAAAGCCTCCCTCACGCATAAGATGCTCGGTCTCGACGACGAGACATACGGCACGATACATAACAAGGTCGACTACGTGGCCAAGAATGTGGCCAGGATATACAGGGAGACGCAGTTCGCCAAGGGTACGCAGCTCATCTTCTCGGACAGCTACCAGAACGGCGACTACAACCTCTACTCCGACATCAAGAATATCCTATCCCGGCGCTACGACATACCGGCCAGGGAGATAGTGGATATCAATACCGTCAAGGAGAAGGACCGCGCCTCCTTCTTCGATAGGGTCAACGACGGCGATGTCCGCGTCGTGCTCGGCTCGACTCAGAAGCTCGGTACGGGCGTCAACGTGCAGAAGAGAGCCTGCGCCGCCCATATGCTCGATGTGAACTGGACACCGAGCGGCATGATACAGAAGACGGGCAGGGTGGCCCGGCAGGGCAACGAGTTCGCGAAGCAGTTCCTCGACAACAACGTGCCCGTCTACCTATATGTCAAGGAACGTTCCACGGACGCCAAGAAGTACGGGCTCATCTTCGCCAAACAACGGATGATAGAGCAGATCACCGACTCCAACTTCAAGGGCAACCGCTTCGACGAGGGGAAGAGCGACACGGAACTGGAATCGGAGATATTCCAGGAACTGCTCGCCTCCGCCACGGGCGACAATACCACGATGGTGCTGAACAAGCTCACCAAGCAATACCAGATGCTCGCGTCGGAGAAGAAAGGATTCGAGTCATATAAATACAACATCAACCGTAACCTCCAATTGGCGCAGATGACCAAGGAGGAGTACATAGGCCAGAGATACGTCATCGACCGTCTCGCCCGCGCGCTTTCGGACAAGGGATTCACGAAGGACGAACAGGGCAAATACCCTTTCAGGGTGAAGTTCGACGGAACCATGTACATCACGTCCAAGGAACTTGGGCGCGCCATGATCGAGGAGATTGCCAGGTCCATCGAATCCAAGGCGTTCCTCAGCAAGAAGTTCGAGGCCTACGGCCTGACAGCCATGCTGCAGGGCAGCAAGAAAGACGGCTACACCGTCGAGATAACCAAATTATATGACTCGGACCTCACGGAGAAGGAGAAAAAGAACCTCGCCCTCGTGAAGAACATCGACACCAAGACCTTCCATCAGGACGCCGAAAGCATGGGAAGGGTCATGAACAACCTGTGCCTGTCGGTGGGCGAGAGGAAGAAATCGATCACGACCAAACTGGACGACATCGAGTCCACCATACAGAACCTGCTCCTGCAGCAGAAGAAGAACGAGGTCTTCCCTAAGCAGGAGGAGATGGAGAGGATGAGATCCGACATCGCCATCCTGTCGGGTGTGCTCAAACAGGACAACCTGGACGACGAGGTGAAGAGCGTCATCAACACACTCGAAAACACGATGGACGGCGAAAGGCTCCTCCTTGTAAGGGATGTCGACAAGATGAAGGCCTATGCCGTTAACATGAGGCATCCGCTCGGCGATTTGGCAGTGAAAATCGGTGAGGACGTCAAGGAGGAGAGGGATAACCATTCCGACTACGACATCCTTCTAATCGAGGAGAAGGATGTGGATAAGGTCATCAACATGGCGATGAACGCCAATGTGGTCGTCGCCTATCTCGACAACATGAGTGACGGATTCGGCGCACGCCTGACAAGGGACAACATGCGCCTGGTGGACATCGTCACCTCCTATGACCAAATAAAGGATATGTTCCACGCAAGCGCCGAGGCGGAGAAGAGGAAACTCGAAGCCGACTCGAAGAGACTGGACGAGCTGCGCAATACCTCCTCCGAGGAGAGCGAAGCCGAGGAAGGCGAGGAAGTGAAGCAGATGAACACCAACATCATCACGTGGAGGGAACTCGGATTCCCTAATCCGGAGGATGGGGAAGCCATCACGTCATACGACAAGTACTACAGTCTGGACAACATGCCGGACTATAAATACGCCGACATGGAGACGGAGGCCGAAACGGAGCCGGAGCTTCCGGCCATGGCGGCGGAGGAAGTCCCGAAGAAAGGCTATGAGACTGCGGAGGATAAGGAGAATCAAGGAGGCGGCATCGCCTCCGAACCGACAGCGGAATATAAACTTAAAAATGGAGATACTATGGAAGAAGAATTAGACGATAAGATGGATGTGAGAATCCTCTGGGATTTCTCCAGCGACAAATACACGTTGCAACTGAACGGCGTCGACATCAGACAATCGGAACGCTATTCACTGGAAGAGTTCGTCGAATATATGAATAACGAGTTCCCCGAATTACTCGAAAGGGAGGATGTGAAGGAGCAATTACATGACCTAGGATGGGATAAGCCTAAAAATCTGGCCGTGAACACCGATTCCAACAACATCATGTACCATATACCGATGGATGAACGGAAAAAAATCTATGAGGAAGTGCAGGAAAAGATAGAGAAGACGGGAGAGAACATCACGCGGGAGGAGATGGAGAAACTCGTATCGGACTTCAAGGATGCGGTGAAGGACGTGGACTACAAGAAGATGTATTATGTGACCGCACATTTTAAAACCATCGGCCACTACTCGTTGAATGAAGCCCTTTACGACCAGAACTGGGAGTTGGCGGAGAAGGAAATCGACAAAGCATTCCCGAAGGAGGAAAAAAGATACGATAAGGGAAACAAAGTGGAACGGGACGACAACATCGCCTCCGAACCAGTGGCGGAATATGTTAAACCCAAAAAAGAAGATACTATGGAGATTACAAAAGACAAAATGGACAAGACCCTGGAGGATTTCCAGCGGTTTGTCACCGCCCAGGAAATCAGCCTGGACGACCTCGAAACGAGGATGGAGTTAAGGGAAAATGTCGATTATGAGCTTTCCCTGATGGAAGGCAGCGTCACGGACGTGGAGAAGATGAAGAAGAAGATGCAGGAGGAGATCGACCGCATGAAGCCATCCTCCGAAGGCAATAAGGAGGTGAAGGAGTACATCGGTAACGTCCAGAAGCTACAGAAGCGCCTGAACGGCAATACGGAGTTCAATCTGAGGATGCATCTCGGCGATGATAAATATGATGAGATAGCCGCCACTGTGAACGGTGACGGCAAGAAGACCGCCAAGGCGGAAGTGAAGGAAGGACAGAAGAAGGGGAACCCGGGGAAAGAGGAACCCGGCAAGGCGGAGGGGAAGAAGGAACAGAAACCGGCCAAGGCGGAGCAAACCGCACAGGTAGAGCAAACAAAGAAACAGGTAGAGAAGAAACAGGTAGAGAAGAAGGAGAAAGTGGAGGAAAAGAAGCCTGCGGAACAGAAACAGGAGACGGGCAACAAACTCCCCGAACTCGTCAAGGTGGGATATGCCCAGTATGCGGGTGTCAAGGACACGCAGGGCAATCAGCTTGAACTCATCGTCCCTAAGTTCCGCATCCAGCTCGACCTGAACGCGATCGAACAGAAGATGGACAAGATGAGGGCGAGGAAGACGCAATCCGGTGAGGATTTCCTCTCCTTCGCCATCATAAAGAACAAACAGGCCAAGGAGAACCAGAGCCCGCTTCAGGTGATAGTCAAGAGACACGGCGAGGACGCCACGGTGAACGGCAAGACCGTCAAATTCGCCGATGCGGCCGCGTTGATGGAGTTCCAGGTAAGTCTTCAGGACCTGAAGGCCAAGGCCGAAAAAGCGGGCATAGACACGGCCAAGGAGGCCATTCCGATGTCTGTCGGCTCCTATTCGGGCGAAACCGGCATCAAACTGAACAATAAGTCCGCCCTGTTGAAGGACAAGGAGCTCAAGGACGAGGACATGATGATCAGGGGCAGGTTCAAGGTGGTGAACAGCTTCGACCGCATCGTCAAGACGAAGCAGAACCTGGATGAAGTGCCGGCCATCCGTTACGACAACAAGGACATGGGGGATTGCATCACCAACTCACGCGAGGTCAATATCCGCAAGAAGGACGGCACATCCTTCGCGAAAACCGTCGAGGACATATACGTCGCTTTATCCTCCAAGGCGTTGAAGGAACTGCCGGAAGCGGACGCGTTCGGCAACGTCAAGCTGGCGATCTGCACCAAGCGCACGGACGAGAAGTACCTTACGGCCAACAAGCTCCAGCTCAACGAGCAGGGTCAGCTGGTGAACGAGCAGGGTAGGAGGGTGCCTAACCTCCTGTTGGTAGCCGACCCGAAGACCTACAAGAACGGACAGCCTTACGCCAACACCGAAAGGGTGCTCACAATCCGCAAGGAGGACCTTGTAAAGCTGCCTACCTTGGACGACAAGAACGGCACCATAGCGCTCCGCATCGACGGACTCACGAACAAGGTGGCGCTCAACGTGAACAAGTACGTCACGGAGAACCGGACGCAGGAAGTCGAGAAGTACCTGCAAAGCCAGAGCGGCGATAAGAACGCCAAAATAGACCCGAAGAGACCATACAACACCAACGTCACCATATCGGCCGTAAGCGAGCATTATAGCTCCATATACGCCAAGATGGAGGTCAATTCATGGGAGAAGATAACACCTAAGGTCGATTTGGAGACCTACAAGAACGCTCCGAGCCAGTTCGAACTCTTCAAGGAGGTTGTCTCCGACTACATGGAGAAGAAGGCGAACAAAATCAAGGAGAGCGCCGCGAAGAACGCCCCTGAGGAGGATGCGCAGGAAGAGACGCAAAAACAGGGTAGAAAGATTTAATTAACCGGTAATCCACGGGGGAAGTCATTAGGCTTCCCCCTACACCCGCAAAGATGGAAAAAAGTATATCGATAAGGGAAATGTGCGACAAGATCACGATAGAGGAAATCGCGATCAAGTACGGCTTCGTCAAGAACGATTCGAAGTCGTACAGGGGCGGCACAGTCTATGACCACGAGAACGGGCTTAGGATATGCGTATCGCCCTCGAAGAGGTATCCCGGTCAGCAGCACTACTCCAACCTGCATGACGATACGGACGGAGGCAGTCTCTACGCCTTCGTCAAGAACCGCATCAAGGACGGCACCATCGTGGCTCCGCGCGGTTCATTCAAGGAGAACGAGGCGGTGGCCTCCGTTCTGCGCGAGTACCTCAGACTGCCCGACGATGAGAAACAGACGTTCCAGGAGAAGATACCTGTTAAGAAGCTGGACGAACCGTTCGATTACCCGACGGGCGTCATGTTCATGAAGAAGGCCATCAATACGACCCTGCTGACGCAGAAGAGAAAGATATCCAAGGAGACGTTGGAGCATCCATTATTTAAAGACAGATTTTTCAACTGCAACAAGGAGATAGATTCACGAAGAAGAGGCTCCGACCTAGCTTTCCCGTGTTTCCGTGCGGACGGAACACTGGGAGGCGTCAACATCCGTTACTTCAATCAACATAGATGCAAATGCGGATCCATGATGATGGCGAACTCGGAGCACGATAGGACGGTATGGTATTCCAACATACCGGACAGAATAGAAAGGGTATTCATAGCCGAAAGCGAGTTCGACTGCATGGCACATTTCGAGCTACGGAAGAATCCGAACACGCTTTATATATCGCACCAGGGCAATCTTTTGCCCGCTCAGACGGATGTCATCATGCAGTTGTTGCGTGACAACGTGAACCGCTTCACGCCCGACTTCAAATTGATGCTTGGGGCGGACAATGACGTGCGGGGCAGTCATTATGATTTGATGCTGATATGCGCCGCGGCGGAGAGCAAGGGGAAGGACAAGGCCAAATGCTTCATAAGCGAGTATCCCGCCAAGCGGGAGGATATGAAGGCGCATATGATAACCGTGCGGGAGGATCTGTACGAAGGATTCAAGGATGTTTGCCTGAAACATCCCAAATCGGAGAACATGGAGGTTATCCCCGATGATGAGCACAAGACCATCATCATATCCCGTCCGAGGGACGATATGTTCGCAGACGACGCCTTCACCTCCATGATCATCAATTCCGATTTGGTACGGAACATCGTCAAAGAAAAAGCGATGACGAAGGACTGGAACGACGATCTGAAGCTCCTTTCCTCCATCAACGCCAAGATAAAGGCGATGAAGATAGGCAAGGAGATGTCCTACGACCTTTTCCGGGAGAAGTTCTCCTCCCTCTCGTTGCAGACCAAGGCCGTCGGCCACATCGCGGATGTGGTCATGTCCATCAAGGACCGCCTGACGGACGTGGAGGAAAAGAAAGAACCGCTGATGCGGGAGGATAATAGGAAGAACGTCGGAAGACGCGTGTAAAAAAAAAGGAGCCACACTTGCGTTTGGCTCCCATCTAACATTAAAATCTTCAGACCACTTTCACAAGTGGCGTTAAAGAAACATCCACAAAGGTATGAAAAAATCGTAACCATCACCCTGTTCCATTCTTGGATTTTTAGGGAGGGGAGGAGTCGGAAATCATGTGTTTTTGACCCTCTTTTCCCCTTTTGTATTTCCGTAACCATCTGATTATTAGTAAATTTATAGTGTTAAAGAAACGGAATACTAACATTAAAAATTAAGGAACATGGAACCAACTAATTTGATCGAAAGTGCCGAGATGTACGGGTGGCAGACCCTATCCGACCTTGACCTGTTCACGGTGGTGACAGGAAGTAGGGAGGGCGGGGAAGCCATGTTGCGTTACTTCGAGCAGGGAGAATGTTCGGTGGACGGACTGATGAATCTGAATATAGGTGGTATGGGGCGTGCGACCGCTATGAAGATAAAGGCCATGTACACTCTTTTCAGACGTTCCAGGCAAGTGAAGGTGGCGCAGTTGTTGGAAAGCGAGGATTTGTATAAGTTCTTGGCTCCTCACCTGCAGAATCTCACGCAGGAGGAGTTTTGGGTGGTGCTGTTGGACGCGAGGAATCGTCCGTTACGCAAATTCTGCCATGCCCGGGGCGGGTCATCCTGCACCGTCGTGGATATTAGACTGATAATTAAGACGGCTATGGAGACGAAGAAGTGTACCTCTATTATGGTTGCCCACAATCACCCGAGCGGGACGTGTGCGCCCAGCGAGCTGGACAAGAAGCTCACGAATCGTTTCGTGGACGCGTGCGCTTTGTTGGAGATTCAATTCCTGGATCACATCATAGTTGCCGGAGATAGCTACTACTCTTTTTCTGATAATGATATGTTAAAACTCGATAATGCGTTAAAAAATGGATATTCAATTTGCAAACTTTAAAAAGGATGCGGAGAAGTACATCAAGTTGTTCGATGGACGTGAAAAGAGCTCCGATAGACTCCCTTATATTGTCTGTGACAATAACAAGGAGGTGGAAGATTGTAAAACCCTTTTCCGTGAGAAAGGGTGGGATCTGGAGAGTGTATGGATACTCAAACCTGTGAAGGTAGCCCCGCATGAGTGGGCTTTCCTTCGCACTAAATTCAAGAACAAGATATAAGTCTAACATTAAAATTTTTTGGTTATGGTTAATTTTTCGGATTGCATTAACGCGGCGGTCATCCGCCATAAGGGAGATAGCACGTTCTATCTCCCGAAGGTTGTGAAAGGTCACGACGAACTTTGTCTTCTCCCTGCCTTCCCGGAGTCTCCGGAGGAGGAAAGGTACATCAAGTTCTACGACGATTTTTGTGATTGGGAGGCCTACGATTTCACGGAGGCGCAACACCTGCACAGGATGGAACAGAGGGCTTTGGCGATGTGTGTTTAGGTCATAAACTAAAATAGTGCGGCTCGCATCCCTGTGGGCCACACTATTACATATAGATTGTTTATTCGAAGCGAATTTCGTACGGCAAATTTATATGTATTTCTTTAACTTTATATCATTTCCCCGTTAAATATTGCGGTATCTGAAATTTTTTGATTATATTTGTATATCAGTACATTAAAATTTTCAGTTATGGACACAGTAGAAGTTTTTGGTGATTTGTCCCTTGTAGATAAATCCGTCCCATCCGTGGATAAGAACCTGGAAAGCACAAAGCAATATCTTCGTAAGACATTAAGCGCGTTGAAGGGCGATTATGCGGTCGTCAAGTCGCCCGGTGATGTTGTCTTCCTATCCGATGTCGACGCCTCCCGGAGGAGCGAGACGGAGAAGATGGTGTCGAAGTTCATCGATGGATCCACGTTCATCGTGGACAACGAGAACAACCCCAACAACATCGATTATACGATAGGGGAGGAGCTTTCGCAGAGAACGAAGGACAGATGGAATGTGGTCACTACGGTATTTGTGGGAAGTGAGAGGATAGATATTTTAAGATAATCACAACTTTAAATCTTTTATATATGAATAATGTTCAATTAGTTGGCCGTGTAGGTCAGGAACCCAAGATTATGGGTACGGAAGCAGGACGTAAGGTGGCAAGATTCACTCTCGCGACTACTGAAAGAGGTTATGAGACTAAGTCCGGCAAGAAGATAGAGGACAGGACAGAGTGGCATAATCTTGTCTTCTTTGGCAATATCACGAACGTAATCGAGAACTATGTCAAAGTAGGTTCTCTTATCAGTGTGAAAGGTAGCATCCACTATGCAAAGTGGGAGGATCCTGAGAAGGGTACGAAGTACATGACAGAGATTCTGTGTACCGACTTGGAACTTCTTGGATCTAAGAAGGAGAACGAACCGGTTGAGCAGTTCAAGTCAGGTGAAGAGGAAGTTCCTTTCTGATATTCTTTTATTTTTCATAAATATTAGTGTAGTAGCCCCTTACTATCGGATAGTAGGGGGCTATAATTTCTACTATTGTAGATCGTAGACCGTATCGTGCTTATTTGTGTATAGGGAGTCCAGGCCCTTGAGTTTATATAAGCAAAAACGATCGGCTTACGCTTTTTTTGTATAGTATCTAAAAAGTTATAATTTTGTTACCAATATTCATTTATATTGCTCAAAAAAACGAGAAATAGTTATGTACTGAATTATTTATGGCTCTGACAAAAGAACAAATCCTAACTCTTACATGTCTAAAGGAAGTTGACGTGAAAGGTGTTGGCCCTCAAAAGATATTTGCTATTGGGTCGACCATTGATAACCTCAATCTTGATATTAATTCGTATGAAGATTTATCGAAACTGATGTCTGGTATGAAAGAAAAGGCCATACAAAAAGTTACTCTTTCTAATTTGAATGATGCCTATCGTATTGCTCAAAAAATAATCGAGACAAGTAGTCAGATGGGAATAGGTCTTGTTGGCTACTACGACGAAGAGTATCCCGATGTACTGCGTAAGACTGTTAATGAGGAAGGAAAATTAGATCCACCATTACTTCTTTGGTATAGGGGGGATTTTTCGGTAACCCAATTGCCTGGTTTTGCTGTTATCGGAACCCGTGAAGCTACCCCAGAGGGAGTTGCAGGAGGAACATATCTGTCTGAAGAGTTAGCAAAGAGAGGCTTCAATATTGTTTCAGGATTGGCCATTGGATGTGATACTTGCGGTCATAAAGGTGCTTTGAAAGTTGGTGGAAAGACTACGGCTATTCTTGCAACCGGTCTTGATTACGATTCCATATATCCCCCAGAGAATCAAGACTTGGCAGAAGAGATTGTAGAGAAGGGTGGCCTACTCATATCCGAATACCGTATTGGAACACCTGTCAATAGATACAGTTTGGTTGACAGAGATAGATTGCAGTCAGGTCTGTCTTTAGCCACATTGGTAATACAGACAGGAGAACAGGGAGGTACTATGCACGCAGCCACTGCTACATTACAAGCAAGGAAACCTCTGTATACAATATACTTTAAAGATGAAGATACCCGCCAACATGAAAGGTGTCTTGGTAATGCTCTTTTAGTTAGACAAGGAGCCAAGTACATTAAGGGGAGCGATAATCTAGATGACATAAGTGATAGTGTTAAAAACTGGAAACCTAATAAGAAAGATCTGTTTGACCTATGAGAATGAATATCATTTTTGATCTGGATCTGACGTTAGTAGATACCACGGTGGCGGAACCGTATAGAAGTAAGAGGGACTGGAACGGGGCTTTTTCGGTCATCCCTCAGTGTACAGTTTATGATGGCTTGAATGAAATCTTTGAAGTAATCAAGAAGTTTGACATCAACACCTGTATAGTCAGTACTTCACCACGCCCGTATGTCGAAAAGGTTGTGCAACAGTTTAATTTGCCAATAAACCATATTGTTGCTTATCACGATGCTAAGCCAATCAAACCACATCCTGCTTCCATGTTAAAGGCGCTGGAAATGCTTGGGTGTGACGCTAAAAGCGCAATATCCTTTGGCGATCGTGTTATTGATATACAATCTTCTAATGCAGCAGGTATTGAAAGTGTTGCATGTTTTTGGGGAACAAAAGAAAAGGCAGAGTTGGTCAAATCAGATTATACTCATGCAATTATTAAACCTGGTGAAATCTTAACACTAATAAGATAAAGACTGCAGAATTAGTGGCCAATATAATATTGGCTTACACAATATATTAGTTTGATATATGAGCGATTTTAAAGGCTGTTTAGGATGGTTGGCTGCCACTATTGGGTGGTTTTTGTTATGGGGATTTTGTATGTACATTGGTGATGCGTATAAAATCAGCCCTTTTGTTGTATTGTTGATAATGCTAGTAGGATCTCTTGTTGTCGTCGGGTTGGGGTTTTATTTCTGTCTTTCAGTTCATGATAGAGTCTATGATAAACATAAGAATCGTGTACAATACATTAAGAAAAAATATTATTTAGCATATTGTAAATATGTTGATAGCAACAGAATAAAAAAAGATTATTCAGGAAATATCACAGCACTTTCTGAGCTAAAAAAGATAAGCTCTCGTGAAGATTATGTATGGGAATATGAAGAGAGGCAACTTAGAGATGAAAAGAGAAAACAGGAACAAGAATGGGAAGAAAATGCCGATAGAATAAAAAAACAATATCCTGATGGTTACAGTAAATGGGAAGCAACAAGGAGAAAAAATTTTTATATCATATCAGATTTTGTTATTTCTGATGAAGAAAATGAAATTAGGATATTAGATCAACAGTTAAAAATCAGTAATTGGGAAAATGAACAAATGATTTATGCAAATCGCTGTAGAGAACTACGTGATGAGTTACTTAATACATACGGATGCTATTTGTATAATATCGATTTGAGACTTATCGGAGGTAAAGGGCCAGACAACTTTTCTGTTTGGCAGATGTTTCCATTCTCATATTGTTTAGAAGAGGATTTAGATTATACTCATTTCCCCCTTATTAAAGCTAATGGACATTTGGTTAAAAAACGCTGGTCGACTTTACAGAAAGAACAGGCTTGTGCAATCGCTTCATTTGTTAATAAGCTCAATCAAGAAGAAAAAACGAGTGTGTATTTCTGCCCAATAAAATGTGATCGAGATCCGTGGACCGACATTCCTTTATATGACCATATCATTTTGGGTCTTGATGATTCTGTTGATTATCTGATAAGAACAGATTTCTTCTCCGACAAGATATCAGAAGTAGATAAGTGGACTAAAGGTGTAAAAAGGCGTGTTGTTATTATTGACATTGTGACAGATAATGAACGATTAGTAACAATGTGTAATGATGTTGTTAATATGCTTGAAAAGAAACGTCCTCTTCTCACATTTATTAGCATCCAAAAAGGGTTGGATAGAGAGGAAATGGAGAAACTAATCGATAATAACAATAAAAAGAATGCAGAGCAAGCCCAAAAGAAATTGGAGGAAGAAAATGCGAAAAAAAACTTGTTACAATCGGTATCTTCTTGGGATACATTTGATATTGATCTTCACTATTCCTACTTATTCTACTACTATCCAACCACATGTGATTTTGAAGCAACGGATGAAGAATGGTTTAATAGGAAAATAGTATGGGATTTTAAGAATACACCAGGCAAAACTTTAGTTTCCGACCATCAGGAAGCTCTTGATAAAGTGATTCCGATGTTAAAGGAAAAACTTCTGACTACATTTGGGGCGGAGAGCTTAAAATACCTTACATTGGTTTGTATACCTGCTTCTTCACAAGTTAAAACTCAAGCAAGATATGAAGATTTCTCGAACCGCATATGCACAGAATTAGGTATGGCTAATGCTTATTCGCACATTATCGTAAAAACAGCGAAGATGGAAAAACATTTAGGTGGTACAATTATTGACACAAGTATGTTATCCTTTGACGATGATTATTTTAAGGGAAGATATGTGTTGTTATTTGATGATGTTATAACAAAAGGTGAATCCATGCGGACATTCAGGTGTAAAATGAAGAGTCTTGGGGCAATTGTTGTAGGAGGATTGGCTCTTGGTAAGACAAAACATGTGAGGCCAACATAAGCCAAATTATTAACGATTTACTTCCAATATTTAATCGGTTCAAAAATAATACCTTCATAAAAAGTTATGTCAAAATGGAAAACAAAATTGATATTCTATTAAACAAGGTAAACTCCATATTAAAGGAGGACAATATTAAAAAGAAAGAAAGCTTAGGAAGAGGCGAAAGGTTTAATATATTCAGTACCTTAGGGGTTGCTCATTATGAAGTAACTCACTCTGCAATTATTGCATGTTTTTTAAATCCGAAGGAGTCCCATGGACAAGGAGACAAATTCCTACGGCTATTTCTTGATACAATTGGCGACAGCATAATTAACAATACATCACAAGCAACAGTCTATACGGAGTATTCCACACCTGATGGACGAATAGACATTCTCATTGAAGATGAAAATCATACCCACGGAATAATAATTGAAAATAAAATATATGCTGAAGATCAGCCTGAACAATTAAAAAGATATAATGACTTTGCACTAGGGAAATATCACAATGAGAATTATTCAATCTATTACCTAACACTCACGGGTACAGATGCCAGCGAAGAAAGTGTAAAAGGAATAAAATACGAACGAATTTCGTACTCAAAGGACATCATGAATTGGCTTGAAAAATGTATAAAAGAAAGTGCGGTCAATCCATTGATTAGAGAAACATTGATACAATATAGAAATCATATTAAGCAATTAACCAATCAGGACATGGAAACAATAAACAAAGAAAATTTACTTAAGGTCATGGCAGACAACTCAGATGCTGTAGCCGCAATATGCAATGCTCAGGAAGAGTACAAAAAATACATATATGAACAGTTTGTTAGACCCAATCTTGAGGAATTCGCAAAAGAAGAAAATCTTATTTTTGAAGAAAGAGATATGTTTGGGGAAGGTAGAGATGGGAGAGGTTTTTATTTCCGTCGTGAGGAATGGCATACAGCTGCTATCTATATTTGGACAGATAGTCGTGGCGAATATAATTTCTATTGGGGAATTTCCAACTACACTCCGAACGGAATTGAGAAGTTTGAACATCAAAAGTTAGACTGCTTCGATATCCAGCCCAACGATTACTGGCCATATGGTCATAGCTGGTTAAATCAATTCCGTGATTGGACCTCAGCAGAGAATCTATCTAAAATGAAAGAAGATGGAGGTGAATATTTTAAAAAATTGGTACGGTCTGCATTGGAGGAAATCAAAACGAAAAATTTGAAAATGTAATTCCACTTTTTTATTACAAATAAAAATGTAATCTTTGCGTAAAAGATTGTGGTAGTTCTGGTGTACAGAACCGGGGTTAAAAACGGGGAGGAGTTGTAATTAAATTACGATTCCTCTTTTTTGTTATGTAATTAATCTTATGTTAAATAGGTGTGTATTTTACACAAATATTTTTTATAAAAAGTATGATGTAAGTGAACAAATTTCTTCTCCCCTCCCTAAATTATTTATTCTGTGAAAAGTCCGTCGTACTTCAGTCTTACCCCCAGCTCATCTTGTACAACGGTGTAGTACTCGGAAGTCTCTCCATACTCCTTTGTGGTGATGATCCTCTCCACCTTGTGGCCTATATCATCCTTGGAGAGACTCTTTTCGAGTTTTCTTAATTCATCTATGCTGTAGACGCGGGTCATGGGTATGTTTATTTGTTAAACTTTGGGTGCAAATATACTTTTTCTATCCCATAATTCTATACATTTGCGCTTGGGTTGCATTGTGGTAGTGCAAGTTGGCCAAAGGCAGGATAATAAGGAGAGCTCCTTTTACCCTGCCTTGTTTTTTCTTCCCTTCCCGAGAAATTCAATTAACTTTCTATTCTCCTTTGATTACAGGAACTGTCTTAGGAATATCAGCTCTAGTCGTATAGTTGTATGTTCCAACTCTCATAGGATTTTTTATCGTAACCACTTGATCACTATAAAAATTTTCTCCAAGAATGAGAACAGTATTGCCATTATACCATTTATATTCTTTATTTGAGATCTCACTTGCTAATGCGGCATTGCCAATAACTTGAAACACCTTAAAGGATGTTTCCTTTTTGTTCTCATAACTAATAGGTTTTTCCAGATATTGGATTGGATCCGTTTTCGTTTCCGTACCTACATTATCTGAATTGCTGTTTAAAGCAAAAATTACGAATAAACCGGCGATTGTTAAAACTACACCCGTTATGACACCTAAAATGAATGATTTCATATGCACTTTTTTATTGTTTGTAATTTAATTCATAATATGTTTACCTGATGTCTTATTTCAACTTCTCCATCTCGTCAAGAAGTTCCTTGTAGTTGGTCACAAGCGAATATCTTGCCTGGGTGGTGCAAGCTTCATTGAACACCTTGCGGGCGCAGTTGATCTTGGTCTGTTCTACCGGCTTCAACTGCATTTTCTCCAAAGACCCCTTTGTCTCAGCGATAAAGAAGATATGTTTCACACTACCCTTCTTGAATGCGATGGCCCAATCCGGGGCATAATTGCCAACAGGGGTCGGAATCTGCAAACTACGGGGTATTTTGGCATACACCACCACTTCATCCGCAGCTTCCAGTTCCTCCGCGAACTTACGTTCCGTGTCGCTGTCCGTAAAGACATAATCCAAAATGTGTTTTGTATTATCCTTATGGTAGGCGGACTCTATCGGCTGGGTATGCTTTTCAGCAGTGAAGATGCTGGTTTCATAACAACCTTCTATCTGATTATACGAAATGCTTTCGATAATCATCGTGGCCTTTTGTTCTCTGATAAGCTTGATTGTGTTATGGATGAAATCCTCCGGATTCTCCTTGAAATACAAAAGCTTATTAGGATCCATCCCCTTTAAGATCTTGACTACGGTCCTGCGTGTCAGGTTGGAACCTTTGGCTATTTCCCCCACAAGGTCATATTTCACATTCGAGCCTCCCATTGTCTTTAAATCGTGGGTCGAGGTCTGCATGTTACCGAACTCACCGGCTCCGCTTTTCTGGTCAACCACGGTTGTGGTGTAGCGCATCTTGCGGATAGTGAGATTGTCATCTATACTCTTAATGGCTTTGGTGATCAGTTCGTCGGAATCATAGGATACGGTGTATGCGTACTTATGGTTGATTTGATTCCATAAGTCGATGAACTCCTTCTTTTCAATGTTTTTGTTCAGAGTGTTTTCCTTAACGGAAGTCTTATTGCCATTCTCAATCATGCCGGCCAGGGCGGCGTTTTCATCGAATATCGATCTGATTATCTCGTGTATCTGATTCGCATAAGGTCTGAGTTTCCTGCCCATCGGCTCAAACTCTCCCGTTTCGGCGGCAGCCTTATAACTCTCAAGTAGATTGTTATCCTTATCGATATAATCGTTTTCGTATAGATAACTCGTTATGGATCCTGCTTCCTGTTCATCGATCAGATGAATCGTTCCATCTTCCAGTTTAATGGATTTCCCGACAAAGAACTGCACTGTCGGCTTTGTTGCCCTTTCTCTGAGGGCTTCCTTGATTTCACTCTGGAATCCGCTTACAAAGTCCGCATAGCTCTCGTTTGCGATGACTGTCAGCTTATTCACTTCATGAACACGTTCGCCCAGGCGTTCGTAGTCCATGCGTTCGCCATTCTGGTCGACACACAGGCGAAGTCCACGACCGATTTCCTGTCGGCGGCGTGTGTCGGAGCCTGCATGTCTCAAGGTGCAGATCTGGAACACGTTCGGATTGTCCCATCCTTCACTCAGTGCCGAGTGGGAGAAAATAAAACGTGTCGGCTCTTCGAAGTCCAGTAATCTTTCCTTGTTTTTAAGAATAAGGTCATAGGCCGATAAAGCTTCTGGCGAATCCTCCTTACTATTGATGGCATGTCCTTTCTTGTCAATGGAGAAATATCCGTTATGAATCTGGCCGACGCTGAATCTCCTCAAATATTTTTGATATGGATCATCTGTGTCTAACGTGATATTGTTGTTCAGTTCCCTCAGATACTCTTCCTCGAATATCTTCCAGAACTTGCCTGGCACTGTCTCACCGTTTTCATCATAGCTCTTGTAATGGGCCACCTCATCGATGAAGAACAATGAAAGTGTCTTGATACCCTGTTCGAACAAGGATTTCTCCTTTTCGAAGTGAGACTTGATGGTCTCTCTGATCTGCACTCTCTGGATGGCTTCCTCATCGGTGTCGCCGATGACGTCACCTTTCTGCAGGATGGACCCGTTCAGGAACACTACACAACTCTTTTCAGGTATGATGTCTGTGATTTCATAGCCATCATATTGTCTAAGCCCACTTTCCTCAGCAAGTTTGTCCCCTTTTTTAAATAAATGCGTTTCTCGTTTGATTCCGTTCTTGGTACTGACTTCAAGATTGATTCTAACCATTGGAGGTTCCTTCGGACTGATCTTGATGTCGTCAATATACATGTAGCTGTCCTTACCCTGCAGGTTTTCCACCTTAAAGGCTTTCACCTGGATCTTCTTAACCAGTTTTTGGTTGTAGGCATCGAGGGAATCCAACGCATATACCGCATTGTGGTTTGTCTTATGTGTCGCCGAGTAATAAAGGGCGAACAACGGATTGAACTTCTTTAGCGCATTCTGCGTGGCTGCGCCTTCCATTCTTTGTGGTTCATCCATGATGATGATAGGCTTGTTGGCTGCTATCACATCGATTGGACGTCGGCTTTGGAACTCGTCACGTTCCGAGTACATGATCTTACTCTCCTTACTCTTTCCTCCTTCTTTCATTGAGGTCGCGAAGGCTTGGAAATTGATGATCATCACGTTGATTTCTGCGCTCGACGAATACGAATCCAGTTTAGTGAGGTTCTTACTGTCATAGATGAAGTATCTCGCCTTCTTCTGGTAATAGAACATAAAGTGTTCTTCAAGGTCTTTAAAACTCTTGAAAACGCCCTCCCTGATAGCGACACTTGGCACCACGACGATAAACTTTGTCCAACCATAACGTTTGTTCAATTCGAACATCGTTTTGATGTAGACATAGGTTTTACCAGTACCTGTTTCCATATCAATATCGAGGTTGCAGGCGCCGAATCCCGTTGCAAGCGAGCTCGATAATGTAATATCGCAACTCTTCTGCGCATTCCTTATGTTGTCAAGCAAGGGTGCGTTGCTGTTGACATCTATCTTCTTCAGGAGTCCTGGCACTATTTCATGGTTACGGTAGGCATTGTCAGTGCCTTCATAAACAAGCACTCCTCTACCCTTGTCCATTTTGTAAAGTTCGCTTCCGTCAACGAGTGGCTGTCCTTCAAAAACCGACACTGTGTTTTCCACGGCATCAGTCTGGTATTGCTGTATCTTGAAATTAAACTTCATGGTGGCGAGATTAAATTACCATACATTTGGTTCCGGCACTGTAGGTCTTGAATATTTGTTCGAAGTTATCCAGCACGCTGTCTTTCATTGCTCCGCCCTCCTTCATTACGAAATGGTATGGCTGGCGTTTCGCTATTTCCTTGATGACGTCATCGGTTAAATCATTGTCAAAGCATGCTGCCAAGTAATTGTCCTTCACGAAATACACATCCTTGCCGTTGATGTTCTCCTTCGTTATCTTTTCAGATAACATCAGATCGCATTTCGGCATGACCTGGAACAGCAAGTCTTCCGCTGTCCTGTCTTCCTTGACGTTGTTCTCAGAGAACAAATCCAACTTTGTTTCCTGCGGTGTGTAGTACACGTCCTTCATGTTGCTTGAGTCAAGCTTCAGGACACGGAACCCAAAGTCCATCTTACTGGTGTCTTTACCTTCCGTCTCCATCTCTGCCTTGATCTTCTTGGCGGCACGGCGGATACGCTCCTTGCCGATTTCGCAGATGTTTTTATAGCCAGCCTTGTAGGTGTTTGAGTTTTTATCTGTATTTTCTTGTACTTGTACCATTATAAATTTTCTAGACCCTGCATCTTCACGATTTAGTTGCAAAACTGAATGAGCTGTAGTTGCAGAACCAGAAAAGAAATCTAAATATATATCCTTTGGGCCATTACATATAGTAACAATGAATTTCAATAGGGATGTGGGTTTAGGGAAACTAAATATTTTTGACTCAAATAATTCAGAAATTTCTTTGGTACCATCCTGGGACATACCTACCGAATCTGGGAGTTTTGTACTTACAGCAATCATTCCGAATCTATCACCGGATTTAGCCATATCATCCTCTTTCCAATATCTCAAAACGGGCCTATCAATCTTTAAAAACTCATAATCTCCAGGGAATATAATTCTATTTGCCTTATAGTAGTCTTCAAATGTTTCTTTTGTTATACACCATGTTCTATTAGGATTCGCTGGATATGATTCTCCATTTTTAGGATTAACAATCGTAAAGAAACTATTAGGCCTTTCTGATGCAGTTGTTTGCTTTGTCAAATCATGATATCTCCATGGTTTGCCAGAGAAATCCTCTGTTTCGTAGTATTTTCTTTCGTTTCCTTTTATACTAGCTTCAAATAATTTTGATTTCGCATAACAAAGAATCTGTTCGTAGTCTTGGGAAATACCAAATGGAACATCAGATTTTGCAGTCCTTTTTCTCCATGGGAATGATGCCGTAAAATTTTCTTCGCCATAGATTTCATCACATATTTTCTTTAGGTTTGACACCTCATTATCGTCAATTGATATAAATATCACGCCATCTTCAGTCAGCAAGTCTCTTGCTACCTTCAGTCTCGGGTACATCATATTGAGCCAATCGGTATGGAACCGACCATTGCTATCCGAATTGACAACCATACGGTTGCCCATCTCATCCCTTTCACCGCTGGCTTCGGAGAAAAGATCTTCTTCCATCTTGAAGTTATCGTTATATATGAAGTCGTTACCGGTGTTATATGGTGGATCGATGTAAATCATCTTCACCTTACCAAGGTAGTTCTCACGGAGCAGTTTCAACACATCGAGGTTGTCACCTTCGATATACAGGTTCTGTGTATTATCGAAATCCACACTGTCCTCACGGCATGGACGGAGTGTTTTGGTTATTGGTGTGTTTGCGGTATGAATAGCCTGACGCTTGTCCGGCCATGTGAACTGATAGCGTTCCTTGCCATTGTCGATGATGTCATCGCTCAATTCCTCTTTCAGCTTGTCGAAGTCAATACCTTTACAGATATTGCCGTCCTTGTCCGTTGTTTCCGTCACGCAGTTCGGAAACAACGCTGCGATCTTCTCAATGTTCATGCTAACCCCGTCAGCACTTTGCATTTGTAACTTATTCATATTATTCAATTTCTATCTTTCCTTCAACTGTTTCTTCAACCCGAGCATCTCCTCAAACAATTCCATCTTCCTTCTTGACTGCTTTTCAGAGAAGATTTTCTTTTCCAGAGTATCGATCTTCGCCATAAGTTTCCGCATCTCCTCGCTTTTCTCTATCTGCAGGTTAAGTTCCTTCCCTTCTTCAAGGCTGATACCGCTTATCTGCCTCACAATGTTTTCCCATACTTCCAGTAGGGTGTTCCCCTCGATTCTCAGGTTCCACTCCTTCGCATCCTTCCATATGGTCGTGTGCAGGATATCCTGGAAAACCGCCAATTGAACCTTCTCCTTGAACTGCAGAATCAACACGATGTTCTGAGGTATCTTTTTAGAGAGTAGCAGTATGCTTTTTTTATCATACTTCTCCCTCTTTAGAATAACTTGCAATACATAAACGGACTTGAACTCTTCCCCTTCCTGAAGCCCTGGTATCGTTTTTAATGTCAGCATGTTCACTATATTGATCCTGCTGACATCATCGTCAAACGTCTTCCTCATGGAAGAAGGTATATCCATTTTGTCGAATATCCTTGTCTTCGGCAATTGTTTCTGTATCTCCGTCGCTATGGGCAATCCTATCATATTCCTTTATTTTATGACAAGAAAACTTATCAGCTCAAAATCATCCAATCCTTTTATCCCGTCATCGAACAGGTCCAGCTGGGATCCTGTAAGGAATGAATCGATGTCCGATTCTTCCTTGACGTTTATTATGGATGCTATCGCACTGCCCAGCAGCTTTGAATATTCGCTCATATCCCTTCCGTCTTTTGTCTCTTTGTTGAACTGCTGGCATAACACCCTGTCAGGTTCCGACTTCCCCTTGCAGAGCAGGCGCATCTTGTCCAGCAGCTTCTTCGGGTGAAGGTGGTTGACCATTATTTGCCCGTCCGTCCCGATATATACCATATAGAACGGATGAAGCCTGTTTGTACTGTTTATATTGACAGAATTAGCGATGTTCTTCAGGATATATATTATTCCCTTACTGCATGTAGGGGTTGATTTCACAACCGCATGCAGTCCGTGCGGGGAATGCTCGATGTCCGGATTCTCTTTTATGTATGAAAGCAGGTCCATCCTGAAGTCATTCAATCCCAGATCCACGATGCTTATTCCGGTATTCATATCCTCCAAGTCAATCACTTCCTCTTTCAATCTTTTCAATTGCTCCTTCCTATACTCCAGATCCCCCGACTCATTGGGGTCAATAGGGTTTTCATCACCTGTCGAAGACATTATCACAGCCTTCATTCGTGCTTCGACGCGGGATTTCAGTTTTATGTATTCGTCAAGTGTCATGTCCGGCCAATAATTGACCAACTGGATGACCTTGTTCCTGGAACCTATACGGTCTACACGTCCGAAACGCTGTATGATCCGGACCGGGTTCCAGTGTATGTCGTAGTTTATCAGATAATCGCAGTCCTGCAGGTTCTGACCCTCGCTGATGCAATCCGTTGCGATTAATATATCAATCTCCCCGTTTATCTTAGGATAAACCACATTTTTCTCCTTGGAAACCGGCGAGAAAAGGGTCAAAACCTTGTTGAAATCCAGCTTCTCCTTTAGTTTCAGCGTACTTTTGGCTTCTATATCACCTGAGACCAATGCGGTGTTCAGGTGATATCTATTCAGAATCTCCTCGGATATGTAATCATAGATGTATTCGGCCGTGTCGGAGAAAGCGGTGAATATAATCACTTTCTTATTATCCCCGTTCAGCGGGTGCTCGATCTTGTCGGCTATGTCGCTTAACAGGCTTTGGAGCTTGCTGTCATATTCAGGAGTGATTCCTTTTATTTTATCCAGCATGACATTAAAGATTGCCAGATCGTTTTCCAAATCACGTTTCCATGAGATGGTATCCAAGTCGCGGAGGCTGATTTTGTTTTTCTTGTTACCGATGAAAAGCTCATAATCCTCATCCGCCTCGTTTTGCTCGATGGAGTAGTCATCCACATCGACATCTTCCTGCGCCGCTATCTGGGCCAGCGTCGTATTAATCTTCTCCACGATTCTGTTCACGGTCAGTCTGAACGAGTTCACTGAACTTTCGAGGCGCTTCAGCATCTGGATGCTCATCAACCTATGAATACCTTTCTCACGCTCGACAAGGGAGAGGGCGCTATGGTCCCCGTTGTCCTCGTCATATCCCTCTTCGGGCATATCCATCCCATATTTACCTTTGGCACTCGGCAGAATGTACATGGATGGGATGTATATGGCAAGTTTCAATTCCTCCAGATAGGCGAATATGTCATTGAAGGAAGGCGCATCGGGCAAGTTAGTCAAGGCGGGTTGCCGTGACACTGGATGCAGCCTTTCAGGGAAGGTCCCTATGTCAGTTGTATCGTAGTATTTTTCGATGTGTTTCCTACTGCGTGCTATCGTCACGGAATCCAGCAGTTCAAAGAAATCGAAGCTCAGACTCTGCAGCAGGTTCTCGGTTGTCCGCTGTTCGGCAGGCAGTTTCGCCCACTGGTTATAAGCGTATTGCGCTTTACGGAATACTTCCTCCACGGTCCCGGTGATGTTGAGTTCATCGTTTATTTTCGATGAATCACCCTCGTATGCTAACTGCAACTGGTTTTTCAAATCATTGAACCTGTTATTCACAGGGGTGGCGGAAAGCATCAGGACTTTTGTCTTGACCCCTTCCTTGATGACCTTCATCATCAACTTGGTGTATCTGTTCGCCCTCTGGCTATCATCATCATCCTCTGCGTCAATCTTTCCTCCGTTTCTGAAATTATGGGACTCGTCAATGACCAGCAGGTCATAGTTGCCCCAGTTTATATTATCAAGCGATATTCCGTTGGATTCCCCACCGTTTCTTGAAAGATCGGTATGGAACAACACGTCATATCTTAGTCTATCCTTTTGTAGCGGATTGTTCACATAATTATTCTTATATGTGTTCCAGTTTTCCTTCAGTTTCTTCGGACAGAGTACTAGGACCGACTTGTTCCTGTTTTCATAATATTTTATCACGGATAAAGCCGTGAAGGTTTTTCCCAAACCTACACTGTCGGCCAGGATACATCCATTGTATTTTTCCAGTTTATTAATGATGCCGAGGCAGGCGTCTTTCTGAAAATTATATAGTTTATTCCATACGACGCTCTTTTTAAATCCTGTCGCCTCATTGGGTAACACATCCTCGGAAATATCGTTCAGGAACTCCTTGAAAATATTGTATATTGAAAGGAAATATATGAAGTCAGGCGCATTTTCCTTATATACGTTGCTGATGTTTTCTATAACTTGCTCGGTGACGTCCTTGAAATTTTCCTCATTGTTCCACAGCTGTATGAAATTTTTCAGGAACATATCGGATATCGGGGATGACTGTCTTATCTTCATCGGCATCATTTCGTCACCTCGTTCACATCCCAGTTCTGTGGTTGTGAACTCATTGAATGGCTGGTAGGTTAGTTTATAGCCTCCGTTTTCAATGTTGATTAATCCGGCTATGAACTGGTTGGTTATATTGGTTTTGAATTTTACTTTTTTCCGGATCCATTCGGCGCACTCATAGGCTATCGCCTTTTGTGTTAAGTTATTCCGTAATTTCAGTTCGAAATCCGTACCGAACAGATTCCTTTCACGATTCAATTTCGGAATATAGAACTCCCTTTTTTCCTTCGAGACCTTACCTTTGTCAAAGGTGGGTGAATTGAATATGAATTTCATCTCATCAATCTTATTCAACTCATCCTTTAACGCCTCATAAGCATATATTGAGAAACTGGCTGCCACAACAGAAATTTTGCTTCCGTCGCAAATCTTTTCTTTCAAATCGTCGATCAGCAAGTCGTTTTTGTTATCAAATATGCCGCTTTCCATACCACCTTTCGTACTAGTTCTTACAAGATAACAAATATAATAAAAATTTTTTTCATCGGCAAATCTGCCCCACCGGGCCGTCGGGCCTACTCTCCTTAAAACCAAAAATGCGCGCCACCTTCACAAGCAACGCGCAACGATAATTAACAATAATAAATGAAAAATAATATTTAAACTAACTTAGTATCACAAATGTAATCAATACCTCATGAATTATCAACACCTAAAAAATAGTGTGCCACCCTCACGAGCGACACACTGCAAGAAATTTTGACTACTTATCAGTGTTAAATCTGATTAGTACTGCGAAATTACTGAATAAGTCGTTATCTCGCAACTGGTGGATCCTACTTCTCCCCTCCCCAACTCGCCTATTTACGAAATCGTTCCCGGATTAGCACATAATCCGTACAATTCTTTTCCGTTTAATCGGAAAGAGTTACATTTACATATTGTTAGCGAAAAGCGGTATATACCAATGATTAAATACTTCGATAAAAAGAAATTTCTGCGTCAGTTTAACGAATTTTATAAGAGTAACTTCACTTCGTTTGACCTGGCATGTTTTATAAGCAAGAGTCCTCTTGCCCAGTATCTGTTAGGCAAGAGTAAATTACACGATTATAGTAAGGAGCTGGATTTCCTCACGTCAAATGATTTATCCAAGGTCGAGGCGATTCTTGACACGCCTCATATCAGGTTCTTCGACCCGCTCAAAGGCTCGAAGGATCCGCTTGTCTCCTTCCGTGTCTCCAAGACCGATATGGCCAAGTGTAAGATCCGGGAGGATATCATCGAGTGCGATAATATCCTGGGCCACCTGTTACGCCAGCTGGAGGCTGAGCCCATAACCTGCGAATTGAAGGATATCCTGTATGTACCCGTGCTTGAGAAACTGACGACGGGCGAATACGACAATGCCAACGTCTCTCAGATTTACTACTTCAAGAAGACCACCGATTCGGGCAGTTTCTACTTTGGCCATTACTACCGCAATGGCGAAAAGTGGGAACGCAATGCGTTTCCCGACCACCTTATCAATGACTTCGATAAGGAGATTGACATCTACAAATATGATAATTGGAGGAAAGCTTACGATGCTTACATCGCAACCTTCGTGAATATGTATAAGGACCACTGCAAGGGGATTCCCGGCACCTTGGGCGTAGAGGTCTATAACGGGATGGAAGCCATCTCCCAGCTGCGTGCGACCTACGTGCACGACTTTGAGGAGATATGGGAAAGAAAACGCCGGGCGATTATCGATAATGGAGGCAGGGAGACCGAGGAGGAACGGAGTCGTCTATACTTCATGCTGAAGGATCATCCTCAGGTACTCACCCTACCCTGTTTCCGTAGCAAGGAATCCTTTGACCTCGCTTTCAGGTCCGCTGACGCTGGCACGCTGCGCACCCTCTTCGATATAATCAAGGACCTCGCCTTTGAAATCGAAAAGAGGGACAAGTGCATCGAACAGTTTAAAAAGGAGAATGAAAAACTCAAAGCATATCTTCAACTGGAGCGGGCCAAGCAAGCCCTCGAAAAGGCTAAAAGTGTAACGGAACCAAATGGAGATAAGGATAACAAAAATAAGGATTAAGCGGTAATCTGTTTATATCTATTAATGAGGTCCTGAATGCGCTTCCATATATTCGTATATCTCTCACGTATGGATTCAAATCCCTGAGATGCCGTTATTTTGTCGTTGTTATCATTAATAGCTTTTATGTTTTCGTTACTAAATTCATACAAACAGTCGCTATACTCCGATTCGTCTTGACTAATGTATGAATATTCATTAATCGTTTGTTCTAATTTGGTCAAAACAAATTCAACATTAAATGTTGAATGATATTGCAATGCGAGTCTTAACGAAAGCGTATAATATTGAATCGCATTTGCGTATTCGCCCGATCTAAATGCGGTATATCCAAATTGTAAGAAATTCAGATGTAAAGAATGCCCATTGGATTTTTTTAATGCGACGATTTCCTCCTGTAATTTCTTTTCCACTTTTTCCACTTCTTCCACCTTTTTATTGAATTCAGTTTTTGCTTCCTTAACATCGTTTTTTAAATCGATGCCATTATATATATTCCATGCAACCGCAAAGGCAACAATAATGGCAAGCAGAGCAACAATGACTCCGACGAATGAGTCAAGACTAACGACGGTAAAACCGCCTACATTACAAATCCACAAAGCCATCAAAATGGATGAAACCGTCAATGATATATACGCACATACGTGTGCTCCTTTAAAGTTTTTCATATGAAGTATTTTATATTAATTCAACTATGTAAAAACATTGCTTCCCTATCCTACCTATATCAAACCGTATGCCGTTAATAGTCAAAACAGAATAAACCTACATTTTGACATACTTTGTCATTGTCCGGATGACTTAATGTCAGTTTCTTTCCGGCCCAACTTATTTTCCTCCCCTTGCATTTCCCTCATCCGCAAAGCTCTGGATCCAAGTCCCCACTCTCCCCCTCCCTAACGCTCCATGCTCGATAAAATCTGATTTTCTCATATTACTGCAGTCATGCGGCATATCCATCAAAAATCATCGGCCGAAGGCGAACAGTTTCACCACAAACGTCAAATTCCGGTGATTCGATATGGTGCGATCCCGGACCTTCCTTGCCATGACCTCCGTTGACCCCTCGACGGGATTTCTTGCCAAGCCCCTACCCTGTACTGTCCGGACCGTCCACACATCCCCATGTTGTCCCCCCGTGACCGGAACACAGCGGCAGGCGGCCATTCCATGGTTCATTCTCCAATGCCTGGACGACATTGCGCCTTAGTCCTATGGTTGTCACCATCCGCACCGAGTAAGGAGCATACAATCCCACTTGTTTATGGCGGCAAGAGTACCCTAACCATTTCATCTGACTGTTTCCCCTGCGGCGTTTTCACATCAAATTTTCGGCCGAAGTCAATACACAATATTTTTCCGTCGCAAAGATAGTTCGCAGTTTTCTGGTACGCTTCGTTACCCCTCCGCCCGCAAATAGACTCTTCCCAAAAATCTTCCTTTTTCATCGTGCCTCATAAAAAGAGTATTTCCGGTATTCTCTTTGCCCGCCAGCCTCCTGCTAATCTTTTGGGGCACCGTAAAAATTGATTGTTTAACTTCTTAAATTTTAGTGATATGAAAAACTTTCAAAACAGTTTCAAGATTTCAGGTTACATCGGATACTCAGAGGTCCGTGCGTTAAAAAACAAATGTGTATGCCGCTTTGCGCTTTCGGTGGCGAAGTTCGACAAGACAACCAACGAAAGGACGTCGGCTTTCCTCAATGCCGAGGCATGGGCGGAGAAGGAGCAATCCTTGGAAGCCTTTAAGGTCCTCACGAAAGGTTCCATCGTCACGATCGAGGGGACATTCAAACCCGAGGAGTGGACGGACAAGAACGGCCAGAAACAAAACAGGGTGATCTTGGTGGCCAAGAAATTCTACCCTGTCGAGGAGATTGAATCAACGGAGGAAAAATAATGTCTAACAGGAAGGTCCCGAAAGGGATCTTCCATAAAACTTATCATCATGTGGAATTTATCGGTCATTTGTAACAGAAACTTAGTTCTGAACGCCTTCTTCGAAGATCCGGAGATGCTGAAACTTGTAGCGGCAATGTACAAAGCCAGGTACAAAAATTCGATCTACTCTCACGTGGAGGAGGAGTCGAAGACAAACTATGTGGTATTGACTTTCTCATCCGATTTCGAAAATCTCCGCCAAGCGGGGGAATTATAACCAGGAGGTCCCCGAAAGGGGACTTCCATAAAATTAAGTCATCATGAATAGACCTAAAGTAAACATATCATTCTTGTTCGTCGTGGACAAAAGATACAACGATGTGACGGCGGTATGTCCGTCAAGCAACCTGTGTTACTCACATGTCGGCCAACATAGCCAATACTCCCATGACTGGGTGACCGACTGCTGCAGAGTCGCACAGCGACGCGAGTACGAAACCCTGCTCGACGAGCTGGAGAACCAAATCGGTTACGATGTCGAGGTTCTCAACGGCGTCAGCACCATCAAACAACTATTCCGGTAACCTTAAAATATCCTTCATATGAAAATACTATTCACGACATATTACTATCAAGGTGACAGCCGGAAACTCTGCCACCTAGTCAAAGATGGCGATGAGGAAGCCATCAGGATCATGGCCGAGCGCATGTGCCAGCTTGTGCCTTCCGATTCAATCCTGGTTCCCATCCCATCCCGTTACGGTTATGCCACCAGCACGCTGCGCCTTGCCGACGAGATAGCCCGTCTGACGGGCACGCCTGTAGCCGACATACTGAAAGGCAGCAACCGCGAATCCAACTATCTCGCAAAAAAGCAGGGCCATCCACTCCATGTCGAGGACATGGGATTCCACAAGACAGGCGACATAGACCTGACCCCCTGCTTCGTGGACAACGTCTGCGACACGGGCGTCACGATGAAAGCGGCTTTCGATGTCTTCGGACGCGGATTAGGTCTGGTATATTCGAAAGCCAGCAGGGTAAGCAGGAACCTATTCCCTAAAGATGGAATGATTCCCTGTTTCTGTACAGACTAATATGCTTTCCCCCTCCCTAAAGGAAGTTGGGTATAGGCATGGCTATGACAGAAATTTTCCTTAATTTTGTTTGACAATATAATTAATGTGTAACCATATGAAGGAAATTGTAGAGAAAATCAATGCGGCATACGAGGCATTCCAGAAGGATGCGGCCGCACAGATCGAGAACGGCAACAAAGCCGCAGGTACGAGGGCACGCAAGGCGAGCCTTGACATCGAGAAACTCATGAAGGAGTTCCGCAAGGCATCTTTGGATGAGTCAAAGAAATAAGCTTGCCGTTTTATCGTCACAAGGGGTGGTCGGATGGCCACCCTTTTTTTGTTCCGGTCATAAAAAAAAGCAGATGGGCCTCACGGTTCACCTGCACATGAAAACATTAAATTACCGGCATAGCCGGTATGACCTCGATGCAAATATAGTCATTTCCAGCCAATCCCGAAACAATTCCGTCCACAAACGTGAAGTTCACCCAACGGTGGGCGGTCCGCATCGTACGCTTCCCGGACGATTGTCCGTTCCATATCCCCCATGGCCCCAGCGCCTGTTCCCATCCACCCACTACTCCCTAACGCACCAACCTGGTTTGACGCACATCCGACTCGTTACCCTTTCGTTTTGTTCAATGGCCATCCGATGCCATCCATGTTCCCGATAATTTTCAGGGAAACTATGTCCTAACCCGTAACCATACCGTCACAAAGGTCAGACGACCATCCGAAACGTTCAAGGACAAGCCTCCGGTGCCCGGCGAAAATCTCCACCCCAAGGGGTAGTATTTTGACCGTCCATCCTTGCCCGTATCGTCTTAGCGGTCGTCTAATGGACCGTGCCGTTAAGGTTCGGAATTAACCGGACAAGTTTTTTTAACCCTTTAAAATTTATTCATATGGAAACAATGACAATGGCGACAGCCCAAAGATTGACAAACGCCCAAAAGGCGAGTATGCAAATGATGTGCGATTGCCAAAAACCAATCGTCGAAGGTGCTTGGGAAGAATACGCAAGCAGGCTGGAGGCGCTCGGCGATACCCTGCTGAAGCTTCCGAAAATCTACTCCCAGGATAAGCTGGCGTATGATGCGATCGTATATGCCCACTACTTCGTCGGCGCGACCGATTTCTTCGTGACGGAGCGGGACGGAAACGATATGTTCGGGTATGCCATCCTGAACGGTGACTACGAAATGGCCGAATTCGGTTATCTCTCACTCTCCGAGCTCAAGAGCATACCGGGACTCAACCTCGACTTTTATTGGGACGAGACCACTCTCCGCAATGCGTTGACGAATGTCTCGGACTACTTTAACTATCTCTAAAAACAAACAAGGGTGTATCGTTCCGGTACACCCTCTGTTTTTCTATTCAAGACGCTTATAAGTCATAGTCGATAAATACCCCATATCCTGCTCTCGAAGGATGTTTCGGATCCCCTCCTTTGGTTATTCCAATACACTTCCATTGCACATTATATTTTTTTCCAATCTCTTTAATTTTCGCCAAGCTATCATGTAGATAATCTCTTGTATGAATTTTTGTGCCGTAGCAGAGCAAGACCACCGGAGTATCTTCTTTCGAAAGGAAGTCTTCAATGTACAGAAGATTTTTCTGATAAAAATCTTCATTGACCTTCTTATCCATATTATCGGGACTTGTGGACCTTTGAGGGTATAGATTTAACATTACATACCCATCAAACCCGTTATCCTCGGCAAATCTCAATACTCTGGTCATTGTCGGATCCTTTCTCGTGTCATCGGCCGTGCTGGGATTCAACCCTATTACGTACAAGGTCTTTTCCTTCCCTTTTTGGACAAGAGCGTAACGTACGTTATTCTTGTCCCCAATCATTTCAGGATGGTATTCCATAATTCAAATCTTTTACATTCAAAATACATTCAAAATACCACTTTCCCTTTTTTCCATCCATAACCTTCTATGATCAAAACAACCTCTTTGTAACTGGCATACTCGTTGCAATATCTTGTCTCTATTACAATATTAGTATCAATCACCTCATAAAAATTCGTATCGAGTCTTCTTAATTTGACAACATATTTGCCTGCATTCATTTTTGTCTCAACAAGAATCGTTTCCGCGTCTTCCACATTATTATACGAATCAAGCACTTTCGCCCCGGATGGGAGACTCTTCTTCTCGTAGAAATTTACAACATCGTATTCGGTGGCGAACGCCATTGCACTTAATGAAAGTGTCAACAATAATAACAATACCCTTTTCATACCTTATTTTTTAATTATTGAATAGTCCTAATTTGTTTTGTGCGCAAAGTTAATAATCTCGACACAAAAAAGGGAAGGCTCTCCTTCCCTTTTTTGCATAATAGATTCGTTTTCCTTGAAAATAAAAATAGACACAATAATGTGTTAACGGCTTGGACTTATTCACATAACCCTTCGGCCTAATTTAAGTAAGTTATAAACTACATGTCGCGAATATAACAATTTTATCTACAAATAAAAATGTTATATCTTTGCGCCAAGGACTTAGAATTACTCACATAAGAAACACACATCATGAGAAAATTGCTTTTCACACTGGCCTTCGCCCTCATGGCGATGGTAACCTTCGCCCAAGGCGATCACATGACCTTCAAGGGAATCCCCATGCAGGGGCCTCTGAACGCCTTTGTACAAAAACTAAAAGGCAAGGGATACACACTTGTGAAAACGGAACAAGGTGCCGCCGCCCTAAAAGGCAAATTCGCGACATACGACGATTGTTTAGTCATCGTATATGCCGAAAAGGGTAATGTTTCATCCGTGGCTGTCATGTTCCCCGAGCAGAGAACCTGGAACTCCATAACAAACAGGTATTACTCCCTTGTGGATATGCTCACGGAAAAATACGGAACGCCTGAAACAATTGAAGAATTCTCTGATAGGGAGCCCGGAGACGATTATCTGAGATTCCATGCGATACTAAACGATGAATGTACATATGCATCTAAATTCAAAACTCAGAACGGTGGTGTAATCCTTACCATGGCAAAAGTGAACTACAATACGGCATCGGTTGTGATCAATTACTATGACAACCAACACGAACAGGCAAAAAAGAAAACAATGATGGATGACCTATAAGTCATCCATCATCTTATTTAAATATGTAGTATTGGTATTCGTTTGATTTTGGCACCCAAACCTTAATCCCAATTCCGAACCTACCGGCATACGCTTCAATATCGTAATCTTCCGATTCATTAAAATCTTCCTTCCTCGTGTATGCGCTATGATGGTAATATTGACTGATCTTCTCCAAATCTTTCTTTGTGATCTTCGCTCTTCCCATGATTACATTTTTTTAATTCCACAAACTATCTCTCATTCGCACTTGCGGATAACAGCCCTGTAATCCTTCTTCGTGCCGTTACCCTTACCCGTGATGGTCAGTTCGTCCCTCGTCTGGTCATAGAGGAACTCCTGCCAACGCGGGATGAAGCAGCCGAAGCATTGTCCGTCACGTCCTATGTAGTCCGTCTTCTCCTTACGCGCCATGAACATATAGACGACGCCGTCGCCGTCCAGGCACAACGTTATCGGTTCATCCCTCAGAACCACCTCGTCGCTGTCCGAGAGAGTCGTGTAAGTCACCTTGCAGCTGATGCTGCCATCATTGCCTCCAAAAAATTTTATTACGTTTTCTATATTACTCATAACTGAAAATTTTATTAATTTCCCAAATTTACGAGAATTTTTTTTCATTTCAAACTTTTCATCGACCTATTTTCACCTGACGGAACCACCTGTCCAGCCATCGCACCCGGACAAACCACTCTCCCCCTCCCTAACTTTCTCCAAGCCCTATGCGGACGGCAACCGCCCACATTTGTATCGTCTTCCCGTAGGGAGTCTCATCGGAAGTATCCAACGCTTCACCGTCAACCATCTCGTTCCCGGAGGCTTCCATATCCGTTTTCGGCCGAAGTCAATACACAATATTTTTCCGTCGCAAAGATAGTTCGCAGTTTTCTGGTCCGCTCCGTTCCTCCGCCTGCAAATAGGCTCTTCCCGATAATCTTCCTTTTTTTCATCGTCCCTCATAAAAAAAGAGTATTCCCGGCGTTCTCTTTGCCCGCCAGCCTCCTGCTGATCTTTTGGGGCACCGTAAAAATTGATTGTTTAACTTCTTTAAACTAATGCGATATGGAAGCAAGAACTTACAATGTGATAGTGACGGAGTTCGAACCTGGACTCCCCAAGATAATGAGGCTTCTGAAGACGAAGAACTTCGACAGGGCCATTGAAATTGCCGATAAGATGAAGGCAAGGCTTGGAAGGACGCTCGAAGAGCTCGGACAAACCATCGTGGTTGTCTCGTTCGATAGGTGCGATGGCCAATGCCGCGAATCACTTGATTACATCACGCAATGATATACTGAAAGCATCCGCTTCGGACTTCCAAAGGTTCCGTGAATCCGGGGATGACGGATAATGTTGTCCGTCATGCGCAGGATTCGCGGGTCCCCCATGAAAGTGTGGGCTTTCAAACAGGTAAAACCACTTTCATGCAAACCAATGATATTTCTGCCGTGTTAGGGTGTTTTTGCTTCACAAAACCACGCAAATACGGCATCTCTATCCCATGCCATCCCTGTTTTCACCGGATATACGACTTTTAGCCTGACCCGATACGGCTTTGTAGGCCGTAGGCCGTCGGTCGATGACCCTGACATTCCGAACCATGACAGCAAATCCCTTCCGTCCATACAAGTATGCTCCACGCCCCATGACCTTCGCGTCACATCGATGTCGCTCCCGGTGCAATCGCCATAAGCCGGTATTAGCCCCTTTCTTTAGTGGTTCCCTCCTGATGGGTTGTGAATCCTTGGCGGTGGCGGTATGATGCCACAGGCGAACCATGGCTTTTCCGAATCCGTTCCCCACTCTATCCACCTTGGTATTTCTCCTCCACCGTTGTTTCCTAAATGGTCTTGGAAATTGACCCCGTCGACGTCCTTGCGGTCCCGTATGTCTGGCCGAACCCTTAGTCTTCATATTCCAGTCCCATGGCTTCCGTCAGGCTCCCGTGCGCTTGCCCGATTCCCCCGAATGGGTGGAACACGCCAACCCCTCCGCTTCTTGTTTCATCCGCCGCTTTCACATCAAATTTTCGGGCGAAGTCAATACACAATATTTTTCCGTCGCAAAGATAGTTCGCAGTTTTCTGGTACGCTCCGTTCCTCCGCCTGCAAATAGGCTCTTCCCGATAATCTTCCTTTTTTTCTCGTGCCTCCAAAAAAAGAGTATTTCCGGTATTCTCTTTGCCCGCCAGCCTCCTGCTAATCTTTTGGGGCACCGTAAAAATTGATTGTTTAACTTCTAAAATTTTAATGATATGAAAGCAACTAACAATTTCGCAGTAACGGGTATTGTAGCAGTGTCTAACCCCCGTACATTAGGTAAAGCAAGCGTATGTCACTTCGCCTTGAGTTTAGGACGCCTTGAAGGGACAGGTGAAGATAAAAGAAGGGTATCGTCCCTACTCAACATCGAGACCTGGTGCAAGAACGAGGAGGCCGACAAGGTCTTCACGATTATCCAGAAAGGAAACCTCGTCACGGTGGAGGGCTTCATGAAACCCGAAGAGTGGGTTGATAAGAACGGAGAAAAGCACAGCAAGACGGTTCTTGCGGCAACCAAGGTTTATCTCGCCAAGGAAAACAACTAATATTAACCAGGAGGTCCCCGAAAGGGGACTTCCATAAAACTACGACTATGGCAAATACATGCAGCACAACCTACATCTGTGTAGGCGATCCGAAGGAAGTGAGTGAGTTACACCAACTATTGGAGGCGAACGGAGATACAACCATCTATTCGCTGTTGGAATCGATGGGCGTCGATTTCGACTACCTCGACAAACGCGGACTGAGGACCCGCGGCACCATCACCTACTTCGACTACGACGGTGAAGGAAAGCTCACCATCGACCAAGACACGGCTTGGTGCGAACAAGAAGGCTTCAGGATAAGCATCGAGAAGAAGTACCCGAGCATTAAGGTCTACTACCGCGAGGAGGAACCCGGATGCGACGTCTTCTTCACGAACGACATGACGGGCGATTACTTCCCGGAACGTTTCCTCTTGGACAGTGACGACGTATACGAATACTTCTCGAACGCCAAGGACGCCTGCGACTACCTCCGTGACAAGTTCGGCATCAACGCCAGCGGTGAAACCGAGGAGGAGATCCAAGCCGCCATCGACGAATACGCCGAGGAGCAAGGCGAAGACTTCTGGATGAACATCCACGAGTTCAAATACGTCGAAGACTAATCTTAAAAGGGAGTTCCCTACCGGGAATTCCCTTCAATATAATGTTTAACATCTTTAAATTCATATGTTATGGAAACTGAAAGTAAATTCAATACAACAACATTGGCGGATGACAAAGAACTTATCCGCGCGTATGCGGCCGATTTCGAGAACGCCTGCGACGATCTCTACTACGGCATTGGTTACAAGTCATGGAGAGAAACCTGCTCCATCACGGACGACAAGACAGCCAAACGGATTTGGCGTCTCGCCCACGACAAGATGTCCAGGGAGGACTGACGCCATGAAACCAAAAGAAAAGCCGGTGAGGATCTCATCGGCTTTTCTTCATTTTCGTTAGCCCTGTTTCTTGTCGAACAGGAAGGATATCTTACCGTCCACCAGTTTCAGTTTCGCCGAGAAGGCTTTCCCGCTACTGCTCTTGAAGCCTTCGAGGGTTCGAGTCGCACCTCCGGAGAGGAGCGTCTCAAGCTCCTTAACGGAGACTTTCCTGCCAGCCACCGTCTTCCAGAGGCTGAACTGGCAGGAACCCTCTTTTTTGAAGTCGTGGTTGACACATTCGAACGACTTGTCCGTCTCAACGATGTCCCCTCCGCAATGAGGGCATTTAAGGCCCGTCGCCTCACGTTTCCGTTCCTCGAAGAGGTATTCCAGCTTCATTTCGTCCTTGTTGTACTTCAGTTTCGCGTTGAACCTCTTCCCCTCCTTGCTTTTGAATTCGTAGCTCTTGCCGGTTGCTTCGAGCGAAAGTATCTCCTTCAGCATCTGCAGGGTGATCTTCACCCCTCCACGTTCCTTGGACACTCCGAACTTGCAGGAGCCATCCTCCTGCCCGTAGCCGCTGCAGTAGTACGACTTGTCGCTTTCCAAAAGCTTCTTGCCGCAGAAAGGGCAAGCAAGCTCCAGTTCTTTCTTTTTAGGGAGGGAGAAGGTCAGTTTGTGGTTCTCGTCGAGGGTTAGGGCGGCGTCGAACGGCGTTCCGTCCTTCTTCTTGAATCCCTTGATGATGTCCGTCGTTCCTCCGGCAAGCAGGGTCTTGACCATCTTCTCCGTCAGTTTCTTTCCCCTCACCTCCGTAAATATCTTAAACTGGCAACTCTTCTCGTCATCCTTCCTCCATCCGCTACAATACACGACCGAGCCGTGTGTCTTCAGTGGCTTGCCGCACACCGGGCAGTTGCCCACGGAGGTCACCGAGGAGGCGATGGAACCGCTCTTGACCGTGAGCAGTTCCGTTGTCAGATTCCTGGTGTATTCCTCTATCTCATGGTTGAAGTCCGCCTTGGCGAACTTGCCTTCGGCCATCTCGTTCAGTTTCTTCTCCCATTCCCCCGTCATGGAGACGTTGCAGATGGTATGGTCCTTCAGTAGTTCATAGAGCTGCAGCCCGCCCTCGGTGGGCACCAGCGAGTTCTTCTCCGTCACGATGTACTTACGGGCGAAGAGCTTCTCTATCACGGCCGCCCGCGTGGCGGGCGTGCCGATCCCGCAGTCCTTGATGGCCTTTGAGAGTTCGGCGTCATCCTCGATGAGCTTGCCGGCGCTCTCCATCATCTTCAGCAGGGTCGCCTCAGTCAGTAGAGGAGGACGTTTCGTCTCCTTTTGGAGCACCTCTTTGCCCAGTACGGAGCAGATGGCGCCCTCGTCCATGTCCGGAAGCTTCTGTTCCTCCTCCGCTTCCTCGTCCTTTTCATTATCCTGTTCGCACAATTTCCTCCATCCGATGGATTTGATGGTGGATCCTGATACGGCCAAGGCGACCGAATCCACCTCCTCGAAGAGGTAGGTCACTCTGTCCTTGACGCAGACAGGAAGGAGCGACATCACGAGCTGCATGGTGATCATGCGGTATATCTTACGGCTGTCCTCCGATGAGAATGTCTTGCCCGAGGGGAAGTCCTTCACGTCGTCGGACACGTTTTCGAATGTCGGTATGATGGCATGGTGGTCCGTCAGCTTCGACGAGTCGAAGCAGGCGCGGTTCATGCCCGACGGCGTGATACCCTTGCAGCACTCCGCGAAGTTGGTCGTGTAGCCCAGGGAGGAGAGCTTGCCGACCGAAGAGGCTACCACGTCTATCATATCCTCGCCCAGATAGCGGCTACCCGTGCGGGGGTAGGTGACCTTCTTGCCCTCATACAGAGCCTGCACGATGTCGAGGGTCTTCTGAGCCTTGAACTTGTGGCGCCTGTTGGCTTCCGCCTGTATGGATGTGATGTCGTAAGGCAGTGGGGCCTTCTCCTTCACCTCCTGTTTCCTTTTCTCCTTCACCACAAGCAGTCCGGGGATCTTCCCCATGAAGGCTTCGGCATCCGCCTTCTCCTTATGTTGCTGGGGGTAGAGGCCGAGAAACTCCGTCTTCCCGCTCGACTGGAGCTTCACCCTCACCATGAAGTAAGGGACAGGGACGAAGTTCTTGTTCTCCAGATAGCGTTTGCAGACCATGCCCAGCGTGGGCGTCTGCACACGGCCAACCGAGTACACCTGTCCGGCGTTGCCGACGGCAAGCGTGAGCGCACGTGTGGCGTTGTCTCCGACGAGCCAGTCCGCCTCTCCCCTCGCCTTGGCGCTATCGTAGAGGTCGTCATAATCCTCGCCCGGCTTCAAGTCGTTGAACCCGTCACGGATCGCCTTGTCGGTCAGTGATGAGACCCACAGTCTCTTCACCGGTTTACGGCAGTCGAAGCTGTCGTATATGTAACGGAAGATGGCTTCGCCCTCCCGTCCCGCATCCGTCGCGCAGATGACGCAATCCGTCTCTTTTGCGCAGAACAGCTTCTTTATCGTGTTGTATTGCTTCCTCGCCCCCGAATCATCCACCTGAGGCACGTACACGAACTCCTCCGGAATGATCGGCAGGTCTTCCTTCTTCCACTCTTTATGTCCGAGGTAATGGTCAGGTTCGGCCAACCCGACGAGGTGACCGAACGCCCAGGTAACGATGTAGCCGTTACCCTCCATGTAGCCGTCCTTGGATGCTTTAGCGCCCAGTACGGCCGCTATCGCCTTGCCAACGGACGGTTTTTCCGCAAGTACTACTTTCATGATCACTGATATTTTAATGTTAGATATAATTGAAAAGTTATAGTTTACGATATTTCCCCTTCTCTTCACTCACTATGTTCTGATTCTCTCCTTCGGAGAAGTCGAGCGGACGTCTTTTCGTCTGCTGTTCCTTATTTATACCAAGACACTTGTGCATCTCGTCGCTGAAGGCGGAGAAAGCCTGTCTGCTGGACTGTCTTGCGGATTCCTTATCATCAGGGTGAACTAAAGAGGAAGAGCATAGTTCCAACTCCTCCTCCTTGGCATAAACATATTCATTGAAAAGGTTTTTCAAACGTTTTGGAAGCAGGTTGATGCGGATATCATCATGGATGGATAACTGGAGCAGATCCTTAATGGACGGCTCCTTCCCTTCTCCCCTAAAAGAGTCCACATATGGCTTTAATTCCTCCGGTACTATATTCATGGTCACAAATATTTTAATGTTAGATAAATTCGACAGATAGATGGACGTATAGAATCTATTACTATGTTTTATTTAATCTTACATCCTTTAGACTCGTACGCTCCATCCTCTCCTTCGGAGAAGTCAAGAGGTCTCTTTTTCTCCATTTCCTTTCCTCTCTCCACGCCTTCGAACACTTCGAAGTAACGCAGCATTTGTTGCTGTTTCTTCAGATTTTCATTTCCGGAGACGTAGGTGTTAATATATTTATTCTTCATTGAAGAGTCGATTTGAAGCTCCTTTGTGGCTTTGATCATCTCGTCATTGTCTTTTATCTCAGAAGCAAGTTTCTGATATGTGCGGTATTCCTCTAAAAATTCATCGATTCTCGATAAACTCTTAACATCCTTTTCTTTTCTTATTCCAAGGAGATCTAAATCCTTATTGTCATATGGAGCGACTTTGGCTCCAGCGGAGGACAACAGATTATTCAAGAAATTCAATTTCTCATCTTCAGACTTTAATTTATCATATTCTGGGAGTTTTCCCATGACAAATTGGAGACGATCGTCGTCAAGTTTTATAATTGTCTCGTAAAATAACCTACCTACCGATTTTTCTACGGTTGTGTCTTTCTTAATTTTACTTATTTGAACTTGTGATAGTTTTTTCTCAATGAAATCACATATCTGGGATGAGTCAACCTTGTACTTCGCTTTTAGATCATCGAAGTCAAAGTATCCTTCTTTGTTCGTAGCAGAAAAAAACTCCTTTGCCAGCAGTTTTGAAATTATGCTTCTTGACGATACATCATGCCTTGAAAACTTTATGGCGTATTGAATGCCCTTTTCCAAAGAGTATCCTTCTTTTAATAAAGAATAGATGTCATAATAATCCCTGAACTTGTCCCTCTGGCTGACAACGTATAATTTCATGCCCAGCGCATCTTGGAGGGATACCGTCTTTAGGTTGTTAAGTATACTGACCTCATTCAATTCCGGAACCTTATAATCCGGCTTAAAAAAAGACAATTTGACGTGATTACCGACATAACACTCAAAATGTTTGCCAGCTTTGACACAACCATTTTCTTCCACTTTCCCGAACTCGGATTTCAACTCTTCGATTATTTGGCCGTGATTTAATTCCTTCAAGTCATCTCTCTTTCCCTGAACAGTAAGCAACTCAAAGTCCAGATCCTCGCTGTACCTATGATTCAGTTGTAATGCGATGCCAGTGCCCCCGCACAAGTGAAAGTCTTTTACAAAATCAAGTTTGGAGATCCTTTCAAAGACTTCTAACGTATTTTGTGTTAATCCATCTTTCCACATACTTCTTCCTTAAATTTTTTATAATCTTTGACTCCGAAAAACAAGTAAGCAAGCATCTTGTTCAATATACCGTAGTATTGATCATTGGGAACCATATTTTCTATCCATACCTGTCTGACCTCTTCGTATGGAAAGATGTCAAATAACATATCCATCTCCTCCAATTCAAGGTAAGACAGGCTTGTAACGATAAGCTCTTTGTCACGCAAGATGGCGCGTCTGTTCTTTCTGTACGACCACAATGCACCCTTGTCAAAAAGGTATTGACTTAGTTCCCTTTTCTTCTCTATGATATCTTGCTCAGATTCTCTCATATCTCAAATGTTTATAAACCATACGCCCTTTTCAATGTATCGACCCGCTCTTTCAGCGTCGCATCACCAACTCTCTCCACATATCCGTCGAACCTCTCCATATTGAAGTCATCCTCCATGAAATCCTCATCCAGACGGAGGTCTATCATATCCTGTTCCGTCTTGTAGAAAGGATACAGATACAGCAGATCAAGAAGAGCCTTTTCCGGTGTGGCCATGAAAAAACCTTTACCATCCCGGCCGACCAACGGTTCGTAACCGAAGAAGAGGGAGGGCTTCACAGCATGATAGGCGAACGTGCCGAACCTGTTGCTGAACTTACACGGCTTCAGTGTCGTGACGGACGTGATGGTCGCCACCGCTTCCGGTATCATCTCATAAAAGCAGAGCGTGTAATGCAGGCTGACATAAGAAGGAGAATAGATGACGTTAGCCATCCTGCGCACGATGTCAACATAACTGATGCATTCAGGGAATGAATACCACCCCCTCCTGATCGGCACCAAAAGACCCTCCCTGCACCAACTCGCGATGTTCCCGTATTTGAAGTCAGGGTATATGTTCCTGATCTGGTTCAGAGAGAAACAGTCCGAACCAGCGAAACATTCCTTAAACTTCAAAAAATCAACCATACATCCGAATTTGTTTTGTTAGACAAAATCTAAAAATCACACCCTACTCTCCCCCTCCCTAAAAGCTAAAAGACTAAGCAAGGAAAGGACTACCAGTTAACCTTCACGCCCAGCGAGATGTCGGGCTTCACATAGCTGTCGCCACGTCCGAAGAGGGCGAACTGCCGGCCCTTGAGCATGAAGGAGAGGAAGTGCCACGGGTAGAACTCCAGGGCGAAGCCTCCGTTCGCTCCGAAGACGAAGTGTTCCTCCCTCCAGTCCATGATGGTGCAGTCCCACACGTCGTAGCCCACGTTGCCCAGCAGGCTGAGCTCCATCATCATCCATTTCGTGGGTTTCCATACCGCGTATTCGCCACCGACGCCAAGGAGGACCGTGTTCTTGAAGTCACTGTGCTTAAACTCCATCTTCTCCCGATCCAGCTCCACGACGATACCCATCTGCGGGCTGGTGTAGTAGTGGTAGAACAGACCTATGTCATGACCTCTCCATCCGGAGAACAACCTTGTACTAACTCCCCCACGGATGCCGACACCCATCTTACCCTTCGTATGCACGAGCTGCGCATTGCAGCATCCCATGGCGCAGAACAGCGCCAAAAATATCATAGCTATCTTCTTCATAATCTCATTCCTCCACGTTAATCGTTTGACTGTACCACATTGACCAGGCGCCTAAGTTGTCCATGCAACGGTAATACACCGTATGTTCCCCCGGTGACTGGAAATTGTGGTTGATGCTGTTAATCGTGGTCGCCTTGACGTACTTGCCACCGTACGCCGCCTGACCCGACTGCCATGCACCGTTTTTGAACTCAAATCTATAATCCTTCACATCGTATGGCACGATGTTGCCGTCTATGCACCACTCGTACTTCGAGACTTTCCCGTCCCGGTCGTAGCTATCCTCAAGGGAGAGATTGTACTCGTAGTTGTAGTCGAGCCTATGCACCTTCAGGACAGGTGTTGGAGGAATATCACCGATGATGTTAATCTTTAGAGTATAGTAATGTTGCCCTTCGAATATATCTTCCACCATGAATCTAGACGTACATGTTTCGACTCTTGCGGATGTATCACTGATAAATGAATATTTGTATAATAGAGCATATATATTACAGTTAAGTTCCTTACGTACGCCATTCAGATTGAAAATATCTCCATCAATTATACAATTATAATCATATCCATCTCCTGAATTGCGAAGATCATCAGATGACCCACCTTGTTCATTGATAAAAGGATATATACCATTCAAAGGAACTCCCTTCTCATCCGAGAAACCGCTAATTTTAAAATCAACAGTATCTGTATTTAGGCGCCTATCACTTGAAGCAATCACATGCAGATCCACCTCAATTATTCGAGAATCTGAATTGGTCAACGTGTCGACCTTGTCACCGATGGTCACAACCAAATCAGGCCGGGGGGCGTTCTTGTCAAACCAGTCCTCCCTGCTGTCGCAGGCGGACAACCCCAGTAGTCCGACCGCGATCATAAATAATGCTAAATTCTTTCTCATATACTTTATTCTATTTTATCCATAACCTTTGCTTTAATGATAGCCTTGTTCGGAGCGGTGAACTTGATGTGGCGTCCACCGTTCTCCTCGAACAGCTCAAAGTAGAGAATCCTCTTCTGCGGGATAGTGAACTTCTTATAGAAGAGCACGATGTCGATGTCGTCCCTTCCATGTATGACCCTGCCCTCATCGCTGTAGTAGCTGTAGATCGGATATATCTCCTCCTCCTGCATGGCGGTCTTCTTCGTTATCTTCTTGTCCGCGATGTAAGCCTTCACGAAGTCGATGGCGTAGTCTATCTTACTGCTGTTGTGCGCTCGCAGGTGAAAGGCTATCACGTCCTGGTCCGTGAAGATGCTGTATAACTGGAACACCATCTTGTAGTCCTCGTTGCCGAGGTCGTTGATGAACTGCCCGCGTTCGATGATCCATTCAGACATCTTCCTCATGTTCTCATCGTTCACGTTCACGCCCTGGAACATGGCGTTCCCGTCCTTGGCGAAGGATATGCTCATCCTCTTCGGATTCTTCGCGTAATCCACCACCATCGGGTAGATGTTGCCGTCCGCCGTCACGACCGTCACGGAAGTCTGGAAGAACTCCTCGTTCTCGTCCACGGCGGATTTGATCTTCACTATGTTGTCGATCTCCTCCGCCTTCTCGCTTATCACCTCCTCATGTCCGATGGCGATGTCCACCACCTTGGTGGGCAGGATGATATGCGTCGTATTGAGGTCACTGACCTCGATGTTGGTGGAAGGGATCACGTTGTTCACCCCGATGGTATCCTTCACGCCCTCCATCCTGACGGCGATGAAGGAAGGTGCCGGGTCATACTCAACGATGAAGCTGTAGTATTTGCCGTCCGTGGTCACCACGCTTAGGTTCGTCTTGTCGAAGTAGGGAATCTCCGCCTTCAGCTTCAGGACCGTGTTCTGGCACTTCTCGGCCGTGAGGTCCTGGCTTCCCATGTCCGCGTAGCGGATCTCCGACGGGAACTGCAGGAACATGTACTTCCTGTCGTTCATCACGAACCGGATTGGCTTGATACCGTTCTGCGCGAGGCAGAGCAGGTGGAAAGCCATGAATACCATAAAAAATACCTTTCTCTTCATATAATCTATTTTTCTCTCAATCGTATCTTTACCATGTAGTTCTCCGAGATGGAGACCTTGTTCTTGCCGACGCTTTTCACGACGGCGTTCTTTATCGCTCCACCCGTCCTCTCCGCGATCCTCGTGGCGAGTCCGGAGACCGAACCGCCCCTCGCGTTGATGGATGGCGTCTCGCTGACCGCTCCCGCCTGACTCTCCTTCATAGCCTCGTCCACACCGTTGTCCGGAACATAGATGCCCCTGTTTCCGTCCTCCGCGTCGACCACCTCGCCCTTGAACGGCAGCACGCTGTTCTGGTAGCTCACGTTGTCGATGTTGATCAGCAGGCGTGACTCCGCGAACGCGACCTTACCGTATATGAAGGAGTTGCGGGGTATGGTGACATCCCCGATTTTCAGGGGTTCCAGAAGTCTAAGCTTGACGGGACTGTTCACCGTCAGGTTCTTGTGCGTGCCGTGCACCACCGCCTTGACGCTGTTGCCCGCCACTTGCGGACCCTTCGTGTTCAGGCTGTTGAACCCGGTTTTCTTCTTCACCGGAGTCTCCTCCTTCTGCGCCACCGGCTCATTCTTTGGCTCAACCTTCTTGTTGTCGGCTTTCTCCTCCTTGTCCGGGAAGATCTCCTTTCCGTACATCTCCTGAACCTTGCTGTATGCCTCCGCCCTCCGTTTTTCACGTACGGCCAGCCTTTCTTTTTCGCGCTGGGTCATATTGGTATCCGGTACATTACCCACATTCGCGGGGTTCTGCATCGACATCATCTGTCGCTCCAGATCCTCCCTTGTCTGCTCCTGTATCTTCTGTGCCAGGGAATCGAAGTTCTCCTCCTTTTCCTTCCTCTTCTCCTCCACCTCAAGGAGTTGGAAGGATGAGCCGGTCATACCGAGCATCTCCTCCCTCTTGCGGCGTTCGTCCTCCCTTCTCGCGGCCGCTATCCTATCGTCGCTAACGCTCTCCACGTTGGCGTCGGGAAGCGTGCCGTTGAACCCCTCGGCCACCTTGCCGGTGTCATCGAGCGGTTCCCCACCGCCCAGCGCCACGAATACGACGATGGCGATGACGTTGAGGGCGACCACGCCCAGACAGGCTATCTTCAGTTTCGCCTTATTCTTTGCCATTGTCCGACTCTTTATTATTATCCTCCACCAGTTTCTCCATATACTCCTCCAACTGAGGGTCACGTTTCCTCTCCTTCGCTATGGGTGTCTCAAGCACCTTCTGCAATATGGCGGCGGAATCCTCCGCCCCGCCCTTCACCACCTGCGTGGTGTCGGCCATTTGGGTCTCCTTGTCCGATGCGCAGCCCTTCAAGGCTGTGGACATTTTAAAGAAGGAAAGTAGAATGAACACCGCAATGAAAAGGATCATTATCCTTTTACGCTTGCCGACCTCCATCGAGTTCATCCTGTTCTGGATGTCGTCGATCACCTTGTTCTCTCCCTGCGTCTGCTCCGTCCGCTCCGCAGGCTCGTTCAATTCCTTGTTCTCCTCGTTTTCCATATCTTATTGTTTTTAATGTTACTCGTTTCCGTTTTCCACCGCACCGCCGGCTGGGTTATTCTCACGTCTGAAGAGTCTCAGCCTGTCTGTCTTTTCTATGTTGAACAGGCAACAGATGTAACCGTTCGGATTATCCACCGTCCTCACGCTCTCCTGCACGTAGCAGGTTGTCACCAGACTCTTGAATTCGATGGAAGTGGAGCTTATCACGCTCGTTTTTCCGTAGAGTCGCACGAAGAAATCATACCCTTGTTTGTCGCTGTCGTACAGCACTATGCTGTCCGTGACGAACTCCATGCTGATGCCTTCGGCCATCATGCGGTTATACCAACCGCTCTCCCTCTGCTTGTCGCAGTACTGTTTCACGCTCACGTCCGACAGGTTGCACGCCTTCGTTATACCACCCTCTATGTCCGATGCCGTCGGAGCCATGTAGAACAGATGCGTGTGCATCTTGTTCACCACCGCCTTCGCCTCGTTGCCCCTGTTCGTATTGATATTCCGGGAGAGGGCGAGCAGAAGCGTGTTCTGCGAATCCGCCACGAATATCTCGTTGCGCTCCTTCTCCGCGCTGTCGAAGGAGGATTTAATGACGAGTATGTTCACCACCGTCGCGAGGATGGTGACCGCGATAAGAATCACCTTATACTTCGTCAAATCGTTCTTATAGTCATTCATCGTCATATCCTATCATTTGAATAAAGAATCGATGTTGTCGATATCGCTGTTGGAGACCACCTTGAAGTTCTCGATGAGGTAACCGTGCGGTATCTCATCCGTGCGGAGCACGTTCCTCAGACTGCATGACGTCACAAGGCTACGGAAGGTGGATCCGGAGGGACGCACGATCGAGGTGCGTCCGAACACCGTCGCCGGGTAAGGATACTCCGAGAAGTCGATGTGTATGCTGTCGCACTTATACGAGCATCGTATCTGCGCCTCGCATATCTGACGGAAGTATCCGTTATCATCCAGAAAGGCGAACTCCTCCGATACGCTGTTATCGGACATCAGCATCGCCTGCCTCATGTTGTACTTTATCTCCTCCATGTCCGGCACGATGGAGAAGAAGAGCTTATGGAACTCGGTCAGCTGCGCCTTCGCCTCCGCCTCCCTATTCTCCTTCACGTTCTGGCCCAACGCTATCATGACGGGCACCTCCCCCTCAAGGGCGTATATACGCTCGTTCTGTTTCGCGTTGAACCACCTGGTGTATCCGTAGCAGAAGAGCACGGACAGCAGGTTGCACGCTATGACCGTGAAGAAGCAGGCGCGCACCAACGAGAAGGCGTTCTCCATATTTCTCAGCGACTTCATTCCTTATCCCCTCCCTTATAGTTAGAGTTGGAGGCTCCCCTCCTCGACGACATCATATCCTTACCTTTCTTGATCATACTCTTCGCGCCTGACGCCACAAGGGACAGACCTCCCGATATGGCGGAACCAGCCGCACCCGAACCAATCTTCGTGGCGATGGCGTTACCCGTTTTACCTGCGGCATATGTGACAGGGACAAGACCCGCGGCACCCAGTCCGTTGGAAGCCGTATCCATGATCTGCGAAGCTACGGACGGCACGTTCATGAACATGAACGCCCCGATCACCCCGACTATGACATGAAAATCGATTGCCCCGACTATCGCTCCGGGATTACCGGAGAATCCTTTCGCCAGCACGACCATCAACAGTATCAGTACTCCGTTGATGACCTGTATGATGCAAGGGTACAGGCAATACGTGAAGTACTTCTTGAACCATCCGGCGATCCTTCCCTCCATGCCCGGAATCAGCTCCATGGCGAAAAGGACGGGACCGAACACATAGAAGATGCAACGACCGATAAATCCCATGCATAGGATGCAACAGGAGATGATGGAGGCTATCAGAGTTGCGAGAGCCGATATTAACGCACATATTCCACCCTCAATGGTTAGATAGATACGTTCCGGCAATTGGAAGATGAATGTAAGCGCATCCAACGCCTTCTCTCTCCATGACCTCGTCTCAGTCGCGCTAATCTCCTGCTCCAGGTCTTCCTTTTTCTTCGCAAGGTGATCGTTTCCCCTTACACCGGATAGTTGATCATATGTCTTTTGCGCCGCATCCTTATACACATCCGTCCTGAAATTTATGAAATTTTGGGCGTACTGATTATATTGTTCCTTTGATTCGGCCGAACACTTATCGACAAATTCCTGCGTGACGGACCCCATCCCCTTCGCGATCAGGTCCACCCCGGCCACTATCGTGGAGAAATTCATGATGCAGAGTCCTATTACGAACGGCTTCAGACACTTGTACAAGTCGATCTGGCTCCCGTTCGCCCACGACTTCCATACGATGACGCAGATATAGAATAGGGCGAAGAGCCCGCACAGCGTGTGCGCGAATCCCACGGCGTCACCCAACTTAGAGGATATCGCATCGAAGTTCAGGAGATCGGCCACATCCTGCACCCAATTATACTGCAAGCTGCTGTTTATTTCAGCGTAGTAATCAAAAACAGAATCCACTACCAATAACATATCAGAACAATTTTATTGAAAAACATCTTTGTAATTCAAGCTGGCGCTCCAAATGCGCTTTCTTCTCGGCTATTATCTTGATGGCCGTCCCCTTCAGGTCCGTCAGTTTCCTGCGAGTGTCCCTGATTTCCGAAATCAAGTCCTCCAAGTCCTCCTTCTTGTCCTTGGCGGTCTTGTTGGAACTGTAGTTCCTGCACTCCTTGACGGTCTCGTCTATCTGGTCCTTCTTGTCGAGAAGGTTCTGGCAGACGTTCTTCCCCATGGAGAAGAGCTCGTACTTCTCCTCGACGGAGAGGTAGTTGCTTCTCGCCAGTTCCTTCTTTAGTGTCTCAAGGTCATTAAGGCAATACTCCAACTCCTTATAGAGGACGATGATTTTCTTTGTCAGCTTCGCGATGTCGGCCACCTCGTCCCTCACCTTCTGTGTGCGTTCCTCGTACTTCTTGTATTCGAGCGCCAACTGCTCCGCCTGATCCATGCCCTGTTCGACGGTCTCGCTGAATTCCCTGAAGAAGTTCAGCGCCCTCTGAGCGAATGTCTGCTCATCGAACACCGCCGCCACCTGACCGAACGAGTTCGATAGGGTGACGAACATAAGAATTAATGTGATGACAAATTTTCTCATGATTATTTTTTCCCTTTAAGTTTCATATATTCGAGGATGGCCTTTCGTATACTGCCACCCGTCTTTTGTTGTAGAGCGTATATCTCGCCCTTCTCCTCCTTCTTCGAAGTGAAGGAGAGGGCCTCCCCCCACGAGGTCTCCACCCTGTAGACGGAGCTGAACTTGCCGTTGAAGGAGATGAACACCTCCTTGTAGGGAGGTTTTGTCATCTTGTTCACCGACAGGGCGAGCGCCGCGTCCTTGTTGGACAGGGCGAGCGCCTCCTTGATTTTGTCAAAACGGTTCGTGAACTTGCTCAGATCGAGCAGTATCTTCACATCGGCCGAGTTGATGATGGCGTCCTTGACGATGGGATTGTCCAGTAGGTCATCCGGTTCCTGCGTCACGACGGCCACCTCTCCGTTGTGCTTACGCACCGTCTTGTAGAGGTACTTGATGAACTCCGCCATTCCCGCCTTGGAGATGGCCTTCCAAGCCTCCTCTATGAGTATCATCTTCCTGACACCCGGATCAAGGAACCTCATCTTCGTGATGAAGGTGTCCATGATGATGAGCGTGACGACAGGGAAGATGACAGGGTTGTCCTTGATGTTGTCCAGCTCGAAGACGACGAAACGTTTCCTCTGCAGATCGGTCTTGTCCCTCGCGTTGAGCAGGAAATCGTATGTGCCGCCCTTGTAGTAGGGCTCAAGGACCTGCAACATGTTGTCGAGGTCGAAATTCTCGATCCTCACCTTCGACTCCGATATCTTACGGGAATAGACATCCCTCAGATACTCGTAGAAGGTGTCGAAGCAGGGGAATATGCTCCTGTTCGAGCATATCGTGTTGATGTACTGCGCCATGCAGGTGCGCAGCTGGGTCGTCTCGTTGGAGTTGAACTTCTCGTCGGCGTTCTTCCAGAGCACTTGTATGAGCGCGCACAGGTTGACGACCTTCTCCTCCGGATAGACGTAATCCTCAACGTAGAACGGATTGAAGCATATTGGCTTCTCTTCCGTATAGGTGAAGTACACGCCGTCCTTTCCTCCGCTCTCCTCCCTGATCAGGTTGCAGAGCGTCTGATAGGAGTCTCCCACGTCCACGATGACGATATGGTCGCCGCTCATGTACTTCTGTGACACCATCACGTTCGTGAAGAAGGACTTACCCGAACCCGAGGATCCGAGTACGAACTTGTTCTTATTGTCGATCAGACCGAGCCTCATTGGCTCGTTGCTGACGTCCACCATCACGGGTATGCCGTATTGGCGGTCCGTCAGTTTCAGGCCGTTGCGGTCCTCCCCGCATATATCCCTGTAGTTTGATTCGCAGTTGATGAAGCAGCACGCCTCCGGCAAGAAGCTGAGGAACTTCATAGTCGACGGGTAGTTGCTCGCCGCGCCCGGTATGCCGGCCCAGAAGAGATGGGGCACGATGACCTCGCACTTGCGCGCCACGCAACCGAGCAAGGCCAAAGCGGAAGCTATCTGGCTGTTCTTCGCGAGAAGACGCTTGTGGCTACTGTCCCACGCCATCAGGTTGAACGCCGCATGCACGACTTTGTTGCCCGAAGTATGCGCCTCGTTGAGGAACTCCGTATTATACTCGCAATTCACCGCATTCTCCCTGGATATGGCGGAAAAGGAGGACATCCTCTTCCCCTCCTTCTCAAGTTCGGCCAACACCTTCTGTGTGTCGACCATGAAGAAATACTGGTTGTAGATATGGTTGAAAGGCAGACCCATGCAGAGGTCGCTCACGTAGCAGTTACTCACCTCGCTCACGTCGGTGGACAGCACCTCGTTGCGCACGGCCGAGCACACTCCGCTGGGCAGGTCGCCCAGATCCCCGATGGAGAAGCAGCTGACGTAATCGTCGCCGACCTTCAAGTCGTTCTCCTCCGTCTGCAGGTCCTTGAGCACCTCTCCCCCTCCCGAAAAATTCAAGGAAATGTATTTGTCGAGCAGACCGAATCCGCCCTCCTCTCCGAATATCTCCTCCTCCCGCAGTTCCCTGAGGCGGAAGCCCGAATCCAGCAGTATCTGCCTGAACTGGTCCACGCTGTCGTTGAACTTGTCCAGCCTACCCCTGTCGAGCGTCTCCGGCGGAAGGAGCCTGTTCCTCAGGAGCAGGTTGCCGGAAGCCATGCTGCGCAGGTTCTTCTCGGTGGACAGCGTCACATAGACATAGCATTTATGCGTCAGGCACTTCTTCCCGTTGAAGTGTTGCCTGGAGAGTTTACGGAGGAAGGAGTCGTCGGGCGTGGTGTCCACGTACTGGTTTTCCGTGAAAACATCCTGCTTGTGCACGACGCTGTACGTCGGCAGGCAGTTCAGTGCGCGCACCCACGCGTCATGGAACGCGAAAAGCTCCCTGTTCGATGAGGAGAATATCTGCGGCATCTCGGCCTCGAAGAGACGCGTCACGTCGCCGCTCTTCGATATGAGATACCTGCCATCCTCATACGCCAGCAGAGGATAACAATATTCAATCCTATTTTCCCTGATGTTGAAATTCATTTCGTCACTTGCTTTTGTTTGTTCTTTTGACCAATTGCTTCGCCCTCTTTGGGGACACCCTTTCCGGACAGGAGCGCATCGCCAGCTTGTGCTCCATGCCGTTCACGCCCATCTTCGCGTTCAGGTAATTGGAGACGAGGTACGAGGCCAGCGCTATCGTGCCCGCCACGATGTAGCTCACCACCTCACTGATGAACCTGATGGCGAAGAATGCCAGGAAAGCCACGACTATCCCGACTATGAAGTACAGGATGTAGTAGTTCTTCAATCCAAAGAAGTCGAGCGGGCGCCCGACTCCTTTGTTGATCTTATAGTAGTTCTCGGACATTAAAGGAATACGGCTCTAATGATCGTGATGGCCACTCCGACAAAGATAAGTCCGCCGATCCATCCCGCGGCGGCCTTCGTTACATCCGGGTCACCGGACGTCCACTTGCTGTACACGTGGAAAGCGCCGATGATGGCCATGATGGCGCACACGGCGTAGAGAAGCTTGGTGGCCGTGTCGAAGATGCCGGACACCTGTTCCGTAGCCTTCGTTAATCCCTGGTTAATTTTGCTGTCTTGTGCCATCGCGAGTAAACTGCTGCCCGCAAGGCACGCTGTCATTAAAATCCTTTTCATGATACTTATGTATTAATTAATTAATTGGTACAAATTTACAAACTTTTTTCCGAATAAAAAAGTTTTTTTCGTTATAAATTTGGGATATTTCCCAAAATATTTTTTAATCGTTAAAAATAGGCTCTTCCTGTGGATCGTCCATATTATCGTCAGGTCCAGGCGCATCCTCCAGTTCATCATCGATATTCTTCGGGTAAGCTGAATTAAGGACTTTCACGTCGTCCTCCCCGAAATCCTCGTCATCGTTCACAAGCGGCACAGGTTCGCCGTCCCCCTGCTGGATGTACACATCCGTCAGCTCGTCGTCGTCATCCTCCTCCTCGCTGTCGTCATCCTCGTCAGGAAGATATTCGATATTACCCCTCGCGTCCTCGTCGAAATCGTCGCTGGATATGATCCGGCAGCTCGGGTCATCGTTCAGATACCTCGCGTAGGCGAGGTTATTGTTCGTCACCACATCATCGTCCTTAACCACGTCATCCTCATCCGTTCCTTCATCCTCGTCCCCGTCATCGTCCGCCACGCCGGACGACGGGTCCTCCATACCGACCACGTCGAGTTCCCCGTCATCGTCCGCATTCCCATCCGGATCGGCCATCCGGGGCTCATCGCCCTCGAAGAGGTCATCCGACAAGTCGGAGCCCGCGGGCGTCACCCCGCCGTAGGGAGCGGAATAGGCGTCGCCATCGTCATCCGAATCCTCGTCGACCACCTTCACCTCGTTGTAGTCCACGACGGACTCGTTGAGTTTGCGGTAATCGACGCCGTCCTCCTCATCGCCCTCATCCCTCTTATTCCTCCTGTCGTTCTTGGTCTGTCCCTTGTCCCTTGACCACACGAACCTGTCAAGGGCGAAGCAGATGGCGAGCACGACAATATCGATGAAGACCAGATACGTCAAGAACGACCCCCATGAATACCCTGATAAAACACCGAGCAGAATCATCGCTTGTTCTTGTTTGTTTGTTCGATAAGCTCGATGATGTCACGGTTCTCCTTGAGGAACCTCACGATCAGGTTCGCGATGATCGTCTTGTTGAAGGCGCTCTTGTTGAAGAGCGAGAGACGGTTCAGCGCGTCCACGAGCGAGGTGGGCAGCGGTACGGTCTTGATGTCGTCCTTCATGTCGAAGAACTCCATCGGGCGAAGCAGGGTTATCTCCTTAAAGGTGCGCCATTTCTGCGGGTCGATATCACTCTCGGCCACCAGCTTGTCGAAGTCGATGCCCGGTTTGGACACCTTCTTTTTCTTCTTGGCCGGGGCCTTCGCGGGCGCATCCCCCATATTCTCGTCCAGTGAGGACTTCGCCTCCTGGATTGTGTCAGTTATTGCAAGTTCGAGGTTCTCCGCTATCGACTTCGAATCCTCGTCACTAATCATTTTTACCTTAAATGCCATGCTATATCATTTTAATTTTCTCGTACATCTCGTTCAAAATCGGTCCGAGTTTACCGTAGCCGAGGAACTGCTTATTGGGCGGCAGCAATGTGTTACGGCATTTGTCGTTCCCGACCGCCTTGGTGTTGCCGAGACGGAACTGGAGCATCTCAAGGTCAGGCAGCTCGTTCTTTATCTTTTCGCAATAGGACTGGAAGACGAGGGGACGGCACGTCTCGTCGAACTTCGTCCAATATCCGTACATCTTCTTGAGGTTGCAATCCTCGTTCACCTCGAAGATACGCTGATGCGTGTGCTTCGCGAATGCGAAGTTGGAATCGAAATCGAGCGAATCCACGATGAACGGAAGGAACACGATACTGCACAGCGACACGATGCGGAAGTAGTCCGTGTTGTCCACGTTGCCGGGAAGGTCCAGCAACGCGTAGTCGCAACCCTCCTCGTCCTTCCTCACCAGATAGCTGATGATGTCGTCCACGTTCTCCTTGCAACGGACGATGTCGTATGGCTTGATGTTCTGCTCCTTGAATTGCTTGAACATGACACCGTCCTGCACCATCTTCACTTTTTTCCCGTTCTCGTCCACGGCCTCGTAGGGCGTGATCAGCGCAAGGTCGTTGATGCGCGACTTGGTGAGTGACTGTTGCAGGGTATCGCAGTCCAAAACGGCGACCTTCTTCTTGTACTTGTACGCGAGCGTGCTCGCGAGCAGGATAGTCATGGTTGTCTTGCCACAACCTCCCTTTTGTCCAACAACTGAAATTACCTCCATATAACTTTTGTTTTATATGGCAAATATATAAAAATAAATACAAAAAACAATAATTATATGTATATTTTTTTATAGTTTTTTTAAGATACATTTTTCTATCGAAAAAAATATACTTTTTTATATACTTATCATTCGCAACACCATACATACATGGGGGAATTTTAGGGAGGGGAGGAGTCGGATTTGATGTGTTTTTGACCCACTTTTCACACTATATATTTATGTAACTACCTGATTATTAGTAAATTTACAATGTGAAAGAAACGAAATTTTATCTAACATTAAAATTAGAAGAACATGAAAGGTTGTAGCAAAGCATTTGAAGAGGTCATCATGGCTTATCTGAGGAGATTAGCCGAGAGGGACGAAACATTTAAACAGAAGTTGGAGAACGAGAAGAAGAGCATATCCGAGTGTTGCGACTTCATCGCCTCCGAAGTGGTCAAGATGGGCGTGTACGGACTGACGGACGCGGAGGTATTCGGATTGGCTGTCCACTACTACGATGAGGAGGAGGTGGAAATCGATCTGAAGAACGTGCAGGAATACCATGCGGTGGCGAACCATCCCATCGAACTCACCCAGGAAGAGAAGGAGGAAGCCAGGAAGAAGGCATTGGAGGACTATCAACGGCTGATGTATAACGAATACCTTCAGAAGAACAAGAAGAAGGAGGTAATGAAGAAAGAGACCACGCAAGCCGTTCAACTATCCCTATTTTAACCCTTTAAACCCTATCCATTATGAAACCGATTACAAAGAAAGAAGCCCTTGTAGCGAAGTTAAGCGCACAACTCCCATCGCTCACCGACTCGCAGAGGAAGTGGGCGGAGGAACACTTCGGTCAAGCCATCGCATATTCCAACAAGCGTAATACTTGGTGCAGTGAGTGCGGACAGATGTTCAAGCCCTATAAACCCGAACATCTTGTGGATATTCTTCAAAATGGCGAGAAGAGGGTGACTTGTCCCCATTGCGGTAAAGAGTTGAAACTCATGGAAGGCAAGTATGGTACAATCCATGTGGATAAATACTACTACACGATTATCACAACGATGAAAGGATTCCAAGTGTTCCGTCACTACTCGGTGGATAAAATCGCGAGAAGAGGTGGGAAAGCGACTTTCTGCATCGATGAGGTGGTGCAGAACTGGGTAGACGAAAAAGGAAAGGAGACTATTATAGCTAGGGATGTCGCTCCCCTCTCCTACTACAGGGATGTATGGGTCATGCACAAGGATATGAGTATAAAGAGAAAGCCGAACTCCTATCAGATATACACCTATGACATAGACGCATATCACATCTACCCATATCGTCACTATATACCGCAGATGAAGAGGAACGGATTTAAAGGCGATTTGCTTAACCTTCCACCCAACGTGTTCGCGAAGAACCTTCTGGGCAACAACGAGTACGAGTATCTCTTAAAGACCAATCAGTTATCCGTATTCCGTTACCTCGCCAATAGGAATGACAAGACGATTCCCTACAAGTACGCCATCAATATCTGCAACCGGAATAACTACATCATCAAGGATGCGGGCTTGTGGTACGATATGATGAGTTCGCTCGGTGAACTTGGCAAGGATTTGCACAACCCCTATTATATATGCCCGAGCAACCTTACTTCAGCGCATAACAGATGGCTTGACGAACTCAGGAAGAAGAGGGAGAAGGAGGAGAGAGAAAGAAGGATAGCCGAAGCGATGGAATGGGAAGAGAGATATAGGGAAGCGAAGCAAAAGTTCTTCGATTTAGTCATCTCGAACGGGAACATCATCGTGGAAGTGCTCAAGAGCGTGAAGGAGTTCGAGGAGGAGGGAACGGCAATGCACCATTGCGTGTTCGCCTGCGCCTACTACAAGCAGGACAACAGCCTTATCCTATCCGCCAAGGATATGAACGGCAACCGAATCGAGACAATAGAGGTCAATCTCAAGACCTTCACAATCATGCAGAGTCGAGGTCTGTGCAATAAGTTCACCGACCAACACGAAGAGATTATGAACCTTGTGAACACGAATATGAATAAGATACAAATGCTTGCTGCGTCTGCCTGATTTGTTGCAAGTTGCTTTCACGGAAAGGGGATGGCCTAAATGGTCACCCCCTTTCTATTCTCTGGCTACCGTGCTATCGCACGGGACTTTCTTACCGTTTTAGGATCCTGTGCCTTTCCCCGTTGTCGAGACAGACATAGTACACTCCGCTCGCGTAGCCGGCCATTTCGATTTTTGCCGAACCCATGAACTTGATGACTTGCATTACCCTACCCTGCTCGTCCACCAGTCTCGCCTCATGCTTCGCGTTCGGCTGGTTGGATTCTATGGTCACATAGTCAGTGACGAGAAGCGGATAGACCTTTAAGTGTTCGAACAGTACCAAGTTCTCGTTCTCCTCGTACACATTGTCAAACTCCTCTTCTTCGAGGGACAATGATCTGCGGTAACTTCTCACGGAGCTCTCCGGAATGTAGAGGGACGTGTCCGTAATTGTCGATGTACATCTACCGTCCGTCACCGTGAGGGTTACAGGATAGTAACCTCCGTTGTAGTAGAAGCACGACGGATTTTGCAATTCGCTTGTTATGCCGTCCATGCCGTTGCGACCGCCATAGCGGGAGAAGAAAGGCTTATTGATCGGCTCTTCTAGTGACCAGCTATAACTAACATCCGCTATATTATTAGCGGTCACGTATGGTATAAAGCGAACCCTGTTGCCCTGGCGTAACTCTATCTCCGATTCACCTGCCATATATTCCCTGCCATCCACATTCAATCCAAGTCCGTCAATCTTCAATATATCCACCTTCAAGAGGAAGGCGCTCGTCACGGATAGGCCACGGGCGGTGTCATGGCGGGTGACATATACCGTGACATCATCGTATGGAATTTGTCTATCGCCGTTCTCATCCAATTCACTGATAAATACACCACGACTCTCGGCCATTACAGTATCTTTTACTACTTTATACATTCCATGTTTGTCATAGATAGTATCACCTTCGATAGGTGATATAGGGTATGTCCATCCAAATGCTTTGCCGCCTTTCACCTTATACGAATATAAATATTTACTATTTCTATATACGTTGTCTTTTAAAACGAATCGAAGGTATATTTCTCCTCTTTTAACTTCATCATTCCTGCATGTAAACGAATCTGTACCTAAAGTTCCATAGTAATCTACTTGATCGTCTGTTATTGGATCAATTTTGGCCGTATAGAGTCTTACAACCGAACTCGTGTCCGCCCCGCAGACACTCTCCGCTATATATCTGTAATAGACGTTCGACGTCGTATCATTCACAAACATATGGTCCTTATATTCGCTCTTCACGTTTATCCACTCGCTTTGGTCATAGCTCTTCTGCCAATATGTACGGTCTGCGCCATTCGCTGAATCGGCAAGATATATGTTCATGACATCCTTATTAGGAATCCACTGATATTCCACATTTCTTACATACTTCAACCCCATCTTACTTAAATCACTCAGTGAATTGCCCCAATCTGGATCAATATCAATCATTGCGACACTCGGAATCGGTCTGATGCTCAGCGTAAGCTCGTTACTGATGGCTTTGTATACTCCATCCGTCGCTATTCTCCTGTAAGTGGTCGCAATATCGATGCCCGCTGGCGTATAGGTCTTACCCGTGGCATTGTCGATGTTAATGAAGTCAGGTGTCCGGGCATTCTTGTATTGCCACTGATATTGTGGATTACCTTCACCACCTTCCAGTTCCGTCACAACGATAGGAGGAACGTCTTCACCGCCACACAACTGTGTTCCGCCGTCGAAGCTGATGACACCACCCCGCAGCGGGTTGATGGCGTAAGGACGAACGCAATACGAGGTCTTCGCATATACGGCGAGTGCGCTGTCCTTGTATATGTCATACTGGTATGGCAAACGGATGTTATTGGAACTGATGACCGGCAACTCACCGTCCCCTTCGATGTAATACCCTTCGCTGAACATCTTGGATCCGAATATGTTCAGTACGACGCTGCTGTCGGCCGAATTGCTCACGACCTCCATCGAGAGCTCCTGCTTATAGTCGTAGTTGAAGACAGGTTGTCCTTCAAGATGCAGGATGTTACTTGTGTCTTGGCGGCATCCGTTGTCCGCTATCCTCACGATTGACATCGAATCCTTCGCATTGTAGCGAAGGTTCGCTCCGAACTCACCTACCTGTTCCTTATTGTTCACATACCAGGTGTACTTGATCTTATCCGGATATGCGCCACCAAGAAGTGTTCCGTTGATCCTTACAATACTCTCGTTGCAAGGCTTGTAGTTCTCGGTCGTGATAGTGTTCTCCGTGATGGCTGGCTTGTTATGGGCCGTGACGTAAATAACCTCACTTGGACAGGTCAAGCCTGTCGAATCCGTCACGAAGTGGGTGAACGGATAGCTCATGCTGTCACCCTCGAAGCCCACCATCTGGATGCTCTTGTCCGCTACCATGAATGTGTCGCTGCCAAGGGTCCAGTACTCGGACAAGGCAAGGGAATCCTTCTCGGCCACCACCTTGGAGGAGAACATGCCAAGCGGACATCTGAAGTCATCGAATGATATATCCTCCGGACTTACCGCTACACTTGGACGGATGCCGACATACACCGCATCCGAAGTGTCCGCGTCGCACATGTCCGTAACGATCCTTCTGAAGTAGGAAGCCGTTATGAAGAACTTAGCCTGAAGCTGAAGATCCTCCCCTGTCGCATCCACTATATCAGAGTAATCATCCTCCTTGCCGGTCAGACTTGTCTGCCATTGGAAGCTCTTTTCTCCGTTGCCGCCGGAAAGAGTTCCTCCCTTTATTTCCAAGTCGGAGTTCTGGCAAACCGCTATAGGTGCGATTGGTGCGTCTTGATCCAACTTAGGAAGACTGTCCACATAGAAATAATAGAAGTCGCTGAAACAACCTGTCTCCATATCCTCGCTTTGCGCACCATAGTAGTCAATTGCCATGCTTGTATACCTTCTAATCAGGTTATCATCCCCTGTACGGTGCCAGTACAACTCTTCCGTAAATGATGTACTATCCTCGTTAAAATAAAGAGCGATACCATACCAATGATAGGTCTTCTCGAACTCATCCTTATAGACGGTGAGTCTCACCTCCTCCGCATTACAGCTGTCGCTGTTCTGGTATATGCTTGGAACATCGTTCGTGCGGTATAGGGTAACCTGCACCGGTTCACTTATCACCTCCTCGCACTCGTCCTCATATTTGCATCTTACGTTGATGGTGTTATTGACGGTTCTGTCAAGGCTGTCGGTCAGCCATCCCACATACAAGCTATCGATTGCATAGGCTGTTCCCCATTCTCCTCCGTTGACATTGTATTGCCATGTCACATTATATGCTCCATGGACTTTACCACCGCTCGCAGGAAGAGTCTTCTTTACGTATGGCAAAGCGTCATATGAGCAGAACTTATCCTTTGTTCCGTTCAATGATATTGTGCCAGGAACAAGTCTCTTGTAATGTGTCAGTACAAGCACATTACTGTAGCGTACCCTACCCTTATCGTTCGTCGCCACACGACGGATCAGCAACGGCGTGCTATCGGTGATGGTGATGGAGGAAATCTCGTTGATGATGTCCGCGGAGAGTCCCGTTCCCGTCTCCCCTTCTATCTTGCTCCATTCGGTTCTGCTGTCACGACTACGTTTATACTGCCAGATATATGTCCATTTCATCTGACCATATACGGGAGCAACGTATGTTCCGCTGGCAGGTGTCTCGTTGATGATGTCGGAGTAGATGCCGTTGTGGCAAATGATTGAATCCGAGATGTAGATGGTTCCACCGTTCGACTCCGTACCATACTCGAACGGAATGGCCACCGCTTCGCCGATACACTCCTCGCGTCTCGCCTTCACATAGATGTACGCTCCTTCTCCCGCTTTCTGCTCCGCGATCTCACTTGTCAATCTCATGGAGCAGAATGTGCTACCATTCGCAAGGACTTCGGTGCATTCAGGATCCGAGTACCAAATCAGATCTGCATTTCTTTCCTTGCTAATGAAGAAGATGGAATCTCCGATCTCATATCCGCTCACGATGCCATCATCTCTCCTGAATGAGGTCATCTCCGGAGTGAATGCGTATGTCTCGACTGTGTCAGGATCTAGTTTTTGATCGAACAATGACAGGACAAGCTCGTTGCTTGCAAGCGTTGTACATCCATCATCCATCGCCCTTCTCACCCTGTAGGTGCCGCTCATTTCACGTCCTTCCGCTTCAACGTAGTACGGAGCACTGCCGGCAAATTGATTATTCGAATAATCATATTCCGTGTCCTTGACCCACTCCCCATTGTTCTTCTGGTATTCGTAATAGGTCTTGAATCCTCCAGGATAACTCTTATCATACAACCATGGTCCTATGTAATCTTTATATTTAGTCCAAAAGGTGTCCACCGGAGTTTCGAGATACCCAAGTATCATATTCGGAGTATCCCCGAGACAATAATTCTTCTTGCCGCCCTTTACCGTAATATCTCCAGCCAATCCTCCAGGGTTGGTTAAGCCATCGGCGTATAAAGCGTTGCTAACACTCTCAAGTGTAGGCACGACATATATGGTGACGGTGTCACTGTACAGGAAGTTTTCTTTACCGCCTGCCATTACGCTCGTCCTTCTATATATTTGGACGGCCTGTCGATATCCAGATCTATTAATCAGACTCAGCGTCGCATTGGTCGTGTCGAGACGCACCTCAGGGGTTGTCACGTTCACCGATGTTCCTCCATCAACTTTCCTTTTAATCATCGTGGGTGAGGTGGCATTCTTATTCGAAAAGAACCAGGTGAAGGTGGCGTTAGGCGCATAATCGTCACTTGCGATCTGAATATCCTTCGTACCGCTGCATATCCAGTAGTTGCCCTTCTCAGGATCATGACCCTCTATGTAGATATGGCCACCAGTTTGGTTGTACACATAGATGTCGATAGGCATCTTGTTTGCGCTTGGACAACCTCCCTTCACCGATTGCACGTAGTAGGTTTTCAGGAAGCTTTCGTCACCGCTCGGAACATCCAGCGGTTCCGTCAAAACGGGTTTGCTC
>JAGCGM010000135.1 GCA_017649635.1 Paludibacteraceae bacterium | reverse complement strand
TCCTTGTTGGTAGCGGCCACTTCCACGTGTCCCTTGCCGTCCGTCTCCTCGATGGAAACCGTAGCGCCAGACTTCTCTTGGATGTCTTGGATGATCTTTCCACCAGGGCCGATCACAGCACCGATCATATCCTTTGGAATATCGAAGGTAACGATGCGTGGAGCGTGTGGCTTGAGGTCAGCGCGAGGTTCAGCGATCGTCTCCTCGATCTTGCCCAAGATATGCAATCTACCAGCCTTAGCTTGGTTCAGAGCCTTCTCCAAGATCTCGTAAGAAAGACCGTCCACCTTGATATCCATCTGAGTAGCCGTGATACCATCCTTCGTACCCGTCACCTTGAAGTCCATATCACCGAGGTGATCCTCGTCGCCCAAGATATCGGAGAGCACAGAGTACTTCACGTTACCCTTGTCGGTGATCAGACCCATCGCGATACCGGAAACAGGCTTCTTGATCTTCACACCCGCATCCATCAACGCCAGCGTACCAGCGCAGACAGTAGCCATGGAAGAAGAACCGTTAGACTCCATGATATCGGAAACGATACGCACGCAATATGGATAGTCAGCAGGGATCATACGCTTCAAGGCACGCCAAGCGAGGTGACCGTGACCGATCTCACGACGGCCCACACCACGTTGCGCCTTCGCCTCACCCGTTGAGAATGGAGGGAAGTTATAGTGCAACAAGAAACGCTCCTTGCCATGAACGAGCACCTCGTCGATCAGCTTCTCGTCCTGCTTCGTACCCAAGGTACAAGTCGTCAAGGACTGCGTCTCACCACGGGTGAAGATAGCCGATCCGTGAGGGCCAGGGAGGTAACCCACTTCGCACCAGATAGGGCGGATGTCCGTCGTGGTACGACCATCGAGACGCTTGCCCTCATCCAAGATGGAACGACGCATAGCCTCCTTCTCGACAGCGTGGTAGTAGCGGTCGATCATGCCCGCCTTAGCCTCCAGATCCTCCTCACTGAGGTTCAAAGACTCGATATATTCAGTCTTCACTGCGCTGAATTTCTCCTCGCGGTCATGCTTATCCGTGTTAGCGGAAGTGGCGAGCGCATAGGCCTTGTCGTAGCACTTAGCCCAAACGTCCTTCTCCAACTCCTCGTCATTCTCCTCGTGGCAGTACTCACGTTTGGTCTCTTTGCCGACCTCCTTCGTCAGTTCTTTTTGTACGAGGCACATAGGTTTGATAGCTTCGTGAGCCGCCTTGAGGGCGTTGAGGAGGTCTTGTTCAGACACCTCGTCCATCTCACCTTCCACCATCATGATATTCTCGTAAGTAGCGCCGACCATCAAATCCATATCGGCTTTCTCCAATTGCTCGAAAGTAGGGTCGATCACGAACTGGCCGTCGATACGAGCCACACGCACCTCCGAGATAGGTCCGTTGAATGGGATGTCGGAAACAGCCAACGCAGCCGAAGCCGCGAGACCCGCCAACGCATCCGGTTGGTCCACACCATCCGCGGAAATCATATTCACCGTCACGAAAGTCTCCGCATGGTAGTTGTCCGGGAACAAAGGTCTGAGGGCACGGTCGATCAGACGTGCCGTCAAAATCTCATAATCGGAGGCTTTTCCCTCCCTCTTCGTAAAACCGCCTGGGAATCGTCCGTACGCGCCGAACTTCTCTTTGTACTCCACCGTCAACGGCATGAAATCCGTTCCCGGTACTGCTTCTTTCGCAGAACACACTGTCGCCAACACCATAGTGTTGCCCATTTTCACTACGACAGCGCCGTCCGCTTGCTTCGCCAACTTACCCGTCTCGATACTGATCGTACGGCCGTCAGGCAAAGCGATCGTCTTAGTAATTACATTCATCTTTTTTCTTTTTCGTCTAAAAACATCTTAAATATCCCACAAATATAACCAATATTCACTTTAAACCATCATTTTTGCATATTATTTTTCCATCATTTGATATTCAACCCATTATATGTTTTCAAATCATCACTTATTTTCACGAACTATATGCGTTGGCAGTAGGATAAAAAAGTTAGGAACAAACAGCAACGAGAACTGAAAATCCGTTGTGATTCAAAGAAAAAAAAAGTACATTTGCACTAAACAAACGGTAGAAACATTAACAAAAAAAAAACTAACAATCATGAAATACTCTGTTGTCATAGAAAAGGACGATAACGGATGGTATGTGGGACAATGCTGTGAAGTCCCATCCGCCATGAGTCAAGGAAAGACTCTGAAGGAATTGATGGCGAACATGAAAGAAGCCATTGAACTAGCCATTTTATGCCAGAAAGAAGAAACAAGGGAAAAATATAGGGGGAGAAAAGTATTACATCGTAATGTTTCGGTATGAAAAAGGAAAAGTTATTGAAGCACTTACGCCAATATAATTGTTATCCTACCGGAAGGCAAAAGGGGAGCCACGCACAGTTCAAAAACCTCGAAACCGGAGCACAGACAATTATCCCCATACACAATGAAATATCAGACATATTGGCGAAGAAAATATGCAAACAACTTGGCATACCTGTAGTTGGAAACAATTAACAAACAAAAAACATACTCTCAGAAAAGAGATTCTAATCCCCCAAAAACAGAATGCGCCATCATTACAGACGCGCAAACATCTCCTGAAACCCCTGTTTTTGCACCCCCCAACGTTTCCAACCATTGTTTCCCCTTCCACAACAATCTCCCCAAAGATGAGGATCCTCCAAAATAGTAAATCGTAAATAGCTAAATAGTAAATCAAACGCCCAAATAGTAAATCGCAAATAGCTAAATAGTAAATCAAGCACCCAAACAGTAAATCGTAAATAGCTAAATAGTAAATATTTACAATCCCTCCACAAACCAAACAAAAAATCCTCCACCCTCTCCCACGAAACAGAAAATATTGGCAATAATTATTCCATGTTTTTTTTGTAACTTTGCACTCCGTTTTTGCATGCGATAGAAAAAGAATAAATAATTAATAACGATATGGATAAGAAATTCAAAAGAACAACGGTCACATCGGCCCTGCCATACGCCAACGGTCCCGTACACATCGGTCACCTGGCGG
>JAGCGM010000134.1 GCA_017649635.1 Paludibacteraceae bacterium | reverse complement strand
TCCGCCTTGTTGCCCGCCAAGCGGGTACAGTGGATACGTGACTGTTGGCCCGCGCCGATACCAATGGCCTGGCCATCCTTCGCGTAGCATACAGAGTTGGACTGCGTGTACTTCAGCGTGATCAGGGCGATGAGCAGGTCACGTTTCGCCTCGGCGGTGAAAGTATTCACCTTGGTAGGGAACTCCGTGAACAAGGACTCATCGATCTTCACCTCGTTCCTTCCCTGCTCGAAAGTCACACCGAACACCTGCTTGCGCTCGATCGGATTAGGCTTGTAGGAAGGATCGATTTGTATCACATTATAGGTGCCCTTGCGCTTGTTCTTCAGAATCTCCAGCGCGCGCTCCGAATAACCGGGAGCGATCACACCATCCGACACCTCGCGGTTGATCAGGAAAGCGGTCTCCTCGTCACACTCGTCAGACAACGCGATGAAGTCACCATACGAAGACATACGGTCCGCACCCCTGGCACGCGCATAGGCGGTAGCCAAAGGAGAGAGCTTCGCGTCATTCACGAAATAGATCTTCTTCAGCGTCTCCGACATCTCCACCGCCACAGCGGCACCAGCCGGACTAACATGCTTGAAGGAAGCCGCAGCGGGTAGCCCCGTGGCCTCCTTCAACTCCTTCACCAACTGCCAGCTATTGAAAGCATCCAGGAAATTGATATAACCCGGACGGCCATTCAAGACCTGAATCGGTAACTCGCCATCCTCCATGTAAATTCGGGAAGGCTTTTGGTTGGGATTACACCCATACTTCAACTCTAATTCTTTCGCCATTTTAGCTATTTATTAAAAACCGGGGAGACAAAGGGATCTCCCCATCAATCATTATCGCTCGTAATGCTCCTCTACCCTGCGGTCAATCCTATGGCCCCAATCATCCACATACCAATCGTAGTAGACAAGCCTCAAAGACCAATGGGAGATGTAGTCGATCTCATAGAACCACTCGCCGTCACGGTTAGCGATGCGCAACTCACCACCATGGCAATCCCAAGTTCCATGGTCCCAATCCGAATAGACACGTCCGAAGTGAGAGACAAATGTGCTCTTTATAGACAAGTCCCCATCATAATGGAAATGAAGGGAAAGCTCCTCATTCGCATAATCCGTATAGGACATGCTACCAGGCACATCATCACAATAGACCGTTTTGGTCCAATGCCACGGCTCTCCCACCAGGAGATCCTCGTCCCGCTCATCGTCATAGTATCCGACGCACGAACACATTGCGAAGAGAGGAAGGGCAAATATGAGTTTGTACAATATACTTTTCATGACGTTTAATTTTTAGTGGGTTATTTAATCACTCACAAAATTATAACTCTTACACACTTATCCATACGCAATCGACCAAACGCCCGAAATCATGGACGAATCGCCCGTTAGGCACAGATCCGAGGCTCCGGAGTCTCCTCCCAGACCGCCTCAATCGGCCGCAGGAGAAGGTTGCCGCACCTGGATCGTCTCCCCGAGGGAATGGTATCCGGCATCGCACGTCGCCTTGTCTTTCTTCCGCAACGGCTTACCGCTGAGGTTATATCCGAGGCTCCAGGCGATGAACTGCGCCTTCGACAAATAGGCGGCGCGCACACCCACACCCGCATACAACGGGCCCCTCGGATGGATCTTCACGCCTATCACCTCATACAATCTCGTCAAACTCTTGTTCCCGTGTATGATGTCATAACCGATATTCAAGTAAAAAGAAAAGCCGTACATGATCAATTCGTTCTTCGCCGAAAGACCGAGATTGAAACGTTTCCGCTTATCGCCCAACCAGACCCGCTCATACATTTTACCATCCGCAGGATCCATCACATAATCGGCATGCGCCCCCACACTCTCGTCATACATGAAATCCAGGCTAAGTCCGCAACGGTAACGATACGACCAGCGCAGCATCGGAGCATAACTGAAAGCGAAAACAGGATGCCGGTATTGTACATATTGGGTGCTCAGGTTAGTTCCCCTCCCGTCGTAATAAATCTGGCGGAAAGAGCGCGTGAGGGAGAAGTCATGCTCCAAATGGAGAGGGACATACGGCACGCGAAGGGAAGAGTCCCTACGAACCCTGTTCTCCGAATCATTCAGGCTGTAGGACAACGCGACGGAAGCCGCATAGTTGTTCAATCCACGGTTAGGCATAGCGGTGGCGCCGTTGGAGAAATGGGTGAGCGACACCCCCGTCTTCAGGTCCAATCCACCAGGAATGACGAACTTAAGGTAAGGGAAGAGCGAGACGTGCGCGTTATGCTTCCATCCCACCGCCACATTATCCGGGTTGGTGAATCTATCGTAGTGGTTCCAATTGGTGGAATAGCCGAAATTGATTTCATAATTCAGTTTCAACCAGTTCGTGATTTGGATGATCCTCGCGCCATACGTGCCGAAGAAAGAGACAGGCTTGCCCAACCGCTCATCATGGAAACGGGGGAACGCGACACCCACCCCATAGTAAGGGTTTCGGTAAGCCCGCGCCTGCCACCGGTCCGGTCTGACGCCGCAATTCAACTGGATGACGACATCAGAGAAATCATGCACCTCACGCTCCTCCGAATACTCCCACGTCTGCCGGGAAAGATCGAAATGGCCGCCCCGCACGAAGTCATTGGTCGGGAAGACTCCACCGACATCCATCCTCACCCCCCACGACAACGGCATTCTAGGCTTCTCCTCACTCTTTGAGGATTCACCCGCCAAGGCATCAATGGAGAGAAGGGCCAACCACCCGACAACAATCAACAGACGCGAATAATACATATTACGACACAAAAACATTCTAAAACTACTCCTTCCATGGACCACATTTCCCTAAAGCCCACAAGGGAGACCATCCACAAGGGAAAAAACCATAGACTTCCATCAGGCGGAATACTCGCCCAAAAATTCGACCGCAAAAGTAAGAAAAACATGGCACTGTCACGAATCCAATTTGCTTTTTTTTAAAATTCAACCTATTTTTGCAATAAACAAAAAATAGAAAACGATGAAAAAAGCAATACTATTCATTTTAGCCTTACTGACCACAAGCATCTTGAGTGCGCAAATACAGAAACCTGTAAAATGGGACATCTCCTGCAGTGGAATAGACAAAAACAACACGATAACCATCTCATTCAAAGCCAATATAGACGACGGATGGCACATCTACGGCATGGATATGCCAAAGGACGGTCCCATTCCGACCAGTTTCAACTACACGCTCAAAAGGGGTGCCACACCAACAGGCTCCACGACAGCGGACAAGAAGACGAAATGCGGGATGGACAACCTGTTCGGCATGGAACTCTGCGAATATAGCGGAGAAGTCACCTTCCAACAAAAAATGAAGGTCTCCAAGGAGAACGGTTACAAAATCACTGGATATGTGGAATACATGGCCTGCGACAACACCAACTGCCTCTCCCCGACAAAAGAGCCTTTCACCTTCCAGCAAGAAGGTGCAGGGAAAGCAGAAGAGAAAACCGAATCTTCCGCGAAGAGCCAAGAGGGCGAGGCAACGTCCGAACCGACGGCCACCATCGCTCCACTACAGCTTCCCGACGTCAATGAGGAGACCGACACTTGGAAGCCTGTCATAGACCAAATGAGTGCGAGCGACACTACCGGACAATCGTCTAACAGCTCGCTCTGGCTAATCTTCTGTCTAGGAATGCTCGGAGGCATATTAGCCATACTCACCCCATGTGTATGGCCTATCATTCCTATGACAGTCAGTTTCTTCCTGAAAAAAGACGGTGACGCAAAGAGCGGTCGGATGTCCGCCATCCTCTACGGAAGCTCCATCATACTCATATACGTGGGTTTAGGCGTCGTGCTGACATTGCTATTCGGCGCCAACGCGCTCAATGCGCTCTCCACCAGCGCAATCTTCAATCTGTTCCTATTCCTGCTGCTCATCCTCTTCGCCATCTCCTTCTTCGGAGGGTTCGAACTGACACTGCCGGCATCATGGAGCACGAAGATCGACAGCAAGGCGGAAGAGACCGCAGGCATCCTCGGCATTCTACTCATGGCGCTGACGCTGGTGGTCGTATCCTTCTCCTGCACCGGTCCGATAGTCGGGACATTGCTGGTAGAGGTCTCCACGGGAGGGAACATCCTCGCGCCGACGGTAGGCATGTTGGGATTCTCCATCGCGCTCGCGGTGCCATTCACCATCTTCGCCTTCTTCCCGAACTTGCTGAAGAAGCTGCCACGCTCCGGAAGTTGGCTGAACACCACCAAGGTGCTCCTTGGATTCTTCGAATTGGCCTTCTCGCTTAAATTCCTCTCCGTGGCCGACATGGCTTACGGTTGGGGCATCCTCAGCAGGGAAACGTTCCTCTCCATTTGGATCATCATATTCGTCTTGGCCGGTCTCTACATCTTAGGCAAGATAAGGTTCAAGGACGAAGAGCCATTGGAGGGCATCTCCGTCTGGAGGCTATTCGGAGGCGGGGCGTCGTTGGCTTTCGCCATCTACCTCGTGCCAGGGCTTTGGGGCGCACCGCTGAAGATCGTGAGCGCATTCGCACCACCTATGATGACGCAGGAGTTCAACCTACACCATGCGGAAGAGGCGCAATTCTACGATTACGACGAGGCCATCGCATACGCCAAAGAGAAAGGGAAACCCGTGTTGGTGGACTTCACAGGCTACGGCTGCGTGAACTGCAGGAAAATGGAGAGCGCCGTATGGAACAAGCCTCAGGTGAAGGAACTGATCGACAATGAGTTCATACTCGTATCCCTCTTCGTGGACGACAAACGTAGTCTGCCGGAGCCTATCACCATCAAGAAAGGAGAGAAAGAGGCATACGTAACCACCTACGGCGAGAAGTGGAGTTTCCTTGAGGAATACAAATTCGGGGCCAACTCAATGCCTTTCTACGTAATCGTCGACAAGGAGGGTAACGCGCTAAGCAAGCCGTACGGGTTCTCCGAAGATGCGGACGCATTCGCGCAATTCCTTCAAGAAGGGGTGAAAAAGCACAAAGAGGCTGCACACACCCTACCCTTCACGATGAAAACAGTTGGAGAATAATCAAACACTAATCAAGCCAATAGAATGATAGAAGACCTTTTAAAGAGACGATCCATCCGCAAGTTCAAGGCGACCGAAGTGCCGGACGAGCTACTCAACGAATTGTTCACCGCCGCATTCCAAGCCTCGACGACAGGCAACATGCAGCTATATAGCGTCGTCGTAACCAAGGACAAGAAGAAGAAGGAGGAACTGGCTCCCGCCCACTTCAACCAACCCGCCTACGCGAACGCGCCTATGGTTCTGACCTTCTGTGCGGACTTCAACCGATTCACCAAGTGGTGCGAGCAAAGGAACGCAACCCCAGGATATGACAATGCGGAGTCGCTCATCTGCGCCATCCTCGACACCGCCATAGTGGCCCAGACCTTCTGCGTGGCGGCGGAAAGGAAAGGATTGGGCATCTGCTACTTGGGCACGACGACATACAATCCGGACCAGATCGCCAAAGTGCTGAACCTGCCTAAGCTGGTCGTCCCTATCGTGACGCTCTCCATAGGCTATCCGGACGAGAACCCGCCCGTGTCGGACCGCCTGCCGCTCGAGGGAATCGTACACCACGAGACGTACAAGGAGTACACCCCTGAACGCATCGACCAACTATTCCAAGGGAAAGAAGCCTTGCAGGAGAACAAAAACTTCGTGGAGGAGAACGGCAAGGAGAATCTCGCGCAAGTCTTCACGGACGTACGGTATACGAAAAAGGACATGGAGTTCTTCTCCCAGAAACTGAAAGACTTCATCCGGGAGCAGGGTTTTAGATAATTAAGAATTTTGAATTAAGAATTAAGAAACGTTAGTTCGACGAAGTCAATTGGGGAGATAAATCAAGGCTTTTTACGCAAAAATTTTTTCTTGTGAAATTTTTTTCGTAATATCGTGACCGAATTTGTACAAATAAAAACAACAAGGACTGTGAATACAAAAGAAATCATAGCTGAAATAAAAGCACGGCTACAAATCGATGCTGAGACTTCGGACTCGTTATTCAGAGGCTTTGCCGAAGCATTAAAGAAAGAACTACTTGCCAACAATGTAGTGTCGCTCCAAGGATTCGGATCGTTCGAGGCAAGGCGGAAAGCGGAACGCATCTCCGTCAACCCCACAACGAAAAAAAGAATGCTGATCCCACCCAAACAGTCCATCGCATTCAAACCAAGCGGCACAATGAAAGAGAAGTTTAATCAGTAGTCCCATATCATGAACAACAAAGTCACACTACAAGATTTAGCGGATCAACTATCCGCGATTTCCGGGCAATCCAAAAAACTTTCCGAAGGTTTTCTACGAGCACTCACCGAAATAGTGGAAGAGGCACTCGCCAAAGACGGTATCGCAAAAGTAAAAGGAATCGGCACATTCAAAATTGTCGCCATCGAAGAAAGGAAAAGTGTTAGCGTGACAGACGGCAGCGCGGTCATCATCCCTGCCCATAAAAAGATCACATTCACGCCCGAAAAGGAGCTCAAGGAGGCTGTGAACAAGCCGTACGAAGACCTCGAAACCTACGTGCTCCCAAGCGACGGACCGGTAGACGGCCCATTCATCGACGAGGATGAAGAAGAGGGGGAAGACTTGACCTCCACAACGGACTACACAACCACCAACCCTGAGGAAACTAGCGCATGGACAAGCTCCGTCAACGCTAGCACCACCCCAAGCGAGCCAACCGTGGCGCAGACCCCGACCTCAACCATCGAGGCGAAAACGGAGACACCGCAGGCATTCCAGCCCGTATCCTCCCCGAGCCCGGCTGAGCCAGTCACACCTTCCTACGACTACACTTCAAACGCATACTCGACTCCAAGTGCGGGCACTCCGACAGCTGAGGCAAACATAACATCCAACAACCCAGTGGAGACGGTTGGCGCACAATCCCCTATCCAGGAGACCACCACCCCACCCGTGTCCGAGCCTACACCAGCACCTGAGCCGACAATCACAAGCACCGCCGCACCAGCGCCAGAGGCTCCGATAGCCAATGAGCCGGTAGCGGATACTTGCGCCCCTGTAGGTCACACACCTGCCGAGGAGATTAAGCAAACGGCGGAGAACACTATCCCAAGCGAGGAGCCACAACAGACCACCTCCGCACCAAGCGTGGAGACACCGCAGGCCACGACTAGTTCAACCACAACCACAAGCGAGGAATCGGTGAAACAGGGAGAGCCAACCGCCACCCAAGAGCCTCAAGGAGAGGCAGAGCAACCGGCTCAGTCTGAGGTGAAGGAGGAACCAGTTCAGAACGCCGCACCGACCGGGAATGCAGGAGAGGCGACGGACAAGAAAGAAGAGCCGACCGCAACCACCGCATCCAACGAACCCGCGGCACAAGCGACCGACTCAACGCAGCAAGCCGCACAGAACAGTCAAGCACAGGCAGCCGCGGCGGCAACATCCGGCGCCATCCACAACGGGAAGCACAAGCACCACAAGAAGAAAAAAGAACGCAACAAAGGCCTATTGGCCGTCATCATCATATTGGCTCTGCTGATCATCGCATGCCTGGTATACGCCCTGCGAAGCGACAAAGGCTTCTCCAACGGTCTGAACGACCTCAAGGGAAAGATCACAGGCATATTCTCCGACAACAAACCCGTACCAACCGTCGTGGACAGCGCCTTGACGGCAGAATCCATTTCCGAGGAGCAAGCCGAGGTGGACGAGTTCTTCGAGGAGAAAACGGAAGACATGTATGAGGCGGCGCAGGCCGACCAGGAATTCCCTGTGGAGGTGGAGACTGAACAAAACTGGGACTGGTTCGAGGAAGGTGTGAAGAAGTTCATCAAGAAGGAATATCCAAAGATCAATTTCGAGGTAAAGGGTGAACCGGTCATGGACACCATCCGCAGAGGACAGACCCTCACCTCGATGTCGCGCAAGCACTACAACGGTGTGAAGGACTTCTGGGTATACATCTACCTCTACAACAAAGACGTGATCCGCCGTCCGGACGACGTGTCGGTCGGTACACCAATAAAAATCCCTCAGTTGGACGAGTCCGTCATCGACCCGAACTCCTACATGAGCATCAATGCGGCGAAGGACGTCAAAGAGAGTTATCTGAGACTCTTCAACTAAGAGGAAACGCAAAACGACAAAGCCACTTGAAAAGATTATTCAGGTGGCTTTTTTCATGAACGGACACGAAAAGTTAAAGCAATTTAAAAAAATTATAATTGTTATTAAACAGATAAAAAGATAGCCTATTATTTTGTACATTTGCGTATCAGTATATGTGTAAGTGAAAAACGATTGACTAGAAAATATAAATATTAAAAACAAAACAATATGAATCAGGCATTACAGGCAATAGACTTCAAGGCTCTGGATTCTAAAATCAAGGAGCACAGCGAGTTCGTAGACCTTTTGACGATGGGCATGAACAAATCCATCGTAGGACAGAAGCATTTAGTGGAATCATTGTTAATCGGTTTGTTGGCCGACGGTCACGTCCTGTTGGAAGGCGTGCCGGGATTGGCGAAGACATTAGCCATCAAGACATTAGGCAAACTGATCGACGCCAAATACAACAGAATCCAATTCACGCCAGACCTCTTGCCGGCCGACGTGATCGGAACCATGATCTATAGCCAAAAAACAGAGGAATTCAGCATAAAGAAGGGACCTGTCTTCGCCAACCTGGTCTTGGCGGACGAGATCAACCGTGCGCCAGCCAAAGTGCAGAGTGCCTTGTTGGAGGCCATGCAGGAGAGGCAAGTGACCATCGGTGAGGAGACATTCAAATTGCCTTCCCCATTCCTCGTATTGGCTACCCAAAACCCAATCGAGCAGGAAGGAACCTACCCATTGCCTGAGGCGCAGTTGGACCGTTTCATGCTGAAGGTGCACATCACCTACCCGAAACCGAAGGAGGAGATGGAGATCATCAAGCAGAACATCCAAATGGAAGAGGTGAAAATCGCCCCAGTCCTGAAACCAGCGGACATCATCAAGGCGAGAAAGGTCGTACAAGAGGTCTATGTGGACGAAAAGATCGAGCGCTACATCGTCGACATCGTTCACGCCACCCGTTTCCCTAAGGAGAAGAACCTCGCCCACCTGCAGGAGATGATCGCCTTCGGAGGATCACCGCGTGCATCCATCAACCTGGCGTTGGCGGCCCGCACATACGCATTCCTGATGAAGAGGGGCTACGTCATCCCAGAGGACGTGAGAGCCATCGCGCACGACGTATTGAGGCACCGTATCGGACTGAGCTACGAGGCGGAGGCGAACAATGTGACCAGCGAGGACATCATCAGCGAGATCATCAACGCGGTGGAGGTACCTTGATCAAAGAAGGAACAGCTGAATTCAGACTGAGATGCAAGACACTAACGAAATAATCAAGAAGGTCCGGAAGATCGAGATCAAGACCAAAGGCCTTTCGCGGAACATCTTCGCAGGAGAGTACCACACAGCCTTCAAGGGTCGTGGTATGACCTTCGCCGAGGTGCGCGAATACCAATACGGCGATGATATCCGAAACATCGACTGGAACGTGACGGCACGTTTCAACAAACCTTTCGTCAAAGTGTTCGAAGAGGAGAGGGAAATGACCATGATGCTCCTTGTCGACGTGTCTGCCAGCGGAGACTTCGGCACGCAAGTGCAGAAGAAGAGAGAGATGATGGCGGAAATAGCCGCCACCATAGCCTTCTCCGCCATCCAAAACAACGATAAGATCGGTGTCATACTATTCTCCGACAAGATAGAGAAGTTCATTTCCCCGCAGAAAGGGAAAAAACATGTGCTCTACATCATCCGCGAACTGCTCGGATTCGAGCCGGAGAGCCAAAAGACCAACGTCGAGGACGCGCTCGTGTACCTCACCAACGTCATCAAGAAAAGATGCACGGCCTTCGTCATTTCCGACTTCATCGACAAGGACTTCCGCCAATCACTGACCATCGCCAACAGGAAACACGACATCGTGGCCATGCAGATCTACGACAAACGTGAGTCGGAACTGCCTTCCGTCGGACTGATCAAGGTGAAGGACGCGGAGACGGGCGAGGACATGTGGATAGACACCTCCAGCGCAAAGACGAGGAACATTTACCACTCCAATTGGAGGAAACGTCAGGAGAATATCCGCCAGACATTCTCCCACTGCGGCGTGGACTACACCTCCATCTCCACCGACGAAGACTACGTGAAGGCGTTAATGAAACTCTTCCAACAACGTATGTAAAAGACATCAGAGATGAAAAGACTGAAATACATCATCGGATTACTACTCGTGGCGACAGCAACCGCATCGGCGGCTCCCATAACCGTAAAGGCGACGATGGATTCGACCACACTGCTCATCGGTGAGCAAAGGACCATCCATCTGGAAGTGGAGCAACCTAAAATCGTCACCCTGCTTTTCCCTGATTTCAAGGAGAATAACATCCTGGCGAACGGCGTCGAAGTGCTCCGCACCTCACGCAAGGACACCACGGTGATCAAGGGGGGAAACCTACGGATCAAGGAAGACCTCATCGTCACCGCCTTCGACACGGGACGATATGAAATACCTCCCTTCAAGTTCGAAACGCATGAACCGGGATACTCATCCGAATACCTGACGGAAAAAATCATCGTGGATGTGGTCACCATCGAAGAAGACTTCTCCAAGGCGCCCCTCAAGAGCAGCCACGACATCATCCGCCCAGGATTCAATTTCTTGCGGTTATTCCAATACTTCACTCTCCTGCTCATCCTCGCGGGTCTGGTCCTACTCGTCATCGTGAGCATCATATTCTTCTCCAGGAAGAAGGAGCAACCTATCCTATCCTTCGACACAAGGGACAGAAGGACACCGCAGGAATTGGCGCTCTCGTCCCTCATGGACATCAAGGAAGAGAAGATCTGGGAGAAGGGACAACAGAAGAAATACTATACGCAGATCACCGACACCCTGCGCAACTACTTCCTGGAGAGGTTCCAGATCGGCGCCTTCGAGATGACCTCCAACCAGATCATCGAAGAGCTTAAGACGGAAGAGGAGGCGAGACTGGTCGAGGACAAGATCAGCCAAGTATTCCAACTATCCGACATGGTGAAGTTCGCCAAATACCAACCGACCAAGGAAGAGAACGAAATGAGTATCGTCAACGCGATGTTCATCGTACAACAGACCGCACAAACTCCGCAGAAAGAGGAGCAGGAAGGTTCATCCGACGGTCAACAAGGGGAAAAGAGTGACGACGGAAAACCATTTACGTTATCCTAAAAAAGAGTTAGCATTATGACAATCACATACGCAAACCCAGGCTATTTTTACCTACTGCTGCTTTTGATACCGATCGTGGCATGGTACATCTGGAAGAACGGGAAGACCATCCCCAGCATGCGTGTTTCAACCACGTCCACATTCAAGGGAATAGGGAAAGGCTACAAGACATACCTGATGCACCTGCCGTTCATTCTCAGGATGCTGGCCATCACCGCAGTCATATTCGCCCTGGCGAGACCTCAGTCGTCCGACAACCTCTCCAACAAAAACGTGGAGGGTATCAACATCGTCATGGCATTGGACATCTCCGAGAGTATGCGGGCAGAGGACCTGAAACCGACGAGGTTGGACGCCGCCAAGAAAATCGGTGCGGAATTCGTCATGAACAGACCGAACGACAACATCGGATTGGTCGTCTTCGCAGGCGAGAGCTTCACGCAAAGCCCACTCACCACCGACAAAACGGCCTTGGTCAGCCTGCTCAACAACGTGAGCGACGACATGATGGAGGACAAGGGTACGGCCATCGGACTAGGTATCGCCAACGCGGTCAATAGAATCAAGGACGTGGACGCTCCCTCCAAGGTCATCATCCTGCTGACGGATGGTTCCAACAACCGGGGAGAGATCGACCCGCTGACGGCGGCGGACCTTGCGGCGACCTACAAGGTCAAGGTTTACACCATCGGCGTCGGGACCAACGCGCCGCAAGCCCCTATCCGAATCAACGGACAAAGGCTGATGATGCCTGTGGATATCGACGAAACAACGCTGAAGAACATAGCAAGCAAAACAGGCGGAAGATACTACAGGGCAACCAACAACGAGTCTCTGAAATCCATCTACGCCGAAATAGACCAGTTAGAAAAGACAAAAATACAGGTGACGGAATACTGTAAGAAGAGCGAGGAATACTTGCCTTGGGCAATCGCGGCACTGATCTTGTTCATCCTAGAGATAGTGCTCCGCAAAACCCTGTTACGCCACATACCATAAAAAGGAGGAAGAGAGATGCTATTCAAATTCGCAAACCCAGATATTCTATTGCTGCTGTCCATCGTGCCAGTCTTCATCATAGGCTTTATCGTCACGAGAATACTGCGGACAAGAAACATAAAGAAATTCGGAGACTCCAACCTGATGAAGGATCTGATGCCGGGCGCCTCCAGCTGGAGGGAAATCACCAAATTCTGCCTGATGATGCTCGCCTTAGTGGCCCTCATCATCTGCGCGGCGCGTCCTCAGTTCGGATCGAAACTGCAGAACGTGAAGAAGAAAGGGGTCGAGGTGATGGTCGCACTGGACATCTCCAACTCCATGCTGGCGGAAGACATCAAGCCGAACAGGCTGGAACGCTCCAAGAATATGCTATACCAAATCCTGGACGGGTTAGACAACGACAAGATCGGTGTCGTGGTATTCGCGGGAACCGCCTTCACGCAACTCCCCATCACGACGGACTACCAATCGTCGAGGATGTTCATCTCCTCCATCACGCCAAAGCTTATAGACCTGCAGGGAACAGCCATCGGCGGAGCGTTGGAGAAAGCTTGCACCGCCTTCTCGGAAGAGTCTGAGAACGGCAAAGCCATCATCATCATCACAGACGGTGAGAACCACGAGGACGACGCGGAAGCGGCCGCCAAGAAAGCCGCGGAGAAGGGCATACAGGTGAACGTGGTAGGTATCGGTTCCGTCAACGGAGCTCCCGTGCCTATCGAGGGAACAAACGACTACATCCGCGACCAGGCGGGCAACTACATCAGCTCGGCGCTCAACGAAAACATGTGTATGAAGATCGCGCGGGCGGGCAATGGTATCTACGTGCGGGCGGACAACTCCAACAACGCACTGAAAGTGATCCAAGAGGAGATCAATAAAATATCCAAACATGAGGTGGACGTCAAAGTATACTCCGAATATGAGGAGCAATACCCGACCTTCGCATGGATCGCCCTGATCATCCTCGTCCTGGAGATATTCATCATGGAGAAGAAAAATAAACTATTCAGAAACTTCAAATTATTCAACAAATAATTGTAACGAATTATGGATAAGAAGAAATACCTAATAATCATCGGAGGCATTTTATTCATAATGCTGGTACTGATTATTTTTAACATAAGCAATATAGAGAACCTATCGACGACGCAAAAAGAGGATATTCTCAAGGAGGGGAACGATTTCTACGACAAACCCCAGTATGAAAACGCTTTAGCCCGATACAACATATTACTGGCCTCCGACTCCTTGTACCATGCGGCGGAATACAACAAGGGCAACACCTACTGTCAAAAGAAGCGATATGACTTGGCGGACTCCACATTCAAAAATGCGGCCCGCAAATACATGATGAACAATCCCCGAAGCGCGGAAAGTCTGGAAGACGAATTCTTGTCAAAGACCTACCACAACAAAGGGAACTCGAACATGTATAAAGTTCCGCCGATGGACTCCCTCATCATGATGGAAGAAGAATACAAACAGATGAACGGGAATCTGGACTCATTGGATAAAACCCTCGGACAGGCTAACGCACAGATGAACGCGCGGCAGATGTTTGGGCAGAATTCATTCATGCAATCTCTCATGCAGGAGGCTTATAAAAAGCTGACCGAAGATCTGAAAAACGTACATGCCGCTGTCGAAGATTACAAGAATTCCTTACGGAAGGACTCCAAAAACGACAGCACAAGATACAACCTCGCCTACGCTCAGGAGTACGAGAAGAGGTTGCTGGACATTCTGAAGGACATGACTCCGCCGGACAACCAAAACCAGCAGAACCAGGACAAGAACCAACAGAACCAGCAGAACCAGAACCAACAGGATCAGCAGAATCAACAGAACCAAAACGACAAGGAGGACGAGCGTAAGAATACCGACCAGCAAAACGGTGAGAAAGACCAAAACGCGGACCTCTCCAAGGAGAATGCGGAACAGATTCTGAAGGCGATGGAGAAAGACGAGGAGAACACGCTGAAGAAGGTTCGCCTGCAAAGGGACAAGAACCAACAGAGAAAGAGAATAGAGAAGAACTGGTAATCCGTCCCGACGACTTAAGCGAAGTGACACCTGCGGAAAAACAGGCGCGGAACCTAGGAAAATGGAATGGATTGACGATAAAAAAGCATTGAGAATAAGCGGTAATTTAGTACCTTTGTGGGTGCAAACAAAATAGGATATGAAAAATAGAATATTGATAACACTACTGCTCCTAATGGGAGGGTTCAACATGCTGATGGCCAACAACGACAACGTGTCATTCACGCTCAAGGCGCCATCGGTAGTGGAAATGAACCAACAGTTCAGGGTTGAATACACCATCACCAACGCATCTCCCCAGATCTCAGAACCGGACCTTCGGGATTTCGTCGTATTGGCTGGACCTTCCCAATCACAGTCCAGCTCGGTCTACATGACCAACGGCAGCTACACTAGACAGACATCCCTCTCCATCTCTTACATACTTACGCCTAAAAAGGAGGGAACATTCACCATCTCCCCTTCCAGTTTCAAATACAACGGGGAGACCATCATGTCCAACGCTGTCACCATCAAGGTCGTACCGGCAGGACAAAACACGGCGCAACATGGAAACGGGCAAGGCAACCAAAACGGGCAGGCCTCCAACGCCACAACCGCAGGCAACGACGTCTTCATCAGAACAACATTCTCCAAGAAGACCGTGTACGAGCAAGAGGAACTCGTGGCGACCATCACACTCTACCACAGGGGGAACGTACTCGAAATCGAAGACTACAAGATGCCTGAATACAAAGGCTTCATCAGCAAAGATATTCAACTGAAAAGGGAAGAACAACCGGGAACGGACGTCGTGAACGGTGTGAAATACCAGACATTCAAGCTGAAACAAACCATCCTCTACCCACAAAAGAGCGGTCCGATCGAAATCGAGAAGGGTCAGCTCACCGCCATCCTGCAAGTACCTACCGGCGGTCAGAGAAGAGGATTCTGGGGCTTCGACGACATCTTCAACACCATGAAGAGAGTCAGGAAGATAATCCCTATAGAGGGCACAAAGATAGAGGTCAAAGCATTGCCTTCAGAGGGCAAACCCGCCGATTTCAACAATGCGGTGGGCTCCTTCAAAATGGAGAGCGACATCAGCAGCACGGAGGTCAAAGCCTACGAGCCTATCACCATCAAGGTGAAGATAACGGGTAGCGGTAACCTCAAGTACGTGAAGAGCCCGACGTTCGAGTTCCCTTCCGACTTCGACACCTACCCTCCGAAAGAGAACCAGAAAATCACCGGCAACTCAGGCACAAGGGAGATCGATTACCTCGTCATCCCTCGCCACGCAGGCACATTCGAGATTCCTGCCGCCACCTTCTCCTACTTCGACCTGAACACGAAGCGCTACAACACGCTGAAAACAAAATCGTTCACGCTGAACGTGGAGAAAGGAGACAACAATGCGGACAATAGCCAAGTGATCTCCAACTACACGAACAAGGAGAACGTCAAGTACCTCGGCACGGACCTCCGCTACATCAATGTGACGAACACGACCGTGGAGAAGAGCAAGGGTAACCTGTTCGGAACGTTCGGCTTCTGGCTGTGGTACATCATTCCGCTCTTGCTGTTCATCACACTGGCGGTGCTTTACAGAAAGCAAATCAAGGAGAACGCGAACATCGCACTGGTAAAGAACAAGAGGGCGAACAAGCAGGCGAAGAAACGTCTGAAGCAAGCCGAAACTTACCTGAAGAACGGTGAGAGCGAAGCCTTCTATGAGGAGGTGATGAAAGCTCTCTGGGGCTACATCGGCGATAAGCTAAACATCCCGACCTCCCAACTCAACAAAGAAAACATCGAACAGGAACTGGAGAACCGCAGCGTAAGCGAAGAGACCATCCGCTCATTCATGGATATCCTCAGCACATGCGAGTTCGCCCGATTCGCCAAATCAGATAGCCAGCACTCGATGGACGAGCTGTACAACCAGGCGGCGGACGTGATAGGT
>JAGCGM010000133.1 GCA_017649635.1 Paludibacteraceae bacterium | reverse complement strand
TCCAGAAATGCGCACACCCAAGCGAGTGGCGATACTCAAGAAATTGGTGGAGGAAAGGCCATTCAGATCCTGCCCCTCCTCATTCATATCCTTATCTTTAGGGATGATGTAGAACAATCCGTTCGCCGTCTCGAAATTGGTGCGGGAATCGTAATAGAAATCATTTCTAAAGAAGCCATAAGGCTTGAACGAGAATTTCTTGACCTTAAAAGCAATACCTTCGTCAATTTTCAGAACCTGAATCTTCTTGTTCTTGGCATTTTCGGCCAAAATGCCTTCTGCAGCCGATACCTCCTGGGCAAATGTGCTTCCCATAGAGACAATCAAACACGCAACACATGCGATTCCACGGAATGTAGCCATACAAAATATTTCTATCTTTTTAAACTGCGCGAAGATAGTAACAACAAATCATAAATCGGTCATTTAATAGATTATTTTTATTTACTATTTAGCTATTTACGATTTACCATTTGGATTTACGATTTGACTATTTACAATTTACTATTTGATCATTTGCAACTATTTGCTATTTAGCCATTTACGATTTACCACTGGATTTACGATTTACTATTTAGCCATTTGTAAACATTTACTATTTAGATATTTACGATTTAGTATTCCAAGGGCACGAAAAAACCGGAACCCATCCTAAGACGAATTCCGGTCCAACAAATATATGAACTTAACAAATTACTCCTTTTTCGTCGCCTCATCGAGGAGTCTCACCTTCTCGACGATCGTTTCACGCTCACGTTTCAGCTTTTGGATCTTATTAGCCATGTCCTTGATCAGACTCTCCGCATTCTTGGAAGAGACGGAGAAGAAACCGATATTGTTCTCGTAAGTGGTGATATCAGCCGTGAGGGCCTCGTATTGACGGAGCAAGCGTTTCCGCTCGGATATAAGTTTCTGTTCACCCTTCTCCGCCATATCCTTGACATTCTCCTTGAAGACATCCAATTGGCGAGCCGACTTGTCCACATTCAACTTATCGAACTTATCATCGATGGCGGCCTTGTAGGCGTTATAAATCTTATCCTTATCCTTGAAAGGCACATGACCCACAGCATTCCACTCAGCGATCAGCGATTTCAGTTCGTTGAACGAAGCGTCATGGTCATCACCGATCGCGATGTTCTTGATCTTCTCGATGATCTCCTTCTTCTTCTTCAGGTTGTCATCCTGCTCCACACGCTGGGACTTGAACTGTTCGCCCTTCTTAGCGAAGAAGTAGTCGCAAGCGGCGAGGAACCTCTTCCAAACCGCCTCGGACTGTTTCTTAGGCACTGCGCCGATCTTCTTCCAATCCTGCTGCAACTTCACGAAGAGGTCTGACGTGGCTTTCCAATCCGTACTATCCTTGTTCGCCTCCGCTTTCTCGCAGAGAGCAATTTTCTTCGCCAAGTTCTCGGAGAGTTGATCCTTCACGTTGCGGAAGTACTCGTTCTTTGTCTTGAAGAACTTATCGCAAGAGGCGCGGAAACGCTCATAAATGGCCACATTGTCCTTCTTAGGGGCGAAACCGATCTTCTTCCACTCCTCCTGCAGGGCGAGGATTTCGTTGGACTTATCCTGCCACTCCTTGAACGAATTGATGGCGGAAAGGTCGATCGCCTCGATTTGCTCGCAGAGAGCAGTCTTCTTCGCCAGGTTCTCCACCTCATTGGAGCGGAGTTGCTCGAAGTAGTCGTGGTGACGCTTGTTGATGACGGTCGAAGCCTCCTTGAAACGGTTCCATATCGGCTCGCGGTTCTCACGCGACACCGGACCGATTTCGCGCCACTCATCATGTAGCGCCTGTAGCTTCCTGAATGCGGAAACGACCTCCTTCTCATCGGCGAGGGCCTCCGCCTGTTCGCAAAGGGCCACCTTCATCTCCAAGTTCTTGCGGAAATCGTAGTCACGCAACTCATTATTGATCTTCAGATTATCGTAGAAACTCTCCACGCAGAGTTGGTAAGCGTTCCAAAGGGAGTTCACCTCGCTTTGCGGCACAGGGCCGACAGCCTTCCAATCCTGCTGCAACTTCTGGAACGCAGGCACCTTCTTGCCGAAGTCCTCATCGTTCTCGAGCAATTGCTTCAGTTCGTCCAAGATGCGTTTCTTTTCCTCCAGGTTCTTTTGCTTCTCAGCCTCCGCACGTTGGAATTCAGCGATACGTTTATCTTTATAGTTTTGTAGGATTTCCTTCAGTTCCGTATCCAAAGGATTCTCGACAGGCTTGAAATCTTCAGGGAGCCCGCCATCCTCGATGAAGCGTTGTTTCAGCTCCTCGTTCTTCGCGCGAAGTTTCTTATAGAAGTTGTATTTGATGGCATCCATTTTACTCCTTAGCGAGGAATACGACTCAGGATTGCTCTTCATCAGCTCCTTTGCCTTCTCCACCAACTCACCTTCCGTCATACTTCCGAAATCCTCAAACTCAGGGTTCTCCTCCACAACAGCGGATTCGATCGCATCTTGCTCCGTAGAGGCCTCATCAACAGAATCCACTCTCTCAGTAACGTCTTTCACGTTTTGTTCATTTACATCCATGGCTACCAATTTTAGGGAAGCAACTAAGCTTCACCCGATTAAACTTACAATTCAAGCATTCGTTCCTAGGCGGGGAAAGAACCTCCGCACACCCGTTCCCGAAATGCTTGGCACTACAACTCACATCGAAATCTTCACACCGAAATCTTCGACACGTATCGCAAATTTATGAAAACATTTATTTCACAACAAAACAAAAACGCACAAAATCGCATAAAAATCGAACAAAAAGATAAAAATAGACTTTTCGCACCCTCCTTCACACAAAAATCATTAATTTTGGAGCATGGAAACAGTTATGTACATAATAAGCGGGGTGCTCATCCTCGGAGGATTGGTCGGTTGCATCCTACCCGCATTGCCTGGTCTGCCCATAGCCTACGCAGGCATCCTCGTCCTACATTTCACGGATCGGGTACAGTTCACCACCGGCGAATTGGTATTCCTGACGGCCATCATGATCGTGGCGCAAGTGCTGGACTATCTCCTGCCAGCCTGGCTCACAAAGAAGGTCGGTGGCAGCAAATTGGGCACCATAGGAAGCATCGTCGGACTCATCGTCGGACTCTTCTTCTCGCCCTTCGGACTCATCATCGGTCCGTTCCTCGGGGCGATCGCGGGAGAACTCCTGAACGGGGAAGGGACAAAAACCGCCCTCAAGTCGGGAATGGGCTCCTTCCTAGGGTTCATCCTGACCACAGGACTGAAAATAGGTGTGTGCGGACTATACATTTGGTATTTCATCAAATCATTCACATAAAACAAGGCAAACATTTGACAAGCCAAACAAATTAAGTAAATTCGCGAAAAAGAGATATATAAGACAAATGGATCAGAAACAGACTGCAATTCTATTGGTCCACTGCCCTGACAAGCAAGGCATCCTGGCGGCGGTGACCAACTTCATCAATGTGAACAAAGGAAACATCGTATATTTGGACCAACACGTGGACTATGTGCAGAACACCTTCTTCACGCGTATCGAGTTCGACCTCACGAACTTCATCATCCCAAGAGATAAGATCGAGGAGTATTTCAGGACACTCTTCGCCAACAAGTACGAGATGGACTTCAAGCTCTACTTCTCAGACGTGAAGCCTAAGATGGCCATCTTCGTTTCCAAGATGTCCCACTGCCTCTTCGACATCCTCTCCCGCTACTTCAACGGAGACCTGAACGTCGAGATTCCTTTCATCATCAGCAACCACCCGGACCTCGTCTGGATCGGAGAGAAGTTCGGCATTCCTTTCCACGTATTCCCTATCACGAAGGAGAACAAGGCGGAGCAGGAGGCGAAAGAGCTGGAACTGCTGGAGAAGGAACAAGTGGACTTCATCGTGCTCGCCCGCTACATGCAAATCATCTCCGAGGATATGATCAAGGAATACCCGAACAAGATCATCAACATCCACCACTCCTTCCTCCCAGCCTTCGTGGGTGCGAAACCATACCATGCAGCCTACGAGCGTGGCGTGAAGATCATCGGAGCCACAAGCCACTACGTAACGAGCGAGTTGGACGCCGGTCCGATCATCGAGCAGGACGTTGCCCGCGTGACCCACAAGGACACCGTGCAATCCTTCATCCACAAGGGACAGGATTTGGAGAAGATCGTCCTTTCCAGGGCCGTGGAGAAACATATCGACAGGAAAGTGTTGGTCTACAAGAACAGGACCGTCGTCTTCAGTTAATTCCGACACAGTCCAAGCAACAAAAGGATGTGCCGTGCGCAACTCACATCGCGGCGCATCCTTTTACTCTATCACGTCGCGGAGCACATGTCCACAACGGACATCGCCACCAAAACAAACGGAAAGTACAGCAAACAAACAACAAAAAACAACCCATATGAACAAGAGTAGCAAATTTGGAACAACCGTCAGATTAGTCCTGTTAGGTTATTCAGCCTTAGCCATTTCGATGGCATCCTGCACCAATGGTCAAAAGTCCGGAAACAGATGGAATGAAGTGGTCGACACGGTCACATACAACAAAGCCTTGGAAAGCAACACTTCCTCAAACAGCTTAGGATCAAACGCCAACGACGACATCAAGACACTTCCCATATACGGTAATATAGGACTGGACAGCGTCCTGATCCAGACACTGGGTCAGTCGCAGGAATACTCGAACAAGGAAGGAGTTTTCAAGATACAAGGGTTAAAGACAAGGAACGGACGATATGTCGTGAACTTCAGCAAAGACGGGTATTTCCCACTAGTCAAGTCAGAGGCCTACAACGAGACGGACAATATCCTAGTGAAGCTCCAGAAGATGGGCGACAGCGAAAGGACCGCCCACGTGGAATTCAATGCGACAGAGAGCAAGGTCCTGAACGTACAAGACATGATGATAAAAATACCTGCCAACTCATTAGGCACTATCCTTTCAAACGAGGAATACAACGGGAAAGTGACCGCAGACATCTATTACCTGTCACCCAATGACGCGGAGTTCGCCGAAAGGATGCCAGGCGGAGACCTAGCCGCCAGAAACGCGGCCGGGAAGGATGTGGATCTATTTTCCTACGGTATGGTCAACCTCATACTGAAAGATTCTACGGGAACACCCATGGAATTCAAGAAAGACAGTGCGGCGACAGTGGTATTCCCTTTGCCGAAAGGGATGGAAACAGATGTCAAATCCATGCCATTATGGCACTTCAACAATTCTACAGGATTATGGGACGAGCAGGGAATCGCCTACAGGCAAGGCGATCTCTTCGTGGGGAAGGTAGGCCATTTCTCATGGTGGAACCTCGATTCCCCTGAAGAAAGGGCCATTCTCAGAGGAAAAGTATGCGACAAAGAGGGAATCCCTTACTCAAAAGTCATGGTGATCCTATCCGACCAGAAAAAATGCGTCACGAACAACAAGGGAGAATTCACCTCATACATCCCCATCAACATAGACGTCAAAATCAAAGTGATAGTGAATGAAACGATACAGGAGGAGAAAGTCCGCACCAAGCAATGGGGAGACACGCTAAAGAAAGAGATCGTCATCAACGCACCTTCCATCAAGGTAAATGCCAAGAGCTGCCACATGTTCAAGCAACCCGTTTATAGCCTATTCTACGAATTCGAGACGGGTTCAGACACCTTGAGGACAGCCACCACCATAAAGAAAGATAATCCGGTCTTGATACCTTTCCCTAAGAGCACAAAAAGCGCCTCCATCATTCTACAAACGGATTTCGGCTACATAAAGAAAACTGTCGACACAAAAAACAAGGGCGTCTCAGTTTCCTTTGACCCATGCGAGGAGACAATCACACCAGGCATGTATTACAACTTCTCACAAAACAACATCGGGTTCATATGGATCATAGACCCTGACAAGAACGAGTTCGCCTACCCACTCACCATAAATGATTTGAAATTCAGGAAATCAATTTTAGCCACCGGAAGTGAACCCGAATACGACGACAAGCAAGTCCGGAAGGTATCCTTCAAGAACCTCAACGGAGAAGTCATTGTCGACTATGACTTGGGCGAAAGCACCTACGGAGTTCGGAAACAGGTAAAATTCGATTGTATATACAGCAAGAAGGAAATTTTAAATCTGCAGAAATTAGGTTGGTACGGAGAATATCCGGAAGAGGGTTACCTTACCATCTATGACGCAGGATACAATAAACTGCTCGTGGTATTCGAAGGAAAGGGAGACTTCTTCCAGTGCGACAGAGTGTTGACCGGCATATACTTCTCCATCTACATCAAGAAACACCCATCCTTAGGAGAGATGAGCGATTTGCCACCTGCGGGCGACACACCGTTATCACAGAAATAGGAAAAACAATCTTTTCCCATGGAGATAGACCCCGAACTTTCCGCCTACATCCGCACGCACCGCAGCGACGACGTGAGACAGTTAGCGCTCAGCGACCAAAAGAGACTGGGCGACTCGCAGAACTACGTGCTGAACCAAATCGGCGGATGGCAGAAGGCCAAGGAGAAGATTCCTTCGTGGAGCGAAATCGATGGCATCGTCTACCCTCCCCACCTCTCCATGGAGCAATGCTCGTCGGAGCGGACCGCAGCCTACAAGGCGACGCTCGTGCAAGGAGACACCTTCACCGACCTGACCGGCGGACTCGGGGTGGACTTCGCCTTCATCGCTCGGAACTTCAGGCAGGCAACCATGGTCGAGCGGAACACCGGACTATGTGAAATAGCGATGCACAACCTGCCCCTCCTAGGGCTTCCACACGCCAAGGTGATGAACGTTGACGGTATCGACTACCTCCGTCAAATGGAGCCCGTCGACGTCCTCTTCATCGATCCAGCCCGCAGGGACCAGCAAGGCAGGAAGACCGTCTCCATCGCGGATTGCGAGCCCAACCTGCTGGAAGTACTGGAGACACTACGCACCCATGCGAAAAAGACATTGATCAAATACTCCCCCATGCTGGACATCTCATTGGCGGTCAAGGAGCTGGGAGGCGCAGAGAGCGTACATATCATCTCCGTGGAGAACGAGTGCAAGGAGCTGCTCTTCCTACTAGGCGAAGAGGCGACGGGGAACCCGCCATTCCGCTGCGTGAACCTCGCCAAGAAGGGAGATACCCGCTACACCTTCACCCCAGAGGAGGAACGCAACGCCACCATACGCCAAGCGGGGGAGATCGGAACATACCTCTACGAGCCCTACAGCTCCCTGCTGAAGGCGGGGGCCTACAAATCACTCTGCCAGCGCTTCTCCGTGGACAAATTAGCCGTCAGCAGCCATCTATACACTTCCGACAATTTCATCGAAGCATTCCCCGGCAGGGCATTCCGCGTCATCGACACCTTCTCGCTCAACAAGAAGGAGGTGAAAGAACACTTACGAGGAATCACGAAAGCCAACATCGCCATACGCAACTTCCCGCTAAGCGCCAATGAACTGCGTAATAAGCTAAAACTCAAAGAGGGGGGTGAACAATACCTTTTCGCCACCACGCACATGGAGAAGCGGGTGTTGATACTATGCGAGAAAGCATAGGAGGAGCAGAATCATCAAAAGACAAGGGCAATTCAACCCATTGAGGGGGAAAAAGAGAAACACAAAGGGAAAGAAGAGAGCCACAAGCATAAAAAATTCTTGTTAGAAAAAAACAAAGGTAAATATATATGCACAAAAATCTATTTTCTATATTTGCAGTATGAATGTTTCGTATGACTAAGGTATGAACCTGAAAGCGAATCTATCATACTTTATACTGACACACAATGAGAAGGAATTTGAAGGAAATCATTCTAATTGGAGCAATGACGATAATGGCATCGTGCGCTAACATAATCATAGATCCCATCGACAAGAAGGTGGATGAACTATATGGACAAATGAGCCAAGAGGAACGTATCGCCCAACTATGCGGCAAGATACACCTTGAGGCATTCTTCCACGAAGACGGTAGTCTCGACACCCTGAAGTGCGAGCAAGAACTGAAGAACGGCATCGGCCATTTTTCCCAGTACGCCGTCGGACAGAGGAAGAGTCCGGACGAGCTACGCGACATGGTGGCGAAGATGCAGGACTGGCTGATCCACAACACGCCCAACGGCATACCCGCCATCTTCCACGAGGAGGTGCTGAGCGGCATCGCCACCTACGATGCGACCGTCTATCCGCAACAAATAGGACTCGCCTGCTCCTTCAATCCGGAGTTGGCGGAAACCAAGACACGGCAGACAGCCAACAACTTCAGGAAGATTGGAGGACGCATGGCGCTGTCACCTATGGTTGACGTAGTCCGCAACCCCTCCTTCAACCGGTTGGAAGAGTCGTATGGAGAGGACGGTTACCTCTCCGCCGCCATGGGTGTGGCCTTCGTGAAAGGGCTACAAGGCGATGACCTGAAGACCGGCGTCGCCGCCTGCAGCAAGCACTTCCTCGGCTACGGGGGAGGATGCGACGCGCCCGAGAAGGAACTGATGGAGGATATCATCCTGCCGCACGAAGCCATCATCCGTGAGGGGAAAAGCCAGTGCATCATGACGGGCTACCACCCTTTTCATGGAACGAAATGCGTGAGGAACAGTCAGTTACAGAAAAAAATCCTCCGCACCTACCTGCAATTTGAGGGTACCACCTTCAGCGATTACTGGTCTGTTGACCAATCAGACGAAGGCAAAGACACACTTATGAAGGCGGTCGAGGCCATCAACAACGGCAACGATGTGGACCTTCCGAACGGAGACTGCTACAAATACCTCCCCGAGGCAATGCAAAAAGGGCTGGTTAGCGAAGAGACACTCGAGGCGGCGGTCAAGCGTGTACTGAAGCTGAAAGCCAAACTGGGATTGCTGGACAAGGACGTGAAGCTCTATGAGGAGGGGCACATCGAGTTCGACACCCCGGAAGAGAGGGAAACCGCCTATCAGCTCGCCACGCAATCGGTCGTGCTCCTGAAGAACGACGGGACGCTTCCGCTCATCCGTCCTGAAAAGATATTCCTCACAGGACCGAACGCCCATAGCATGTGGGCGATGCTAGGCGACTACACCTACCACTCCATGCGCTATTTCTGGCAACTGAAGATGGAAGACGATATGCACCCGCACATCGTGAGCCTCAAGGAGGGGATGAGCGCCAAACTGCCTCAGGAATGCACGTTGGAATACAGCAGAGGTTGCGACTGGACAGAGAAGGTGGAGACCATCATCGAAGAGGGAGGCGACTCACGGGCCGCCTACATGAGATCCATCCAGAACCGTCGCATCGACAGCGGAGAGAAGGCGGATAGCGAGACCGCCCTGAAAATGGCCGCCAAGAGCGACGTCATCATCGCCGCCATGGGTGAGAATGTGATCCTGTGCGGGGAGAACAGAGACCGCACCTCCCTCCGTCTTCCAGGCGAGCAGGAGCAATATGTGGAAAAACTCATAGCGACAGGCAAACCCGTCGTACTCATCCTATTCGGTGGACGTGCGCAAATCATCTCCGGCATCGCGGACAAATGCGCCGCCGTCATACAAGCTTGGTACCCTGGAGAAGAGGGAGGAAACGCATTGGCGGACATCCTCTACGGCAATGTCAACCCATCAGGCAAGCTGAGCGTCAGCTACCCTGCGGAAGAATTGCGTGAACCTATCTGCTACAACTACGGCATTGAGAACGACAAACGCATCGCCTACCCGTTCGGATTCGGACTCTCCTATACCACTTTCGAGTACTCCAACCTGGTCATGGACTCCAACTTCCAGACAGCGGAGCCGGAGATAAAGCTCTGTTTCGATGTGACCAACACAGGCAAATATGAGGGTGACGAAGTGACACAGGTATACCTCTCCCCTATACACATGCAATTACCAACAAAAATCAAACCTATACAACTAATAGGGTTCAAACGGGTATCCTTGAAACCAGGGGAGACGAAGAAGGTGGAATTCACCCTCAGCGCAGAACAGTTCGGCTTTTACAACAAAGGCAGATGGTCCGTCAACGGAGGCAAGTATATCGTGAAAATAGGCGCTTCCAGCACAGATATATGTCTTCAAAAGGATGTCAATCTCGGAGGCGACCAGCGCACCATCCTCCTCAGGAAAAAATACTTCGCCGAATAGTCTCTCTTAGTCTAGAATCTAAAGCCTATTATTCATTCAGCACATGAATCGTGTGGCAAGCCATCAGACCAGCCGTTTCAGTGCGTAGGCGGCTATTCCCCAAAGAGACAGGAACGAAACCATTCTCTATGGCCATGCGGACCTCCTCTTCGCTGAAATCACCTTCAGGGCCGATCATGATAATCACGTCGGATGATTTCGTATAGACCTTGGCGAGAGACTTCTTGTCCTCCTCATAGCAATGGGCGATATACTTTTCTCCTTGAAAATCAGCGTATTTTTTGACAAACTGAGCGAATGGAACCATTTCGTTCAATACAGGTAGCGTAGCCTTCTTAGACTGTTTCATGGCGGAGACCATGATCTTCTCCAGACGGTCCGTCTTCAGCACCTTACGCTCCGAATGGTCGCACAACAGCGGGGTGATCTCACTCACGCCCACCTCCGTCACCTTCTCGGCGAACCACTCCATACGGTCCATGTTTTTCGTGGGAGCGATAGCGATATGAATATGACAAGGGAGCTCGTTGAACTCCTCCTTCTTTTCCAACACACATACTTCACACTTCTTATGGTTGGCGAAAGAAATCTCAGCCGTGTAGTAATTGCCACAGCCATCCACCAACTCCACGAAGTCGCCCTCCTTTAGGCGAAGGACCTTCACCGCATGTTGGGACTCCTCCTCCGACAGGAAGTTGGATTTTTCTATGTCCGGTGCGAAAAAAAACATAAACCAAAAAATAAGTAGGGACACACCGAAACATGTCCCTACATTGTATTTATCAAAATATCAATTACTTATAAATAGCTTTCTTGCCTGCGAGCAAAGTGTTCTTCAACAAAGAGCAGATCGTCATCGGACCCACGCCACCTGGAACCGGCGTGATGTAGCTACACTTAGGAGCCACGTTCTCGAAATCGACGTCGCCCGTCAGTTTGAAGCCAGTCTTCGTGGTAGCGCAAGGCACACGCGTCGTACCCACATCGATCACAACAGCGCCCTCCTTCACCATGTCAGCGGTGAGAAACTTAGGGGAACCCATGGCTGCGATCAGAATATCAGCTTGGAGCGTCAACTCCTTCAGGTTCTTCGTGCGGCTATGGCAGATCGTCACGGTAGCGTCACCCGGGTAAGCCTTTTGCATCATCAAGGAAGCCACTGGCTTGCCGACGATATTGCTACGTCCGATCACCACGCAGTGTTTACCCTTCGTGTCGATGTCATAACGCTTCAACAGTTCGAGGATACCCGCCGGTGTGGCGGAGACGAACGAAGGCAGACCGATAGAGGTACGGCCCACGTTGATCGGATGGAAGCCATCCACATCCTTGCGGTAATCGATCGCCTCGATCACCTTCTGCTCGGAGATATGCTTAGGCAAAGGAAGCTGCACGATGAATCCGTCCACATCGTCATCATGGTTCAACACATCAATTTGTTTGAGGAGTTCCTCTTCCGTCACATCCGCCTCGAAACAGATCTTCGTGGATTTGAATCCAACCTGCTCACAAGACTTCACCTTATGTGCGACGTATGTTTCACTACCTCCGTCATGACCGACAATGATAACAGCCAAGTGAGGAGTCTTCTCTCCCCTAGCCTTTATGTCAGCCACCTCTTGCGCGATTTCCTGCTTGATTTGATCAGCAATCGCTTTTCCGTCAATCAGTTGCATAAAAATATATTAATTATCTACGTCCAATTTTAAATTTACCTCCCTGGTTCTGCGTGATGGCGCGCATCAGCTTGCGGGTCTCGTCGAATTGCTTAATGAGACGGTTCACCTCCTGGATGTCTGTGCCGCTACCTTTAGCGATTCGCATGCGGCGGGAGCTATCCAACAACGCAGGGTTGGTACGCTCGCGGGGCGTCATGGAATAGATGATCGCCTCGACGCTCTTGAAGGCATTGTCATCGATATCCACATTCTTCAGCGCCTTGCCGACGCCAGGGATCATGGAAGCCAAGTCCTTCAGGTTACCCATCTTCTTCACCTGCTGGATCTGCGCCAAGAAGTCGTTGAAATCGAACTGGTTCTTCGAAATCTTCTTCTGCAGCTTGCGCGCCTCGTTCTCGTCGTATTGCTCCTGCGCGCGCTCCACCAAAGAGACGATATCACCCATACCGAGGATACGGTCAGCCATACGCTCAGGGTGGAAGACATCGATCGCCTCCATCTTCTCGCCCGTACCGATGAACTTGATAGGCTTGTTCACCACGGAACGGATGGAGAGGGCGGCACCACCACGGGTATCACCGTCCAACTTCGTGAGCACCACGCCGTCGAAGTCGAGGCGGTCGTTGAACTCCTTAGCCGTATTGACAGCGTCCTGACCCGTCATGGAATCCACGACGAAGAGGATCTCGTTCGGATTGATGGCAGCCTTGATGGCGGCGATCTCGCTCATCATCTGCTCGTCGACCGCCAAACGTCCCGCCGTATCTATGATCACGACATCATGTCCTTTGGATTTCGCCTCCTGTATAGCGTTCTTGGCGATTGAGACAGGATCCTTGCTCTCCAGTTCAGCGTAGACAGGCACACCGATCTGCTCGCCCAACACCTTCAACTGCTCGATGGCAGCGGGACGATAGACGTCGCAAGCCACCAGGAACGGGTTTTTGGATTTCTTCGTCTTGAGCATATTCGCCAATTTGCCTGAGAAGGTAGTCTTACCGGAACCTTGCAGACCGGACATCAAAATCACCGATGGTTTACCATCCAGATGAATATCCGTGGAGGTGCCGCCCATGAGTTGCGCCAACTCGTCGTGCACGATCTTGACCATCAATTGGCTCGGCTTCACCGAAGTGAGCACATTCTGTCCCAGCGCCTTCTCCTTCACGGTGTCGGTGAACGTCTTCGCCACCTTATAGTTCACGTCGGCGTTCAAGAGAGCCTTACG
>JAGCGM010000132.1 GCA_017649635.1 Paludibacteraceae bacterium | reverse complement strand
GTTACCCTTACCAGTGCGACCGACACGAAGGTATATGACCGCACTCCTTTGACCAACAGCACGGTAACGGTTGGCGGTGAAGGATTCGCCGATGGCGAGGGCGCTACGTTCCAGGTAACGGGTACCATCACCGACTTCGGCACGGTGGCCAACGCGTTCACTTACGAACTGAATGCGAACACGAAGGCGGACAACTACGTGATCGATACGGCTTATGGTTCATTGTCCATCACGAAACGTCCTACCGCTATCGTATACAACTACGGATATGACAACAAGGCGGATACGTTGTCCGGCTTCGCTGATGAGCCTTACACCCAGATGGCTGACCCTGTCAGAACGGGCTACGACTTCAAGGGCTGGGATGGCGAGTTGCCGACGTTGTTGCCGCTGGATACGTTGACGGTTACCGCTCAGTGGGATCTCATCACCTATGAAATCCAACTCGATACCTTCGAGACCATCACCTACACGGTGGAGGATCACAAGATCATCGACCTGAACGACTACATCCCTTACTACGAGGGATATGACTTCACCGGATGGAGGAACCAGAACGGTGAGATCGTGACCACCATCAATACGGACGACGCGGATTCCGTGAAGCTCATCGCTACATGGCACATCGCTACGTACTATATCACCTACATCTCTAACGGCAAGACGCTGAAGACGGTTCCTGTCGTATTCGCGGATCCGATCCCTGCGTTCGAGGAGCCTGTCAGAGAGGGATATACCTTCATGGGTTGGAGCCCGAAGATTCCTGAGACCATGCCAGAGGGTGGCTTGACGGTTACCGCTCAGTGGGATCTCATCACTTACCAACTCACGTTGGAGGATAACGGCAAGGTGGTTGGCGTTTACGAATATACCGTGGAGGATGAGTTCTTCTACATCGATAAGATTGAAGACCGCGAGGGCATGAGGTTCGACGGTTGGACACTGAACGGTGTGCTGCTCGATTACGACAGGAATGAAGATAAGTACCTCTTCTTCCCTGAACTCATTGCGGACAATGTCTCCATCACTGCTAAGTGGACTATGGTGACGAGCGAGTTCAACCTCGTCTACAAGGTGGATGGTGTGACTTACCAGAACTTCGTCATCAACGCGGGCGAGAGCACAGCGGCGTATGTCGCTTCCGTTCAGGACCCTGCGGACAAGCGTGGCTATAAGTTCAACGGTTGGGATATGGATGTGCCAAGCGAGATGCCTCGTAAGGATTTGACCCTCAATGCGGTCTGGAAGCCTGTCGTTTACACCATCACTTTGAGGGATGCGGACGGCGAGGAGATCGAGCGCGTCAACTACACGATCGAGGATGTTGTGCAACTCCCTACCTACCCGGAGAAGGATGGTCAGGTATTCCTTGGCTGGTCCGACGGCGTCAACACCTACTACGAGATCAGACCGGGCAGCTCGGCTGAAGACTTCGAGCTGACAGCTACTTGGGGTATTAAGTCGTTCGAGATCATCTACATCGTGGACGGTGTCGAGTATGCGAGGGATACCATCCAGGCGGGTGCGCCGCTCGTGAAGATCTCTGACCCTGAGACGACGGAAGAGGGCTACGCCTTCAGCGGATGGAGCGCTACTCCGGACATCATGCCTGCCCACGACCTCACCGTTACGGGTAGCTTCGAGAAGGGTGGTTATACGTTGACCTACATCATCGATGGCGAGGTCATCAAGACGGCGCGCTACTTGTATGGCGCCGCGATCTCTCCTGCTAAGGCTCCTGGCCGTGTGGGTTACGAGTTCGATGTATGGGAGGGTCTCCCTGCCACGATGCCGGCTCATGACCTCTCCGTGACGGGTACGTATAAGATCGCCTCTTACTCTATTGTCTTGAGGAACGAAGGCGTGGCGATCGATACGCTCTACTACACCATCTTCGACGATGTTATCACGTTGCCGGTTATCGATGGACCTGGTAAGATGTTCAAGGGCTGGTACGACGGAAGGAAGACGGTCTCCAGGATCAATCCGCAAGACTATTCCGGTAACATCGACTTGGTGGCTAGCTGGATCTATTTCAACTTCACCGTCACCTTCTACGTGGATGACGTACAGTACTCTAAGAACAACAGTATGCGTTACGGAGATGTTATCCAATTGCCGGAGGAGCCAACCAAGGAGGGTCTCTACTTCATACGCTGGAGTGGTATGCCGGCGGATGGCTTGATGCCGGAGAACGACCTGAAGCTTTACGCTGTCTTCTCTGACAATCCGGACGATGTCAGCGTCGATGTGATTGAGGATGTTCCTACGGTGGATGTCTATACGGAGGTGGGCGAGATCGTTGTCCTTCGTGCTGAGAACATGGATATCCAAGTCATGGACTTCGATGGCGTGACACTCTTCATCGGCAAATCTAATGCGGAGAAGTTCTCCATCCCTGTCCGCTACCGTGGCGCTTACATCGTGAGAATCAACAACCAGTTCAGAAAGGTACTGGTGAAGTAAATTATGAATTAAGAATTTTGAATTATGAATTAATGGGTGTGCCGCTGGTTTTTCATGTCACGTGAATTGCTGAGGGAATGTGTATCACTATGTGTTGCGCCTATGGCCTGTAAGGCCAACCCTTTACATAGCCCCGGGCAACACCCTGGGAAATTGATGGGGGACGTCATGTGTTTGGCGCCCCCCATTTTTCAATTAAGAATTTTGAATTTTGAATTATGAATGAAAGGGTGTGTTGCTGGTTTTTCGTGTTACGTGAATTCTGTCGTGTAGCGCACGCCCTAAGCCCCGCAGGGGCGATATCCCCCAGGCAGGGGTGTCAACCCCTGTTCGAAGGAGCATTTGAGTTTGACAAAAGCCCTGAAGGGGCGACACGATGATAATTGAGAATTTTAAATTATGAATTAATGGTGTATCTCTATGCGCTGCGCCTATGGCCTGTAAGGACAACCCTTTACATAGCCCAGGGCAACACCATGGGAATGGGGCGACGCGATGATAATTATATAATTTTGGGGCGACCCCCGATATTGTTTTTCACCTATTTATTTTTAATTTTGTGGAAGATACTTAGTCGTTCGATAAACATGTATATGACCATGGATATGAAGAAGCAAGCGAAAATGTTTGGGTGGCTGTTGCCGCTTGTGTTGTCTGTGCTGGCATCCTGCTCCGACCCGTCGGACGTGAAGGATGTGGAGGAACTGAAGCAAAAGGGGGAAAACCTCTTTAAGGTGGGTTCGGTATCCACCCCGGTGGACGAGTGTTTGGATAGTTACACGGAGTCGGATGGGGGAGTGACCCATATGCTGCATTTCTTCACGACCGGCTACTACCAGATGAACGGTGACGGCACCTGCTCCGAGAACAAGCAGTTCAGGGGGAAGGGCGCTTACGTCGAAATACCCGCCTTCGATAAGGGTCAGTCCGAGCTCCTCCGCCTGATGACGGGCACCTACATCAACAAGTACTCGAACTCCGATTCGTGGAGCGGAGACTATTTGGTGACCAAGACCGGCGCTTCCACTACCCGCGCTTTGTCGTACGACAAAATGACCGACCTGAACACTTCGGCCGTGCAGGTGAAGAAGAAAGGGAATATTTATGAAATAACTTGGGAGGGTACGGACGAGAAGAACAACCCGTGCTCCCTCTACTACTACGGAATAGTTAAGTCTGAGAAGATGCTGGAGTGATATGATGAGGGGGTGAGCCGCCTCCATGCTGGCCATCGTACCGCTTGTTGCTGATTGGTACGTGCGTGCCGAAAGGAATTCGTGTCACCCCATAATTCTTAACTCTTAATTCTTAACTCTTAACTAATAAATCGTATCTTTGCGGAAAAATAATTGAGTAATTAGATGGAACATAAATTAAGGATATACAACACGCTGACAAGGACGAAGCAGCTGTTTGTGCCGATGAATGCGCCCCACGTGGGCATGTATGTTTGCGGTCCGACCGTATATGGCGACGGACATTTGGGCCACGCCCGCCCAGCTATCACTTTCGATGTGCTATTCCGTTACCTGACCCAATTGGGCTATAAGGTGCGCTATGTGCGTAACATCACGGACGTGGGCCACTTGGAGCATGACGCCGACGAGGGCGAGGATAAGATCGCCAAGAAGGCCCGCTTGGAGCAGAAGGAACCGATGGAGGTGGCTCAGTACTACACGAACCGCTACCATAAGGCGATGGAGGCCCTTAATGTCTTGCCTCCTAGCATCGAGCCTCACGCTTCTGGCCATATCATTGAACAGATCGAGTTCGTGAAGAAGATCCTGGACGCTGGCTACGCCTACGAGAGCGAGGGCTCCGTCTACTTCGACGTGAAGAAATATAACAAGGACCACCACTACGGTAAACTCTCCGGCAGGAACATCGACGACCTCTTGGAGACGACCCGTGAGCTGGATGGACAGGACGAGAAGCATTGCGCTTTGGACTTCGCTCTGTGGAAGAAGGCGCAACCTGAACATATCATGCGCTGGCCTTCCCCTTGGAGCGACGGCTTCCCGGGTTGGCACATGGAGTGCTCCGCCATGGGTACGAAATACCTCGGCGAGGAGTTCGATATCCACGGTGGTGGAATGGACTTGGTCTTCCCGCACCACGAATGCGAAATCGCCCAGTCTACCGCCGCACTTGGCAAAGAGACGGTCCACTACTGGATGCACAACAACATGATCACCATCAACGGTAAGAAGATGGGTAAGTCGTTGGGTAACTTCATCACTCTGGACGAGTTCTTCACGGGTAGCCACTCTTTGCTCACGCAGGCTTACTCGCCGATGACCATCCGCTTCTTCATCCTTCAGGCGCACTACCGTAGCACGGTGGACTTCAGCAACGAGGCTTTGCAGGCTTCCGAGAAGGGCCTGGAACGTCTTACCGACGCCTACGCGCGTCTGCAGAAGATCACTCCGGCTGCCACGACGACCGTGGATGTGGCTGGTTTGCGTGAGAAGTGCGAGGAGGCGATGAACGACGACCTGAACACGCCTATCGTCATCTCCTATTTCTTCGAGGTGGCCAAGGCGATCAATACGGTGACCGACGGCAAGGGTACCATCTCCGCCGCCGACTTGGAGGAACTGAAATCATTGTTCCAACTCTATCTTGTCGATATCCTCGGTCTGAGACTCTCCGCCGCGGCCGATAGCCATAGCGACGCCTACAAGGGTGCCATCGACCTCTTGCTCGAAATCCGCAAGCAGGCGAAGGCGAACAAGGATTGGGCGACCAGCGATAAGATCCGCAACGAACTGGCTGCCTTGGGCTTCAACGTGAAGGATACTAAGGATGGCTTCGAGTGGAGCATCTGAGAATTTTGAATTAAGAAACGTCAGTTCGACGAAGTCAATTAAGAATTTTGAATTAAGGGACGTCATTTGTTTGGCGTCCCTATTTCATGCGCATTCCCGTGCCTTCGTGGGGGGACACGTAGAGACGCAAAATCTTGCGTCTCCACCTAACGTCGCCTCGTTTCTGCGATTATACATATCCCTCGCCGTTAAAGGCCAATAATGTCGTCAATTTTTTGCGTCCCTTTTTCATACGCGTTCCCTTTCCCATGAACACGCATATTGTTTAGCGGTCGGTTCCCCTCGTAGAGACGCAAAATCTTGCGTCTCCACCTAAAGTTCCCTCAGTTCTGCGGTATATATACCGCCCTTAAAAACCAATGGCCCCGTCATGTGTTAAGTCCCTATTTGTAAATCGTAAATGGCTAAATAGTAAATCGTAAATCCCAACAGCCGTTTGCCAGACCCCTCCCCGTGACATGATGCGAAATATTTTGAAAAAAAATGTGACAAATCGTTTTGTGTTCCGGAAAATTTTGTAAATTTGCGCATCAAAATAGAAGAACGATGAAGAATTTTTTCTCATATTATTTTTACTACTTTTACTTTGTGAGGTAAGAGCGGGACTTCTATTTTATTAATGAGTAATCAATCAATCGAAATAAGGTCCCGCAGTAATGCGGGACTTTTTTGTTACAGAGTTTTAAAAAGAATAAAGCGATGACGAACAGGTGGTGTTTTTATTATTACTACTCTTTTTACTTTATGGGTTTCATAAGGTGAGGTTCGTTATTGTTGAAATTTTGAGTCCCACCTTGGTAAACGAGGCGGGACTTTTTAATGAATAGGATTATGGGTACGAGAAAAAAAGTTGTCATTCAAGGCATTGCGGGTTGTTTCCATGACATCGCCGCAAGGGAGTATTTCCGGGGTGAGGAGATCGATATTGTTCCGTGCGACCACTTCGACAAACTCTTCGAGACGGTTTGCGCCAACAAGGATCTGTTGGGAATCGTCGCCATCGAGAACACCATCGCGGGTAGCCTGCTGCAGAACCACACGTTGTTGGCGGATAGCGGGTTGCGCATCGCCGGGGAACAGAAGCTCCGTATCAAGCACAACTTGGTTGCCCTTCCTAACCAGGACATCACGGAGATCCAGGAGGTTTATTCGCACCCCATCGCCCTGATGCAGTGCCAGAACTTCCTCAAGGAGAACCGTCACCTCAAGGCGGTGGAGTACGACGATACCGCATCGAGCGCACGGATGGTGGCCGAGCAAAAATTGATGGGCAAGGCGGCTATCTGTGGCGAATTGGCGGCTGAAATCTATGGTCTAGAGATCCTCGCCAAGGGCATCGAGACCAACAAACGTAACTTCACCCGCTTCCTGGTCGTCGGTGATGGTGAAGTGGTGGAGGAGATGAACAGGAAGAAGTTCCCGAACAAGGCCTCCCTCCTGCTGGTGCTCTCCCATGAGGAGGGTAGTCTCGCCCAAATCCTCTCCATCTTGTCCTTCTACAAGATGAACTTGACAAGAATCCAATCTACCCCTATCATCGGTAGGGAGTGGGAGTACCAGTTCTACATCGACCTGCAATTCGAGAAGTACCAACGCTACCAGGAGGCGCTCGCCGCCGTCAGGCCATTGACCAACGAGATG
>JAGCGM010000131.1 GCA_017649635.1 Paludibacteraceae bacterium | reverse complement strand
CGTCCTGCCACAGATAGTCGCAGTAGGGAACTTCCGCATTGAGGGTCAAGGTTTTGCCCTCGCACAGCATCGTGTCCGGGCCAAGGTTAACAGAGAAATCGTTGAGGTAGCCGATGTTGATGGTGTCGCTCGCGCCAAGACAGTTGTCCGTGATGACCACCCAGTAGTCGCCGTCCTGATAGACCGGGTAGGTGGTGTTGGTGCTCCCGTCCTGCCAGAAGTACTGTGCGGGGTGCTGCTGCGTGGCATCCAACAGCAGCGTGGCCAATTCGCAGAGGATGCTGTCGTTGCCGAAATCCACCGCCGACTGCGGGTAAAGACTGAGGTGGAAGCTGTCGCTCTCGGCGCGACACCCGATGTTGGTGACGCTCACCTGGAACGTTCCAGCGGAATCCACAGTGATGGAGGGTGTGGCGGCTCCGTTGCTCCAGAGGTAGGAGAGGGCGGAGGGCTGTTCCACGGAGAGGGTCGCGCCGGCGCAGACGGTGGTGTCGTGCGCGATGGTGAGGAGCGGCGGCGGCACCACGGCCACGAAGGTCGTGGTGGTATCGGGGCACTCGTAGTGGAGGATGCACTGCACGGTGAGGGTGTCCAAGGTGGTGAGCAGGAACGAGTATGCGTCGCCGGGGTGGGAGATGCCATCGACGATCCACTCTACGGGTACAGAGTCGGGGTTGTACTCCACGAGGAGGGCGAGGGTGTCGCCGAGGCAGCGGTGGACCATATCCGAATCAATGACGCTAAGGTTAGAGTGGGGGTAAGGGGATTCCAAATAGTTGTAAGGAGAGGATCCTTCCATGAAATAGTAAACACACAAGACGGAATCCATATAGCTTGGATAGTACTCGGGAACATCATCTGTATAAGAATAGCCGATTTCGTGAATGTAACCAGTAAAGCCATTAGGATTGTCAACGGTGATATAGTCCGGAAGAGTGCCGTAACCATACCAGGCAAACTGGGCGGAATAATACTCCCCGTTCGTGCCAGGAAAGGAATCAAAGGCACTGGCAGGAATACTTTGGCCGTTCAACGCTGTGGTGGAAAGACCGTTCTCACGGACATAGATAGTCAGATCTATGTATGGGGTATATGGGTGCGGGATAGTCAGTGGAAAGGGGTGTTTTGTGATGGGGTAGTCCCAATGAGGAACCATTCTCTCAGTAGGGTGGATTGGAGTTTGGTTGTATGTTTGTAACATATTGTAAGGAACCACTCCTTGAATGGGGTCATATATCTGAAAATCGGGTACATGATAAGTGTCATGCGTGACTTCGGCCGGAGTGGACGTTCGGATGAACGCGTAGATGACGGAGTCTGGTGGGTCTCCAAACATAGCGGTATAATTGTTGTGATAGGTGGCTATGCGGTTGCTTGCGACCCAAGGATAACTGGTGAAATCTGTCGCTGCAAAAGGTAACGAATACATTGACTCGAACAAATTGTTACGTAAAGCACGTACAAGATAATCCCTGCCTAAATGGATGCTTTCATTAGGCAAACTGTATGTGTTCAATTCTTGGAATGATCCACCGTCTTTATAAGGAATGATTCTTTTACAATTTGAAAAAAAGAGATTATCATACGGACCGTTATTATAGTAGAAACTTGCTTCTCCTGCTTGTAGCATAACCGTGTCGGAAAGACTGGGCGCTTCCGCAATACTGAACACTTCCGTACTGTCTGAAGGGGCAATCACATAATAGGAACCGAAAGGAGATAAACGGTAATGACTATAATAAAAATCTAAGGGAAACAACGGGATTTTAATTGGAAAGTGATAATGCGACGCAAAAGGATTACTGGTAAGCTTCGGCGACTGAATCCAGACTTGAACATCATCAGTGGTGCGGATGACAACCGTCCCCCCCTGAAGCGGCGCAGACCATATCTGGCCGCCAGCGATCATCTCTTGGACTTCACCAAAAAAAAGTTCGTTTGCAGGGATGGACACCGTTGTCAAAGAATCGGGATGTACTTCAAAAGGGACATAAAAGGAAGTGAATGGGTTCTGAACATATCCTGTGCATGCTTGGTGTCCAAGAATGTAAACGAGGGCTGAATCCGACGAATCCGCCAAATCCGATGCCGTCACATAATGCGGCCTGGTGCCGCAGGTGTACCAGAATTCCCGGCCTTCGGGCTGGGCGGAAAGGTTCCCGCACGCGAACAAGCAGCAGAGCAGAAATATGGCTATATGATGGAGGGCTCTCATGAATTATAACAACCTCTTGATCTTAAATGATGTCGCAAAGATACGATTTTTCACCGCACCACCGTCACGCTTCCTTTCACCGTCTTCGCCTTCTCCCCGCGGCTCTTGTAATGAACCACCACGGCATACACACCCTCCATCGCATTGGCACCGTCCCAGCCGTAGGTCTTCTCCTCCGTATGGAACACCAAGCCGCCCCAGCGGTTATAGATCTCCATCCGGTACTCCTCGATTTCGTCGGGGTAACTGAAAATTGGCAGGAAGACTGGGTTCAGGGCATCGGGACCCGGGGTGAAGGCGTTGGGAAGGTAGAGCTCCTGCGCACAGTGCTCGTAATTGATGTTCACCGCGTCCCAGTG
>JAGCGM010000130.1 GCA_017649635.1 Paludibacteraceae bacterium | reverse complement strand
GTTCCTGCCATCGAGAAATACTTGGGCAAGATCCAATTCGCTCCTGATTGCGCTGCCGCTTCCGAGCAAGCTAAGAACCTTAAGATGGGTGAGATCCTTTTGTTGGAGAACCTCCGTTACTATCCTGAAGAGGAGGGTAAGCCACGTGGCATCGAGAAGGACGATCCTGCATACGAGGACGCTAAGAAGGCCATGAAGGACTCTCAGAAGAAGTTCGCTAAGACTTTGGCTTCTTACGCTGACGTATACGTAAACGACGCGTTCGGTACGGCTCACCGTAAACACGCTTCAACAGCTGTCATCGCTGACTCTTTCGACGAGGCAAACAAGATGTTCGGTTTCTTGATCAACAAGGAGGTTGAGGCTATGGACAAGGTGCTCAAGAGCGCACAAAAGCCTTTCACCGCTATCATGGGTGGTGCTAAGGTTTCCGATAAGATCAACATCATCAACAACTTGCTCGACCGTGTCGACAACCTCATCATCGGTGGTGGTATGACTTACACCTTCATCAAGGCGATGGGCGGTAAGATCGGTAACTCTCTCTGCGAGGAGGATCGTTTGGACGTGGCTAAGGAAGTGCTCGCTAAGGCTAAGGCTAAGGGCGTGAACCTCCTTCTCCCTGTTGACGCAGTGAACGCTGACAAGTTCGACAAGGACGCCAACGCTAAGGTTAGCAAGACGGACGAGACTCCTGACGGATGGATGGGTCTTGATATCGCTGACGAGTCTATCAAGAAGTTCTCTGAGGTGATCGCTAAGTCTAAGACAGTTCTCTGGAACGGTCCTATGGGCGTGTTCGAGTTCGACAAGTTCGCTAAGGGTACTTCCGCTATCGCACAGGCTGTCGCTAAGGCTACCCAAGAGAATGGCGCATTCTCTTTGATCGGTGGTGGTGACTCAGTGGCTGCCATCAACAAGAACAAGTTGGCCGACAAGGTTAGCTACGTTTCTACTGGTGGTGGTGCTATGTTGGAGTACATGGAGGGCAAGGTTCTTCCAGGTATCGCAGCTATCCGCGGTGACAAATAAGATCTGAACTGATCCTAAATAGTAAAGCGCCAGTCCGTTTGGATTGGCGCTTTTTTTGTGGGCTATTGGCCGTGAATCGTATTTCTAGATAATGATAAAGCCTTTCGAAGCCTAAGCGAGGTGCTAGGCTTCGTCGGGTAGGGAAGGCGTCCGCCGAAGGTTGGTAGACGCTTTATTTCTTCGCCTTGGTCTCGCCCGTGATGGTCAGGACAGGCTTCTTCCCGCTCGTGTTAGAGTAAATCTTGATGGTTTTGTGGAAGGCTCCGCTCACTTTGCTGGTGTAGTAGACATGGACAGAACCCGTGTCGCCTGGGGCTACCGGCCGGCGGGTCCATGACGGTTTCACACAACCGCAGGAAGGGACAGCGTCGGAGACGACGAGCGGTGCTTTCCCCTCGTTCTTGAAGACGAAGACATGTTCGGATGTCTCGCCCAGCACATTGTCCGTAAAGACATAGGATGTTTCCTCGAAAGCGATCTTGGCCTTTTCGGCCGCATGCGCCATTGCGAAAGACAATGAGGCTATCAGGAATAAGAAAAGTTTTTTCATGCTATTATGTTTAAAGTTCGAAGTAATACTCTAAGATAAACAAAATTCCTGAGATAATAAAGAGTATGGCTAAAATACGTCTGAACCATTGTTCGTATTGCTGGAACTTGTCCAATGTCTTTTTGGCGGAATCCATGCTGAACGCGAAGATCCAAGCCAGCAACAAGACCGGTATTGTCGCCCCGATGGCGAAGGCGATCGGCACGATGTATCCGCTCTCGGCGGATAGAGAGGAGGGGATGACCACGCCGAAGTAGATGGTGGCGCTGTAAGGGCAGAAGGCGAAGGCCAGCAGTATACCGAGCAGGAAGGATTTCCAGAAGCCGAATCGTTTGACCATCCGGTTGAACACCACCATGCATTTGTCCGCCAATCCGTGGATGTGGATGATGTCCAGCATCAGGATTCCGATGAGGACGAGGATGGGGCCCAGGAAGAGTCCGAAGAGGTGCTGGAATGATTCGCCTATGTGAAGGCCTTGCGCGAAGAGGGAAAGGAGGATGCCCAATGAGACATAAGCCGCCGCTCTGCCTAAGGCGTAGGCGATACCCCTTGTGAAGAGGCTGTTGCCTCCCTCTTTGTCTCTGGACATGGCTGTGATGGCTGTGATGTTGGCGGCCATCGTGCAGGGGCATACGGCCACGATGATGCCCCAGATGATGGAGCTTATCCATACGTGTTCTCCGTTGTATAAGTGTGTTAGGAAGTCCATGTTATTGACCGAATGTTTTTTTAAGTCGATTGCCTATGTTGACTTTCTTTCCGTCTATCTGCAATATCTTTCCGTCTCGACTGATCAGCACGCCATAAGGTATTTGGTTGACGTGGTATTGCTTGGTGATGGGGCTTGCCCAATAGAGGAGGTCGGAGGCCTGTTCCCAAGGCAGTTCGGGTTCGCGGCAGGCGAAGTCGCGCCATTCGTCGTCGTCCGAGTCGAGTGAGACGGAGAGGATTTCCAGCCCGAGGGGGTGGTAACGGTGGTAGAGGTCCAGTAATGTCTCGTTTCTCTCTTCCGTTTCCTTGCACCATGAAGCTCCGAAATCGATGTATAGGTATTTGTCGAGATATTTATCCAAGGTAATCTCTTCCCCGTCGATGGAGGTCAGGTGAAAGTCTGGGGCGATTGAGCCCACGGAAAATTTCTTGGAGAGGGCGAGTTCGTCGTTCAAGTATCTGACATACTGTGAATTGGATATGGCGGGGGAGAATAGTTTGATGATGCTTTCCAGCTTCGAGATGGAGAAAGATTCGGAGAGCGAACAGACGAAGTAGGCGGCGCCGACGGATGTCGGGTTGCTGGCGACGAATCGTTCCGTGATGAACAGCAGCGAGTCGGGGAGTGCCTCGTAGTGGGCTGTGAGGCTCTTCACGAGTTGTAAATCCTTCTTTTTCTTAGCGTTGGAGATCTTCACCAATACGGAATTCCGCTTGTTGGAAATGCTTTTGTATTCGCTCATCAGGAAATTCAGTTCTTCCTGCGAGTTGGAGCCTGTGACAGTGATTTCGTCGGGATACAGTACAGACCCTTTGATGCTTATCTCTTCGTTCTCCACGAAGACGTCGAAGGGTCTGCAGGACCCCACTTTGATGAACCTCATGGTGGGATAGTCCACGTGTCCCCTGAATTTGAAGTCTCCGTTGCGTATGGGGGCGCTGTCGGTGATGACCATTTCCCCCAGTTGGTTCATCTCCATCAAGTAGGCTTCCTGGGCATTTACGCACCTCAGATTTCCGTGGATGACGTACCTGTCTTTTTTCACGCAGGCGGTGAATGCGAGAAGGATCGATATGATGAAGAAAAGTTTTCTCACTGGTATGAATTTTTCGCAAAGGTATAAAAAAAAGCAATAGGGATAATCATATGGATTGTCCCTATTGCCGTCCCTTTTCAATCCAAGGGAAGTTGGATTTATTTAACCTCGCCGACTAAGTTGATGACGAACGTGCTACGGTTCGGATCGTTGGTGGTCAACGTCAATCTTTGAGAATATTTACCAGCCTTAGAGTTCGCTGTGTTAACGGTCACGTAGATTTCGCCCTCTTTGCCAGCCTTGATTGGCTTAGTAGGAGCTTTGATGGTGAAGCCGTCAGCGTCGCAGTGGGAAGAACGGATGATGAGAGGTTTCTTTCCCGTGTTTTGAACTTTGAACTTGAAGGTCTTTGTCTTGCCGAGCTCGATTGTCTCGAGAGAGATGGTGTTGCCCACGGTCAATACAGGAGCGTCAGCCTTATCTTCAGGAGTCATGTAGGAGAAGTCCTCCGCAACGTTTCCGTAGAGGGTGATGTCGAAATCCGCAGGTTTGCCGTTCGATTTTACCTTGAAGGTCTTCTTGAACGTGCCCCAAACATCAGAATCCTTAGGGCTGATTGTGATATCGATGGTACCTCTTTCTCCAGCTTTCAACACTTCAGGGTTCGCTTTGACAGAAACCAATTTAGGGTTGCCGTTCTCGAAGGAGAGCTTGACATCCTCTTTGCCGTTGTTGATGACCTCGATAACCTCAGTCTTTGATTGAGGCTTTGCGTTCTCTTTCTTCACGTTGGTCTCCTCAGAGTAATAGATGGTGTTGAAGTAGCAGTTCTTCTTCATCAAACGTAAACCGTTCACTTCGAATGGGTACTTGTCCTCCACCTTCTGGGCCTTAGGGATCACCTCTCCCTTGATGGTCAATCTCTTCTCACCGGCGTTTGATTTCACGGTGATGGTTTTGGTGAATGAGCCTGGACGACCAGTTGCGTTGTATGTAGCTTTCACAACACCCGTCTCGCCTGGTTTAACTGGCTCTTTGGTCCAGTCTGGTGTAGTACAACCACAGGATGCTTTTACGCTTTGTAGCACCAAGTCCGCGCTACCTACGTTTTTGAATTCAAATGTGCATGATACTTTGCCGTTCTCTTCAGGGAAAGTCCCGAAGTCATGGGTGATCTGCTCGAAGTAAATCTCCGGCGCCCCATCGGCGAACGCTGTCGCAATTCCTGCGAACAATGCGATGAAAGAAAATAATAGCTTTTTCATTTCTTTTTATTTAAATTAATATTCCTATTATCCGTTTTTTGTTTGGAACCTCGATGATCCCTGTTTCGGAATGCAAATTTATAAATTTTGGGATATTTTGGTGCTCCCTTCAGGAAATAATCCTTAACAAATCTAAAAATGGGTGATTTTGTACTCTTTGTTTCTTTGATTTGCGATATTATGTGCGACAGATTTGGTATTTTTGCATTCGGTTAAAAGTGTAAAGCGTATTTAGGAATGAGGAAATTCATTTTTTTGTTGGTTTTTGTGTCTTTGTATGTGAATTCATCCGCGCAATTCGGTAATTGGCAGATTTGTTCTCCCGTCGATTTTGAGACCACTCTGAGCGGCAGTTTCGCCGAGATGAGGAGAAACCATTTCCATGGCGGTCTGGATTTCAGGACGAACGGGGAGGAGAATAAACCGATCTATGCGGTGGCGGACGGGTATGTCTCCAGAATTTCCATCAGCAGGACTGGCTACGGCAAGTGCGTTCACATCGCCCATCCGAATGGTTTCACGACAGTCTACGGACATTTGAACGGTTTCATTCCTCGCATAGATTCCATCGTGAGGACGAAGCAATATGCTGACAAGAAGTTTGAGGTCGACATGGATTTCGGGCCAGGCGTCATCCCTGTGAAGAAGGGCGAACAGTTCGCCATCTCAGGCAATACGGGCGCTTCGGGCGGACCTCACCTCCACTTCGAGATACGCCGCACGGAGGACCAGGCGCTGCAGAACCCGCTTCTGCTGAACAAGTATTTCGGACTTAAGGATACGCGCGCTCCACGAATCAATGGAGTGAAGATTTATGGCTTGGACGACGAGGGACGTGTGAACGACCAGAAGGAACAACGCTACAGCGTGGTGGTGAACAAGGCGAAACAGCGCGTCCTGAAGAACGGACAGAACATCACGGCTTGGGGAAAGCTGGGTTTCGCCGTGAAGGCGGTCGATTTCATGTCGAACACTTCCTTCAAATATACGCCTAGAAACCTGAAACTCTATGTGGACGACGCACTGATTTCGGATGTCACCATCACGAACATTAAGTTCAGCGACACACGCGCCTTGAATGGTTTCATCGATTATGCGCAACAACTCTCCACAGGTGAGTTCTTCATGAAGTCTTTCAAGGACAAGAACCTGCCGTTGCATCTCCATGACGGGTTGTCGGGCACCATCTACATCGACAAGGAGAAGGATTATCATGTGAAGTACGTCGTGACGGACGACTTCGGCAATTCGGACCAGTTCGCCTTCGTCATCCACGGAAAGAAGACCAGTTGGGATCGGAACACCATACCCGCCGATAGCTTGATACGTTGTGGCGAGGCTAAGTTTATCGTGAAGGAGGACTTCTGCCTTCAACTCCCTGATAATGCGATCTATACGGACATTCCGGAGAATTACTCGAAGACGGCTTCCACCAAACCGGGCTTCTTCTCCGACATCCATCAGATCGGTTCGTGGTTCTCCCCGGTGCATTGCTTCTGCGACATCTCCTTGCGCGTGACGAGGGATTCGTTGGAGGATAAGTCTAAGTATTATATCGCGAAGGTGACTGAGAAAGGGTTGCCGGCTGGCGCGATCTGTGCGAATTATAACAATGGTTATGTGGTGGGCCGTACCAACTCGTTCGGCAAATTTGTCGTGGCGGCGGACTTGGTGAAGCCTACCATTCTGCCGGTGCATACGAAGAATATCCCTAATCAGCCTTTCCTGCGCTTTAAAATCAATGATGCGCAGTCGGGTATCGCTACGTATGACGGTTACATCGACGACAAATGGGTGATGTTCGAGTTCGATTACAAGACTCGGCTCATCACGTTCTGGATGGATAGTAAATTGGTCGAAAAAAATAAAAACCATACGCTGAAGATTGTCGTGAAGGATAATTGCGGCAATGAGGCGGAATATAACACTCAATTTTATTGGTGATTATGAATAAGTTTCGTAAAATCGTCGTGTGTTGCCTCTCCTCCGTGTTGGCGGGGAGCATGAGTCTTTATGCGGGTACGAACGTCATGGTGGGTAAGGCGGCTTCGAAGGATGGTTCCACCTTCTGCACCTATTCCGCTGATTCGTATTACCTCTACGGGGAACTCTCCTTCTACCCGGCCACGTCTAACGCAAAGTATATGCAGACGGACATCTACGGGTGGGACACCCATAAGTACCAAGGGAAGATAGACGAGGTGTCGGAGACATATGCCGTCCTTGGTAATATCAATGAACACCAGGTCTGCATCACGGAGTCCACGTTCGGAGGACGTAAGGAGTTGCAGGACACTACGGGCATCTTGGACTATGGTAACCTGATCTACGTCACACTCCAACGCTCCAAGACCGCTCAGCAGGCCATTCAGGTCATGACGGAGCTGGTGAACCGTTACGGCTATTGCAGCATGGGCGAGACCTTCTCCATCGCGGACCCTAACGAGGTGTGGATCATGGAGATGATTGGGAAGGGCCCTGATATCAAGGGTGCGGTTTGGGTGGCATTGCGTGTGCCGGACGATTGTATCTGCGCCCATACGAACCATTCACGAATCACCACTTTCCCCATGAATGACAGGGAGAACTGCCGCTATTCCAGGGATGTGATCTCTTTTGCGAAGGAGATGGGCTACTTTAACGGTAAGAACAAAGACTTTAATTTTTCGGAGGCGTATGACCCTATGTCGTTCAGCGCCAGACGTTTCTGCGATGCGAGGGTGTGGAGCATCTACCGCAAGGTGAACCCTGACATGGAGAAGTACATCGACTATGTCTTGGGCAAGTCCGACGAGCCGATGCCTCTGTGGGTGAAGCCTACGAACAAGGTCTCTTTGCTGGAGTTGAAGAACCTGATGCGTGACCATTTCGAGAACTCTCCGCTGGCGTTGACGGAGGATGTGGGTGCCGAACCTTTCGGCGCGGACTACCGCTTTGAGCCTAGGTTCTGGGAACTGAACGGCCAGACTTACTTCAACGAGTCGCCTATCGCTGGCCCGAAGAACGCCTTCTCGTTCGTCGCCCAAATGCGCAGCTGGTTGCCGGGCAAGATCGGTGGCGTGCTATGGTTTGGTGTCGATGATGCGACCTTCACGGTCTATGTGCCGATCTACTGCGGCACGACGGAGGTGCCTAATTGCTTCAAAACAGGCAATGGTAGTTTGCTGGAGTTCTCGTGGGACTCCGCCTACTGGGTCTTCAACTGGGTCTCCAACATGGCTTACGGCAAGTATAAGTATATGGCCCCTGATATCCGCAAAGTGCAGGCTGAGTTTGAACAGAAGCTGGAGGATAACCTGCAGGTGGTGGAGGAGGCGGCGCAGTCCCTCTTCAAGAAATCACCTGATTACGCGAACCGTTTCCTCACGGAGTATTCGGAGAACCAGAGCGTGCTGATGATGCGCCAATGGAAGGCTTTGGGCGAATTCCTCATGGTGAAGTATGCCGATGGAAACATCAAGCGTGAAAGGAAGGGTAAGTTCATTGACAACGGATGGGGCGTGCCGGATGATATCCAAATGCCTGGCTATTCGAAGAGCTACTACCAGCGTGTTGTCGACGAAACAGGTGATAAGTTCAAGGTGAACGAGTCGGAGAAATAATTCTCTGGCGTTCTCCTTAATCCTTTATTTTTTCCAGCCTGGACATTGGAATCTCCAGGGAACAGGCGATGAGGCCGGTGAGGCGGACGACGACCTTCTTCTTGTTGTCCACCCGGATGAGCTCACCTTCCACTCCAGCCATCGGTCCACGCGCGATGCGCACCTTGGTGCCTGGAATGTAGATGAGTTCCTCGTCTATCTGTAATTCATCATCGTTTGAACATAGGAATTTCATGAAGTTCTCCATTTCGTGGGAGGGGACGGTCATGATTTCGTGCCTGACTAGTGTCGTGTTGATGGCGAAACGGATGGGCACTCCTCGCTCGTTGGGCAAGGAGAGGGCGGTCGCCTTGTCGGTGTGGAGGAATATGATGCCGGGGATCAATACCACCTCCACCTTCTTGCGGCGGTCGTGCCATTGGCGCATTTCCTCTCTGACGGGTAGATAGACCTCTATCCCCATCTCCTCCACGATCTGCCTGATTTTCTTTTCTTGCCTTGACCTGGTTCTTGCCACGAACCAATGGATTTCCTGGTTGTTTGCCATTATTTTCACTATTTCGCAGGGTGTTTTTTATCTATGTTCCCTCTGTTGCGTGCGCGAAGATAACTTTTTTTCCTCGTAATAGGGAAACAAATGCTTTTTGTTATAATTTTGCTAATCATAAAAGAATTTCCACGTATGCAACCTGTGAAATTTATCGGTGTGGCCAGACATCGTCTGACGGTGGATGGCGAGGGTGTCACTACCTTGGCGGCCTTTTGGGGGTGTCCGCTCAAGTGTGCCTATTGCCTGAATCCTCAGTGCAACCGTGCCGATGCCTACTTGGTCACGCATACTCCCCAATCGTTGTACGATTATGTGAAGATTGACCAACTCTATTTCTTGGCGACCGGCGGTGGGGTCACCTTCGGCGGGGGCGAGCCTCTGCTGAATGTGGAGTTCATCCGTTCGTTCAGGGAGTTGTGCGGTCCGCATTGGAACCTTACGCTGGAGACCTCGCTGAACGTGCCTAGCGCGCTCTTCGAGAAGTCTGTGGATGTGGTGGACCATTATATGGTCGACGTCAAGGATATGAATGAGGCGATTTATAAGGCATATACGGGGCAGGAGGCTACTCAGATGCTCTCCAACCTGCGTCGCTTGGCGGACCTGGGACTGCAGGAGCGTGTCGTCGTCAGACTCCCTTTGATCGAGCAGTATAATACCGAGGCGGATGTGGAGAAAAGCGTGGAACAATTAACCGCCATGGGCTTCACCCATCTGGACCGTTTTAAGTATAAAACGGATATCGAGAAGTAATATTATTGCTAAATATCTGCTAATTAGTTGTTTGTGTTGCCGAAAATATCTCCGGATAGAATCTTCTTAAATTTATAATCAACAACACCGAACCGTTATCCACCCTTAACTCATCATTCTTAACTTTTAATTCTTAATTCTTAATTCATAAATCTCCTCCTTTCCTTTTTGTATGGAAAAAATATTTATCTTTATGCGCCGTTTTCTTACGGGTTTTAATGTAAGTGTTTCTGTAAAACAGATAAAATATGATGAAAAACACAAAAGGCCTATTGCGCCGCATCGTTCCGTTTCTAATGCTCCTTGGGGCTTCGTTGGCTTCCTTCGCGCAGGAGAAGGCCTATTCCGCGTATCTATTCGCCTATTTCAAGGGTGAGGGGCTCTCGCAGGGTGAACAGATCTATTTCGCTGTGAGCCGGGATGGTCTACACTGGACCGACCTCAATGATGGTAACCCGGTCTTGGTCTCCACCATGGGCGAGAAGGGGTTGCGCGACCCCTTCATCATGCGCTCGGCGGACGGAGAGAAATTCTATGTCATAGCTACGGACTTGAAAATCAATGGTAATGGTAACTGGTCGGCCGCACAGACCACGGGTAGCAAGTCTATCATGGTGTGGGAGTCCTCCGACTTGGTCCATTGGTCGGAACAGCGCATGTGCCGTGTCGCGCCTGATGGTGCGGGTTGCACATGGGCGCCCGAGGCGGTCTACGATGATGCGAGCGGACAATACCTGGTCTTCTGGTCCTCCAAGATTCCTTCTGGCGATAACACGCAC
>JAGCGM010000129.1 GCA_017649635.1 Paludibacteraceae bacterium | reverse complement strand
TTCGCCCTGAGGACCAGCCACAAAGCTATTGCCCCAGAACTGTATACCGTTCGTCACCCCGGAAGGGTCCGGTTCGAATCCGTAGCGGTTCACCGTCACGACAGGCAAGCCATTCGCCACGGCATGGCCACGCTGCACGGTCATCCAAGCGTTCAGCTGACGTTCCTTCTCGTCAGGCGTATCCGTACTCTCCCACCCTATGGCGGTCGGGTAAATCAGCAGGTCCGCACCGGCGAGCGCCATCAGACGGGCAGCCTCGGGGTACCATTGGTCCCAGCAGACCATCACGCCCAAGTTGCCCACGCTGGTCCGTATAGGATGGAAGCCTAGGTCACCCGGTGTGAAATAGAACTTCTCGTAATAGGCTGGATCATCAGGAATATGCATCTTGCGGTACTTCCCGGCGATGCTTCCGTCGCTGTCGATCACCACGGCCGTGTTATGGTAAAGGCCCACGGCGCGCTTCTCGAAGAGGGAAAGCACGATGACCACATGCAGGGACTTCGCCAAGGCCGAGAACTCCTCCGTGGAGGGACCCGGAATCGTCTCCGCCAAATCGAAGCATGAGACATCCTCCGTCTGGCAGAAATAGAGCGAGTTGTGCAACTCCTGCAAGACCACCAATTCGGCGCCTTTCTTCGCACATTCCGTGACGTTGCGTTTCAGTTTCTCCACGTTCGCCCTCACATCCGACGAACAACACTGCTGAACCAATCCAACTTTCATATTCTATTAAATTTATAATCAATCAATTAATCTTCCAATACATAATAAGGCAGCTGCATCGTTACGCAATGCAGGGAACCATGCTGATGAATCAACGCGGAGCAGTCCACGCCCACCACCTCACGGTCCGGGAAGGCCTCGCGCAAGGCGGACAACGCCTGTTCATCCTTCGGCGAGCGGTAGGTCGGCACCAGCACCGCCCCGTTCACGATCAGGAAATTAGCGTAGGTGGCCGGCAAACGCTGTTCACCTTCGTAGCGGGCATCCGCCATCGGCAAAGGAATCAGACGGTAAGGGTTGCCTTCCAACGTCTTGAACGATTTCAACTCACGCTCCATCAGTTTCAGTGAGGCGTAATGCTCGTCCGTCTTATCGTCACACTGCACATAGGCGATCGTATCCACATCGCAGAAGCGCGCCAACGTATCCACATGGCTGTCCGTATCGTCTCCCGCCAGATAGCCGTGGTTGATCCACAGCACACGCTCCACGCCGAACGAACTCTTCAGGAACTCCTCCACCTGAGGCTGTGTCAGGTGTTCGTTGCGGTTAGGCGAGAGCAGACATTGGGAGGTCGTCATGAGCGTACCCGCCCCGTCCGACTCGATGCTTCCACCCTCCAGCACATAGTAGAGAAGGCTCATATAGCCCACCTTCGGGGAGAAGGTACGGGAGAGATAGAGGCTCTTCGTGATCTGGTTATCATAATTAGCAGGGAACTTCAGCCCCCACCCATTAAACTGGAAATCATAGAGATAGGGCGAACCATCCACGAAGACAGTGATCGGTCCGTGATCGCGCGCCCACGTGTCATTGGTCGGCAACTCACGGAAACGGATGTTAGGGTTCATCACCTCACCCAAATCCTTACGAACGGATTGTTCGTTCCGACAGACGATCAGCAGGCGTTCCCGCTTCGAGATCTCACGGGCAATCTCCACGAAACAGGCCACCGCCTCGTCCAGCATGTAAGCCCAATCAGTATCCTCATGCGGCCATGTGATCATCACACCGCTCTGCATCGTCCATTCGGAAGGGAAGAATGTAGTCATAAATCAACTCTATTTTACAACAAACAAAAATAAGATTTTTTCGAGACAAAAAGAAGAGGGGGAAACGAGGAGTTCTTCGATTATGCGACGCACCAAGCCATAATAGACATAAAAACCTAACAAACAGAATATTACACAATATCATCCATCACAAAAATCATTCAATTAGCGAAACAACAAAAACGTCACGACAGGCAAGGCAGATTTATCGGGCAGCATAAAAAGCAAGAGGATGCGCCGTTGCCGACACATCCTCTTGCTTAACCTATTTGTAAACAAAAAACTACTGCTTGATCAGTTTCTCATTGAACACACCCTCTTCGCACTCAATGCGAACGATGTAGAGACCTTGAGGGATTGCGCTCAAATCGATGCTGATTTCTTCCTTTTCAGGAGCATATTCCAATAATGTTCTACCATTAACATCGAGGATAGAGACATTGGCGATCAATGATTTCGAGGTTATGGTCACCCCGCAGGAAGTAGGATTAGGGTACATTGACAGTGATGACTCAGAGACTTCAGTGTCAGTCAAGCCAGTGCCCCTGCACGTGATACCTCCGTTCGCCTTGCCCGGAGTGGCTGTGATCTTGTCACAAACGCCGTACAATATCCATTCGCCATCATTGTCAGTCTGGAAACCATACGATTCGTTGGTATCGTGCGGATCATAAGAGGCTTCCGATATGATTTCGTCGGAAGCGTTGCTCAAATAGATGGTCTTCGACTTGTCCACATTCATGTTAAAGTTGAGGTAGAGAGGACCATCGACAGGGTCACTGTTCGCCCAAACCAAAACACGTTGTTTGCTCTCCACTATGGTCGACTTGTATCCATAGGCAATCGGGCTAAGTTGCAAGTTGTTCACTTTGTCCGAGAAAGAGAGTCCCGCCAAGTCGAAAGGTTCACTTCCGTAGTTGTAGACCTCAATCCAGTCAGGGTATTTACCGTAGTCGTCCGCATTGCCCGAGTTCCTGTCGCTGCTAGCGCACAACTCGTTGATGACAAGCGTATAGTCGTAATTGCTTGGCGTAAAGACCGCGGTAATGGTACAAGAGCCTGTGAGCGAGCCGCTCAGTTCGCCAGGCAGGTTTGTCGAACAACTCTCCTTCTTCCCGGTCTCATCAAACCCGTTCTGGATCTCCCAGTGGTCGAATTTGTAGCCTACAGGTGGGTAAGCCATGAAATCGGTAGCGAATCCAGCCAAATACTTGCCTTTGAATCCAGTTACGGTTTCTCCGTTTATCGTGAAGTGTGCGCCTTTGACACTCGACTTCAGCTCAAAATCGACAGCGGCGCCAGTTCCCGCGTAAGTTTGAAGGTGTTGCAAGATGTTCGCCGGTCTTTCCAACAAGAAAGTCAGCATCGTATTGGCGGCCTCTTTCGAATCCTTGCCCATGTCGGCACAATATTCAGCCTTCACAAGGCTAGTGATGCTATCGTATACGAAACGGATACGATCCTCCGTGAAGGTGGTCGACAAGTGGCAAAGGTATTTGGTCGTGAACTTTTTCGCAAATTCCGGATTATCGCTCAAGTGCTTGAATATGACGGTCATCCATGGTTTGTTGTTACCCCAGTTCGTTTTACCCTCACCCCTACAGTAGGTGATCATGTCACTTGCGCTGTTCAGTGCTCCGTCGTGTCCGCAACCATAATCCGTATCGAAGACAATCCAACGGAAGCGGGAGCCGTCTTTCCTTTCTCTCCAGATTTTTGTATTGTTACCCGGCCAATCGGCATTGCAGATGAACTGTTGGAAGACTTGGTATTCCAAATATTCGTCCATGTCCATACGCTTGCAGGCGCCGGCATAGAACTCATGGGTTGAACTGTTCGTACTCTCCAGATACGACACCAATTCATTGTAGGCGTCGAGGGTTCCCTTCGAGATGCCGATACCCTTTTGGTCCGAGAGGGTAACCAGATCCAACTCTTCGTCGTCGACACCATGGTTCGCCTTTACGTAGCTCGCATTGGTACGCTCCATCAAGGCCATCAAGCCCAAGTATTCTCCATTGAGGTAATAGGCCACAGGCTGGTAAGCCTGGTAGTCGATGTTCATATTGGTGCAATAGGCCTGCATCAGTGCGTCTCTGAACTTCACCTTGTCGGTTTTTTGTCCGTTTTGCTGTCCTCCCTGTTGTCCACCTTGCATACCACCTTGCATACCGCCTTGTCCAAAACCGCCACCAAAGTCACCGCCGAAGCCGCCACCAAAGTCGAATCCACCGCCAAACATGCCAGCGTCAGCGCCTTGGCCTCCGTTCCTCAAATAAATGGTCTGGGTGTAGAGATCAGGTTTTGTACCGAAGAAACGGTAGTTGACCAGATCCGCACCCGTCTTCTTCGAGGCTTTCAGCGAAAGCGACCTCACGGTGTATGTCCTAGAGCATCCGCCTTCGATGGCCGCCTCCAACTCCTGCGACAGCACTTGTTGTCCGTCGACGAAGTATTCGAAAGTGACTGGGCGGGACCAGTCATTGTTGTAGTTGGCCCGCATCATGGTACAAGTTTTATCACCTTGCTTACCATTCGAACCCGTCACATACATACCAATGGTATTGTCGTTAAAGTAACGGTCCTCCACGGTGAGGGATACCACAGGAATGGTAACGCCACCGCAACCGTTGTGGTCATTATCGGCATAGATGTAGGAGTGGGTCGCGATCGCGCTTGGCAACATGCCCTCGGCGAAGGCTTTCGCGCGTACACTAGTATTACCGTTGATGTTGATGGAAGAGTTATAGACGTTGCTCTGTTTCGTAGGCTCGCTACCATCGGTCGTGTAACGTATCGTAGCGCCTGCTGTCGCACAACTCAATTGCAGGTTTACATTTCCGTGTTTCAATCCACCCTTCTCGCTGAACTCAGGAGCCTGGCATCGGGTCAGTTGGGCATAAGCGGTGGAGTTTGCCTCACCTGGAGTAGGCTCCATATAACCCGTTTCGTTTCCATAACGACCGAACGATATATGTGCGGTTTGGACACCGTAGGCTATTGAGTCGACCAACGTGTTACCGTTCTTCAGCAAGAGGTAACCGCCATCGGCATCGAGCTTGTAAGGTGAGTGTCGGGACTGGTCGCTCTCGTCGAACCACATCAACGCGTAGTTGTTGGCATCCACCATGAAATCGCTTTGGATCTGCCAAGTCCACTTTTCGGTATATTTCTTTGAGGTCTTCTTGTAATGTACCAAGGTATAACCTCTTAAATTAACACTTTGCTGCTGATCATTCGTAAATTCGATGAAGCCCGAGAAATTGTAATTGTCGGTGTTCATCATAGTCGACAAATTACAAGGCATCACTTCGTTCATCCGAACGGCAGCGTTGCCGGCCATACTCCCACATAGGAGAAATAATGCCACGATTCTTTTTGCATATCTCGTTACCATAAGCGATGTTTGATTTATACTTTTCACGCATAAAAGTACTTCTTTTTTCCATACGTAGGTTATCTTCAATAGCACAAAAACATGGCTGGAACCCCATATTTTGCTATGTTTTTCGGCTCTTTTCGGCGGTTTGTCGGGCATAACGTTCCGTTCTTGACTAAAACATGAACTTTGGTTGAAAACTAAAATGGGCGATTATATTTTGCATTATTGGGGAATAAATACACAAGGATGTTTTTCTGTCAAAAGGATGTCGATTTTAGGGGATGACGGATGAAAGAGGGATCAATGGAACATCACATCGAACACCCCTCACGAGGAAAGGTAGAGACGCAAGATGTGGGGAAGGTAGAGACGCAAAATCTTGCGTCTCTACAAACCGGATTCATAATTCAAAATTCTTAATTCTTAATTCTTAATTAAAAAAGGGCGCTCCGACCACTCGAAGCGCCCCTCGTTCTTTCACGAGCCATTAGGCTTATTTTATCATATCGCAACCCATATAAGGGATCAACACCTTAGGGATCTTGATGCCCTCAGGGGTTTGGTTGTTCTCCAAGAGAGCCGCCACGATACGAGGCAGGGCCAAAGCGCTACCGTTCAACGTGTGGCAAAGCTGCGTCTTCTTATCCGCGCCCTTGTAGCGGCACTTCAGGCGGTTCGCCTGGTAGGTATCGAAATTAGATACGGAAGAGACCTCCAACCAGCGTTTTTGTGCGGCGGAGAAGACCTCAAAGTCGTAGCAAGTGGCAGCGGTGAAACTCATGTCGCCACCGCACAAGTGCAAGATACGGTAAGGGAGTTCCAACTTCTTGAGCAAGCCCTCCACATGGGCCAGCATCTCCTTGTGCGACTCCTTCGAGTGTTCAGGCGTATCGATGCGCACGATCTCGATCTTGGAGAACTCGTGCAGACGGTTCAATCCACGCACATCCTTTCCGTAAGAGCCAGCCTCACGGCGGAAGCACTGCGTGTAGGCGCAGTTCTTGATAGGGAGATCCTTCTCGTCCAAAATCACGTCACGGTAGATATTCGTGACAGGCACCTCGGCGGTAGGGATCAGGTAGAGGTCATCCACCTCGCAATGGTACATTTGGTCCTCCTTGTCAGGCAATTGGCCTGTTCCGTAGCCGGAAGCCTGGTTGACGACAGTCGGAGGCATGATCTCCAAGTAGCCCGCATTGCGCGCCTCGTCCAGGAAGAAGTTGATGAGCGCGCGCTGCAACCTCGCGCCATAGCCCTTGTAGACTGGGAAACCGGCGCCGGAGATCTTCACACCCAGTTCAAAATCGATCAGATCATACTTCTTCGCCAACTCCCAATGAGGCAAAGCGTTATCCCCCAACTCAGGGATGGTGTTGCCCATCTTCTCCACCACGTTATCCTCCGCGGTCTTACCCTCAGGGACATCGTCGTAAGGCATATTCGGGATGGTATAAAGAATAGCGTTGATCTCCTCTTGGGATTTGTCCATGCTATCCTGCAATGACTTAGTGGTCTCCTTCAAGGAAGCCACCTTAGCCTTGACGTCCTCCGCCTCGGCCTTCTTGCCCTCCTTCATCAAGGAGCCCACGCTCTTGGAGAGCGAATTGATTTCAGCCAATGTGGTATCCAACTGAGCCTGAGAGGAACGTCTCACCTTGTCCAACTCAAGTATCTTCGCGATGAGGTCTTTCGCCTCGAAATGTTTTTTTGCCAACTTACGGACCACCTCCTCAGGATTCTCCGTAATAACCTTCAACGTCAACATAATCTATTATGAATTATAATATTACTATTCAACCTTAATGACAGTGTCCAACGTCATGTCGTACACTAGAGTGGAATACCCTAAGACAGTAACCGTTTTTCCTCCATAGGTAAACGCATTGCTCGTTGCGCCGTACATCAGATAGTAAGGAATAAACAGATGATAATTGGATCCCTCCTTCATGTGACGGACACCGATCCGTAAACCCTCGTCCAAATCGACCACCGCCAAGGTCTCCGTCTTCGAGATAAAGACAGAATCCCTGATGGTCTTTCCCGTATAGGTGAGGGTGACAGTGTCCTTCAAGGAAGGTCTCTCACCTGCGCCCTCCGTCACGACAGTGTACAACAGACCGGTCGGGTCTTCCTTCACGTCCTCTTGCGAACGTTTTTCCTTCAAGTAAGCCTCACCGTCCTCCTTGTTTTTGCGCACTTTCTCGATTTGATTAGTAGACAAATCCTCGTCATCCTTACATGATGCGGACAACACACTCAATGCCACAAGGGAGATAACCCACCACAAAATCCTTCTCATTGCTTTATTTTTCTTATCAGTGTCATTCCGTCGCGTACGGGAACGATTACTCGCTCGACACGGTCGTCGGAAAGCACCTTGTCATTAAACTTCTGAATGCCGACGGTCTGTGCGTCTTTCGAATCCTCCAGCACATGGCCATCCCACAAAGTATTGTCCGCGATCAACAAGCCCCCCAGCCTCAACTTGGGGAAGACCACATCGAAATATTCCGAGTAGTGCCGCTTGTTACCATCCATGAAGACCACATCGAAAAGCCCGTCCAACTGAGGGATGATTTGAGATGCGTCTCCGATGTGTAGATGAATTTTCTCCGCCATCCCGGACTTCTCGAACACCTCGTCCAGGAACTCCTCCATCTCGTCATTGATCTCCAACGTATGCAACTCCCCGTCCTCCGGCAACGCCTCCGCCATGCAGAGGGCGGAATAGCCTGTGAACGTGCCGATCTCCAAGATCCGCTTCGCCGACATCATCGAGCAGAACATCTTCAACATCCTACCCTGCAAATGTCCGGAAAGCATGCGTGGCTTCAAGGTGCGCAGATGGGTTTCCCTCGTCAACCAAGAGAGCACCTCCGGCTCCTTGTCGATGTGCGAAAGCACATATTCTTCTATGGACGCGCC
>JAGCGM010000128.1 GCA_017649635.1 Paludibacteraceae bacterium | reverse complement strand
GAAACCGGCGTTTATGGTCACGGCAACAGACTTCCTGAACTTGTCGTAACAGCTCAGATCCTTCGTCGATGAACGCACGACAGAGAACTCGTATTTAGCGCTCGTCTTCGTGATAGTCAGAGGATAAGAATAATCCGTCACGCCCGGTTCATAAGCTATTTCAGCGGTTTTACTCTCCACGACACTGTCCTCCACAATCTTATTGATTGTCAAAAGGAAGGAGCCGTCATCATAATTTTCGCTCGGTGCGACAGCGATACTCCAGTCGCAGGATATGGTAGAGTCATTTGCGAGCCTGCAAGTGATTTTAGAGACCTGAGGATAGGCGTTCACCACCACCTTGTTGGATTCATAGACATATGTCAGATGGCTTTCAATACCATTACTATTCACTATCAAATCGGTTTCCTGCATGATTTTATACGTACAGGATTTTTTCAAATCATGATATGGAGTAGTGTAGGCCACCACGGAAAATGGGGAAGTGCCACTCACCGTTTGGTACGTAGTGCCTTGGATAGAGGTGCGATGGGAAGAATCCGCCTCGCACAGGCTAACAACACCATAGGCATGGACACCCGTCGTGTCCTTACGTTTCCAATCAAAATAGATCATCGGGTTATTCGCTTCCGAGCTACAACCGTAATAGACATTAGTGATTTCCAACCCGGGATCCTTAGCTTGATTCAATGTGAGTTTGCGGTAAGAAGGTTCATCGATGGGTTCATCCGAAACAGTACCGTATCTCCACCATATTCCCTTTAAATCAATGGTGATCTCCTTCCCTATATCCTCCTGAGAGGCAGGAATAGAAAACTCCAGGAAACGGAGGATATTACTCTTGCCATCAATCGTCACCTCTTCATCAGTCACCGTAAAACTCAAATGCCTTCCATCGATAAAAGTCTGATTCTCAGACGATCCATCTTCATTCAACTGAATGGAAATCTGATGTTTCGCCGCCGTGTTTTGGGTCAATATGAGAGGAGACAGGGAGTCGGTCCATCCACAAGGGTTGTCCCCAGAACCTCCCCAAGTCTGGTACACTCGGATCTTGTAGCGGATTTTACCCGACTCAGGGTCCCACGTGATTTCATCCAAATCACGGTTGTCTTCCCAACTGGAAATAGCCGAAGCATCTTGCCACGACACAAAAAGGAATAGGCTTAACGTTATCGCCCATTTAAGTTTCGAAATAGGATGCTTACATCCTCCAGAGAGATTTTCTCTTAACTTTTCACCTAAAAAAGACATAAAACTCATTGTATTATTTGTTTAGTTACTAAATTCCATCACGCTTACGACACGAGGGACATCTGTCCTATTGTCAATTATCCAGGCGTCCATTTTCCATTTGTCACCGCCCCCTAACGGAAGAGCGCTTTTGCGGCGCCCTCACATCCATCCCCTGCCATCATCCGATTACTCGGAACGTAAAGATAAGGAAAGAAAAGCAATAAATCAATCGTTCGTATGAAAAAATCGTACATTCAAATGCGAAGTGCAAAAATATCATAAAGAATTAAAGAAGACGGAAGAAGGGGAAGAAAAAGACAATTTTTCTCTGGGTCTACGATTGATTTTGTACTGAACGGACTTAATAAAATCATCGGAGAAACGGTCAAAGGCAGCGCCTTTAGGGATATATTGTCTAATGAGTTTATTAGCATTTTCAATAGCGCCCTTCTGCCAAGAGGAGTAAGGGTCGGCAAAGAAGACAGGAGCCTTAATCATCTCAGACACATACTTGTGAGCGGCGAACTCAGGTCCGTTGTCAGTCGTGATGGTTCTCACATTTTTTCTATAAGGGAAGAGCAGTCTGACAACCACTTTAGCGGTCTCCAAAGCGTTTTTGCCGTGCTTAAGGCGCTCCATAAGGATGAAGTTAGTCTTCCTTTCCGTAAGGGTGACAATCGCCCCTTTATTGTCTTTCCCGACGATGGTGTCAAGCTCCCAGTCTCCAAATCTGGAACCGTCCGCCTCCTTCGGACGTTCGTCGATACCCCTTCTGTCTGGGATATTCCGGCAACAGGCAACCGCACCAACGGGACGTTTGCGATGTTTGAGTTTGTGCCTGCAATGGGTATATAAATCTCCACCCAGCTTTTTGTCTTTCTCGATATGCGTATAAATGCTTTGGTGGGAGATGGAGACCCCCTCCATAGCCAACACGCCCTTTATTTGCATGGGAGACCAGTCTTCCCTGAGCATTTCATCCACACGTGCCCACAAATCCTTTTTTATGGATCTATTGCCCGGGAGCCGTTCTTTCCTCTCTTCCGCCATTTCCTGGGCCAAGAGAAACGAATAACCTCTCTTCCCCTTATTACGCTTAATTTCCCGCGTTATAGTGGAAGGACTGACCGATAGCATTTTCGCTATCTTATTTTTCTTCACATTGTCTTTGAGCAACAGATCTATTGAGTATCTTTGCTCCCGAGTTAACTGTTTGTACATGAGCAATACAAATGTAGTTTACTTTAGGGAGGGGACGAAATGTCTCCTCTTTTTTTTGCATTTGTATTTGCACTTCTAATTTGAACTTAGGAATCATGTAGTCTAATGATGATTCTTCGCCACCCGTTTCAACAAAAGGACCATCATTCAAGCCTCAAAAGTTTCATGGATGAGAGAGCCCTCCGCCATCCACCGCCGAAAACCAGCAAGGATTCCTCACACGGGCGAACAAGGCAAAACAATAAATTTCCCGAGAAAAACAGCGGCAACCACAGGGAATATTGATAAAAAATCGTATATTTGCAAGTAGATTAATTTTATTTATCAGGCGTGCTGAGAGGCACTAGATGTGTATATCGTTTTTATTGTAATAATTAATAACAACTAGACAAAATGGTTAAACTAAAGTATTTAGTGGTGTGTTTCTTATGCAATGTTATGTGTATCAGCGCATTTGCGCAGGATAACCTATCATTCGAGAAGGAACAGTATCAGAAAGCGTTGTGGATGACTACACGATTTTATGGGGCACAAAGAATGGGTGATGGTGTGAATTGGCTCATCGCGACACATGTGCCTGGCGAAGTGAGCGAGGATGTCCAATTCGACAGTAGTAAATTCGTGCAAGGGAAATCCTTCCTCAATGACGCCGACGGAGATTATGATTTGACAGGCGGATGGTTCGACTGCGGAGACTATGTGCTCTTCGGCCAGACCTTCTATTACTCCGCCTACTTGTTGTTGTTAGGGTATACAGCCTTCCCGGAGGGGTATCCCGACTTCTATTCGGAGGATTACCACGGTTACATTGACTCGGACGACTACACGTGGGAAGGGAAGCAAGGCAAACCGGACGGCATCCCTGACATCCTGAACGAGGTGAAATATGCGACGGACTTCATGTTGAAGGCGGTACGTGACAACCAGACCTTCTACTACCAGAAGGGAGATGGTTATTGGGATCATAAGGTGTGGTGCACCTCATCGGTCAGATCCGGTGTCCCGAACGCTATCGGAGGGGATGCGGACGGTCCGCGCATGATCATGAAAGCGACGGGGAAGGCCACGGCCATGGCCTCACAAGCCGCCTCCGCACTAGCCGTGATGGCGCGCGCGTATGCTCCGTATGACAAGGATTACGCAGCCGCTTGCCTGGAGAAAGCCAAGGTGGCCTGCGAGTTCGTGGAAACGACGGAGAAGGGCACTTCATGGGGCGAACCGCTGGTGGCGGACGGGAAAGACCAGAACTTCTATCATGTGGGTGACCGCTATATCCATGACATGATCGTCATGTACGTGGAGCTGTATAAAACGACGAATGATCCGGAATACCTGAGGAAGGCGGAGGAGAACTGCGATTGGATGAACGACATGAGCCTGTACGACTACAACTTCTCCCTCTGCTACGACCACAGGGAAGACTTGGCCGCCTACGCCATAGCGTCGTTAGGAGCGACATCGACCTACGGAGCGAAAGCCCTCGAAATATTAGGATTCTATGTCAACACCATGTATAAGCCTACTTCCGGCTATCTGTTGAACAAGCAGACAGACGACTGGGGCGTGCTCCGCTACCCTGCCAACCAAGCCTTCGTATATGCCTTGTACGATAAATTGACAAGCTCGGAAACAATCAATCCGTACACCTCCACCTCTATCGACTACATCATGGGGCGCAACGGACGGAACTTCTCCTACATCGTAGGATTTGGAGACAAATATCCTAGCAAGCCCCACCACAGGAACGTGTACAGAACCGACATCAGGAAACTGGCGCTCGAAAAGGACAAGTTGCCAAGCATCGACAACAACTACAAGTTCTCCCAATTGGGATATTTAGTCGGAGGTTCGTTGAACGACGGCGAATACACGGATGAAGTCAGCGGTTACGAAGGAACCGAGGGTGGCGTCGACTACAATGCGGGGTTGGTCGGCGCATTGGGCTACATCAACTCCAAAATCAACCCTGTTCCACAGGTATTGGCCTCAGTGGAGACCACGGAAAGGGAAGAGATGGTCTGCGTTTTAAGTCCGAACCCAGTACAAGACCATATGAACATCCACTTCGGCAAGTTCATCAAAGGCTTGGTGAAGGTGGAGGTGATCGATGCTCTCGGATGTGTCCGCACCAGCAAGGTGGTCTCCGGTCAATCCTACTGTAGTCTCGACTGCGGCGGATTGGACAAAGGCATCTACCTCGTGCGTGTCGTTGCGGGAGAGGAGAGCTTTGTGAAACAGTTCATTAAGAAATAACGCTAGATAATTTTGAATTTTGAATTAAGAATTAAGAGTTTTTGGGGAATGCGTATTCCTATACGATGCTCAACCCAAAGCCCTAATGGGGCGGCATCCCCCAGGCAGGGGTGTAAACCCCTGTGCGATGGGCGATGGGCGCAGGACGCAACATGAGCCCCGAAGGGGCGACACGGGAATTTTTTGAATTATGAAACGTTCGTCGACGTTTTATGATTCCACACAAACAATGGGGGCATATCCTGAATGGATATGCCCCCTCTTCGTTTCTTAATGACGGCTAACGCCTTCGTCTATTCTTCCATGACGTCCTCAACCTGCTTCGTGACGGAGGTGGAGGTGGAATCCTTGCCATCGAACTGATTCAGTTCCTTCTCCAATTTATCCTTCCATTCGTCGGCCGTCTTTTTTACTTTATCCTTAATCTTCTTGCAAGTCTCCTTGCCCTCTTCGGTATTCAACAAATAATTACCGAGCAAAACTGCAGCGGCACCAATGACCGCACCTTTCACAAAATTTCCCATAGCGCATATAGTTTTAATGTTCACGTAAACAAATATAGGAATAAAAATGTAAGAAACAACGGCTGTTGTAAATATTTATACATTATTAACATTGTATATTTATTCGTATAAATATTCTTAATTTATGCAATAACAACCCTAATAATGCATATTTTAAAATATTTTAACCAAAATAGGTGCATATTTATTTGTTAAATAAAAAACAATGCCTATATTTGCAATGTGATTCAACGAGGAATTACATAAATAAAGAATAAATAACGCATAAAATTACAAAACTATGGTTACAGCATTGGCATTATCGATCGCAGCTTGCTTCGTAGCAAAGGTAGTCATGACATTCGACTCCATCAAAGGCTGAGAAAAGAAGAGAGAACAGAAGAAAACGAGTGATGAACCCTTAAAAATTTTACGATTATGATAGTAGCAACATTTTTGACGATCTCAATCGCCGCAGTTTTCGGAGTGAAAGTGTATATGGAGATTACTTCCATGAGTAAATAACCCTTTAATAAGTACGGAAATGGAACAGAATAAGAAACGACGGAAACAGCGAAAGCGGCCGTACAGCGTACGACAATAGCCTCAATGGACGAACGATGTCAATTGAGGCTTTTTTTTGCTGTTAACCGAACATACCACGTTTCATAATCGAATTCGTCGAACTACCGTTTCAAAACTCATAATTCTTAATTCTTAATTCCCTTGTGTCGCCCCGTTGGGGCTCATGTCGCATCACACAACATTTTGCACAGGGGTTAACACCCCTGCCTGGAGGATGCCGCCCTTCCAGGGCTAAACCACATCGCGCTGCCGTTTCATAATTGACTTCGTCGAACTAACGTTTCAAAATTCAAAATTCAAAATTCAAAAT
>JAGCGM010000127.1 GCA_017649635.1 Paludibacteraceae bacterium | reverse complement strand
TATCTTTATACCGAATATATCCATTCTTGCCTAAGGTACGGGGTCGTAGCCGCTGCCGCCCCATGGGTTGCACCTCAATATTCTTTTTATAGCCAACCAAGACCCTTTGAAGACTCCATGTTTCTTCACGGCTTGGATCGCATATTCCGAGCATGTTGGCGTGAACCGGCAACATGGAGGGAACAGGGGGGAGATGCACCTCCGGTAGAAGTAGACGGGGAGCAGGACCATCGTCCTGACGGCCCTTTTAAGAGCGCTCGGCTCCTTGCCTTCTTTGTCCGGGGTTTGCTCCATCTATCCCTTGGATAATCTGCTCTAACACTCTCTTCATGCGTTTCTCCACGAAGGCTTGGGACTCTATCGTGTCCCCGTTGTAGGTGATGGCGACCTGCATGGACGCATCCTCCTTCTCCATCATCTCGAACAGCGCATGTTTGTTTTTGCGGTATGCCTCCCGCATCAGTCTTTTCAGCCTATTCCGGTCCACCGCATGCTTGAATTTGCGTTTCGGCGCATTGACAAGGCAGCGGACCGGTACTGATTCCTTGGGCACTCTTTTGTACAGGATGCGGAACGGATATAGGAAAAACCGTTCCCCCGTATTGTACAACTCGTCAATGGCGGTCTTCCCACACAAGTGTTCCTCTTTTCCAAATGTGTTTCGGCGTTCCATCATTGTCGTGTCCGTTATTGTGAAAAAAGTCCAGACATTAGTCCGGACTTTCCGCTATTTCTTCTTATTGCACTCCTTCAAGAAAAGATCCAATGCGGCTGGCATGGATGGAGCGTCGGGGGTAGGAGCCTCCACGTTGACGGTCAATCCCGCGTCCTTCGCTGCCTTCACTGCTGTGGCACCCAAGCATCCGATACAAATGTCGCCCTGCTTGAAGTCCGGGAAGTTCTTGAACAATGAAGTGATTCCCGATGGGCTGAAGAACACCAGCATGTCGTAGTTGAAGTCCGGGTCGTTGGTGAAATCGGTGCTGACGGTCTTGTACATCACACCTTTGGTGTAGTTGGCGCCGATTTCCTCCATCATCGCGAGGATGTCATCCTTGTGGTCCTCCGACACGGATTTGTTCGCGTCGTACACGTCAGCGACGGATACGAGGAACTTCTCGTCTAGGTGTTTCGCCACGACAGGGATCAGGTCCTCCAATTTATTGGATGTTCCGAAGAACACTTTCCTCTTGCGGTATTGGATGTACTTTTGAAGATAAAGGGCGATGGCCTCGGAGACGCAGAAATATTTCATCGTCTCTGGTACGGTCACCCTCATCTCCGTGCAGAGTCTGAAAAAGTGGTCGATGGCCGCTTTCGCCGTAAAGACAATTGCGGTGTAGTCCAGGATCGCGATCTTCTGCTGGCGGAACTCCTTAGCCAATACGGGCTCTACCTTGATGAATGGTTTGAAGTCGATTTTCACCCCATATTTTGTTTCCAAGTCAAAATAGGGTGACTTTTCAGTCGCCGGTTTGGGTTGTGAAACCAAGATACGTTTAATTCTTGCCATTTTTTCCTTATATTTTTAAGTTATTTCACCCAATCCATCAACCCGATGACGAGCACAGCGGTGGGTAAAATTTCTAGCGTGCAAAGGTACAAAATCAAATAGAAAATAGAGGTTAATCCGTTAAAAAAAATCGAAACAATCTTGTATATGTATAATAATACGGCTATTGCGCAGAATCCGCAGCCTATCCACAAAGCGTATATCGCCACGGTGTGGTTGGTGAAGGAGGCCAGCAAAACGATGGGGAAGAGGGCCATGCAGAATGCGAAGCAGATGGTGGCGTAGGAGTGCCGTACGGTTCTGAACGCGCTTTTGTCGTAAAATATGAAACAGATGTAATGGATGGTCAGTAGCTTGAACGTCACGTAGCCGACGAATAGGAGCAGCGTGATCCACAAGGAGTGGAGGAAGTGCTGCGCCTCGTAGTGGAACAGGTCTGTCCGCACGAACTGGCAGAATAGCGTGACGGTGGAGAGGGAGAGGACGGTCATGGCGGCCTTGAAGCCGAATTCGTCCGTGACTCTGTCGGAGAATACATTGCTGCGGTTCTTCGGATAGAAGAACTCCCTTGTCGCTTGTATGATGTAGGAGAATCTGGCGGAGAGCACCATCCCGAACCCCAAGAACAGGATAAGCATGAGCGGCACGAACCACACCTCCTGCCTGATGTTGGAGGGCAACGCCAAGCCTGGCATACTTGGGATCTCCGTGAGGAATTGCCTCTCCTTCGCTGGCTGCATTTGGTCTATTTTCTTCCAGAGGTTCTCTTGGAATTCCTGGAAGCTGGGGATATGCCCGATGGAGGAGTCCGCCAATGCCTCTTCCATCTCCATCTCTTCCATTTCCTTCCGCTCCTTGGCGGATAAACACACGAAGGGAAGCGCATCTTTTTGTGGTGCGCCTCCCTCCTTGGTGCCTTGTAGATTCAGAAGAAGTGGATCCATCTTTACTTCTCGTTGAATAGTATGTCATTCGTCGTCCCGGTTGGGGACGGTTGGTGTACGTTTTAGAAATTTGCTCGGATGCTTTCCGCTATTTTCGCCATCTCCTCAGGAGTGAGCTGCTGCTTCTTGGCGAAGTTGAGGTCGCTCTCCTGCGATATCGGGATGAGGTGGACATGCGTGTGCGGCACTTCCAATCCTACGACCGCCATGGAGATCCTTTTGCAGGGAACAGCCTTCTCGATGGCTTTCGCCACCTTTTTCGAGAACAGCATCAGCCCTGCCAATGTTTGGTCGTCGAGGTGGAAAATATAATCGTCCTCAATCTTCGGAACGACTAACGTGTGTCCCTTTTGCACCGGGTTGATGTCCAGGAAGGCGAAGTAGTTCTCGTCCTCTGCGATCTTATAGCATGGGATCTCTCCCTTGATGATTTTCGTGAATATTGTTGCCATGTTCTTCGTCTATTTTAGAAAGAAATGCTTACCACCTCGAAAGGAATCTTGCCCGCAGGCACGTTCACTTCTACCACGTCGCCCACTTTCTTGCCGAGGAGCGCCTGTGCGATTGGGGTGTTGACGGCCAATTTTCCCTCTTTGAGGTTCGCCTCGTGTTCCGACACCAGCGTATAGGTCATGGTGGCCCCGTTCTTCTTGTTCTTGATCTGAACCTTGTTCAGCAGTTGGACAACATCGGTGTTGAGCCTGGACGCGTCGATGATTTTAGCGTTCAAGATCTTCTCCTTGAGCAGTGAAATCTTAGACTCCAGAAGTCCTTGTGCCTCTTTCGCCGCATCGTATTCCGCGTTCTCGGACAGGTCACCCTTGTCGCGGGCTTCCGCTATTTGTTTGGAGATGTTCGGACGTTCCACAGTTTCCATGTGCTTTAACTCCTCCATCATTTTGTTGTACCCTTCTTCGGTAACATAAGAAACAGCCATGATATACTATTTAAAGGTTTGT
>JAGCGM010000126.1 GCA_017649635.1 Paludibacteraceae bacterium | reverse complement strand
TATGGTTCACCAACGTCGTCTTTCCGCTTCCCAAATAACCCGTCAAAAGGGTAATAGGCACAACTTTTCTACTCATGGCTCAATATAATCACTTAACATTTCGAGGGACGTATCTCTCTGATTATTTATTATACTATAAATCAAACGTTTAAGTAAAAAACTAAAACATCGTAAAGTTACAATTATTTTTCTCACGTTATACCGTCACCATCCAATATAAAGTGCTATTTCTTCTTGGCGAACGAATCTTTTTATAACTTTGCTCTACAACAAAAAGAGAAAGGAAAGTGACTCCGACAAAAAAATACATGGCGATGATGGGCTCCGAATTCGTGCGGAACTCCGCCAAACTGCTTTCCGCTGGGGTCATCGCCCAAGCCATCGGCATACTCATATACCCTGTCCTGACCAGGATCTACGCCCCGGAGGACTTCGGACTGCTGAACCTCTTCCAAAGCATCGCCGGCGTGCTCATCATCCTCTCGACGGCGGAATACCAATACGCTATCCTCTTGCCTAAGGAGGATGCCCAGGCGAAGAAATGCTTCCACGTGGGCACGACCGTACTCATCGGCACATTCGCCCTGTGCGCTCTTTCCATTCCTTTCGCACAACCCATCGCCCAACAATTCAACGCTCCAGAGCTCGCACAATGGTACTGGACGCTTCCCCTGCTGGTGCTCTTCTCAGGAGGATGGTCGTTGCTCAATTATTGGCACACGAGAAATAAGAACTACACACTCGCCAGCACCTACCAGATCAGCAAGAGCCTCCTCAACGCGGGGCTTAAATGGGGACTCGGAATCATCGGGTTCATCAAGGGCGGACTCATCGTCGCGACCGTCGTCTCCGCCATACTCGCCTTCCTCCTCAACCTAGTCCGCTCGATAAGGAAATACAAATGCAGGCTGGCCTCGTTGCTGCCCAAACCGGACAAGCAAACAGCGGTGACTTACCAAAACTTTCCTAAGTTCGCTTTGCCACGCACCCTGTTCAACTACGTCAGCGCCAACCTGCCCTTCTTCCTGCTCACACCTTTCTTCGGACTAGAAGAGACCGGTTTCTTCGGCATGGCGCTCACCCTAGCCTTCACCCCCATCAGCCTCATCAACGGGTCGATATACCAAGTGCTCTTCCAGCAAGTCTCCGAGAAGGTGAACAACAAGCAATCCATCATCGGGACGTTCCGCAACTTCTACCGCAGGGTATGCCTGGTTGTTCCACCCATAGGCATCCTCCTATTCATCTTCCTCCCTTTCCTGACGAAGTTACTTTTGGGCGAGGCATGGGACACTACGGCGGACTACATACGGATGATGCTTCCATGGCTTTTCGCCTCGTTGCTGGCAGGACCGACCTGCTTCATCACAGATATCTTCATGAAACAGAAAGAGACGTTGTACGTCGAATTCACGTTGCTGATCGTCAGGGCGGCCAGCCTCATCTACGGCATCATGACCCACGACATACACGCCGCCATCCTAGGATTCTGCGGAGTCACCTTCCTCATCTTCTCCGCACAGGTCTTCTGGTTCTACTCCATCGCGAAAAAATACGAATCGACGCTTCCGGACAAATCCGAGCAGGCATAAATCAGGCATAGACAAACTGAGAAACAGGCGGATGCGAAACACGGGCACAAAAAAAGGCGTCCACACGGGACGCCCTTTCCTGTTTGTTGTTGAGACTGATTACTCTCCCTTAGAGATAGCACCTGCAGGACAAGCGTCCGCACAAGTTCCACACTCGGTGCAAGCATCAGCGTTTATTGAATAGATGTCGCCCTCAGAGATAGCTCCAACAGGACATTCGCTAATGCAAGTACCACATGCAACACAATCTTCACCAATTACGTAAGCCATAGTATTTTTCTTTTTTAGTTAATAAAATTTTGTGTTTCCACACAATGCAAATATATAGCATTCCTAAAATACCACGAAATATTTTTTGTGAAATTTTCTAAAAAAAATCGCAGGGGGAGCCGCAATACTTTTCGTTGGAACATGTGGCATTGGGGCTTATCACATCTCCCTTTTTATAGAAAAATATGCCACATTTCAAAAAAAACGGAAGAAAAAATTGTGAAAATGAGAATTTATACATACATTTGGAAGATTTCGTTTTCAAGGAATGATAATTAAAAATAGGAGGATTGTATATGGAAGATGAGAAATTGAGGTTTGATACGGATAAGCGGGATCAGGAGATTGTTTATTCGAAAGCGATCAAGGCAGGCAAAAGAATATACTACCTTGACGTGAAGCGCAACCGCAAGGACGAGCTTTTCCTCGCCATTACGGAGAGCAAAAAGAAAGTTTCGGGCGAAGAGGCCCAGGTGTCATTTGAAAAACACAAGATCTTTTTATACCGGGAAGACTTTGAAAAATTCATGACAGGCTTGAACGATGTGATGGACTACATCGGCAAGAGTTCCGAACAGGGAGAGGATAGGAACAACCCAGTTCCAAGCCGATTCGAGATAGACTTCGGTTGATTTCACTTGTTCGGGAGAGAAGAGACAAGAGACGCATCGCAGGTTGCGTCTTTTTTTTGCCCCTACCCTACAAAAAACACCACCTTACAATTGCGCATCATACAAAAAACGATGTGCACACCGTCCCTTTCCCAAGAAACGACATGCACATCGCCACAATAGGGATAAAGATATCCCCACCGACCGCTTTAGTTCCTTCTGGAACCTAGAATCCTCAGGATATAGATCATCAGGTTGATGAAATCCAAATAGAGCTCCAACGCACCCATTAGGGCCAATTTCATGGTGTTCTCGCTGATTTCAGTGCCGAACTCATTGATCTGGTTCTTTATCTTTTGGGCATCGTATGCGGTAAGTCCCACAAAGATAATAACCCCCACATAGGAGAGGATGTACTGGAAGGTGGAACTTCCGATGAACAGATTCACGACAGTCGCAATGATCAATCCGATAAGAGCCATCAACAGGATCTGTCCCATGGAGGAAAGGTCCTTCTTCGTGAAATGCCCGATCAGCGCCATGGCGGTGAAGGTACCCGCCGTGATGAAAAAGGCAAGGGCGATGGACTCAAACGTATAGATCATCAGTAAGACACTGAGCGTCACACCATTAAGGATGGAATAGAAGACAAAGACAATGCCTGCCGTGGTGAACGACATCTTGTGGATACGGGCGGAAAGGATGACCACCAACACGACCTCGGCGATCAACAGACCGATATAGAGTCCAGACCCCATGAGGGAGAGGATACGCTCCGAAGAAGCGACATAGTAGGAGGTCAAGCCCGTCACGACGAGGGCGAGAGCCATCCAGCAATAGACATTCTTCAACAACGTACGCTGTGCGCTCAACACCTCGTTCGTTTCCTTGGTTGATTCAATGTAATTTTCCATAACTGAATATTTTATGATTATAACGATTCCAATATACGTTTGATGACCGTCTCGGCGGAGATCTCACGGTTAGCCGCCTCCGGGATTACCAGCGACTGAGGGCTCTCGATCACGTCGTCCGTCACGATCATGTTGCGGCGGACTGGCAAGCAATGCATGAAATAGGCGTTGTTGGTGAGCGCCATCTTCTCCGTGCTTACCGTCCAAGACATATCCTTGCTGAGGATTTGCCCGTAGTGAGGGTCTTGGTAGGCGGACCAGTTCTTCGCATAGACGAAGTCCGCACCTTCCAACGCCTTGTCCTGGTCATACTCGATCTTGGCGTTGCGCACGAACTTCTCGCTCAGCTCATAACCCTTCGGATGGGTGATGACGAAATCCACATTCGCCTCGTTCATGAAGTCGGCGAACGAATTAGGCACAGCCTGCGGAAGGGCGCGCGGATGAGGGGCCCATGTCATGACCACCTTCGGACGTTCCTTCTTCTTGTACTCCTCGATGGTGATGAGGTCGGCGAACGCCTGCAACGGGTGGGCGGTGGCGGACTCCATGCTGAAGACCGGCTTGCCCGAATACTTGATGAATTGGTTCAGGATCGTCTCCTGATAGTCGAACTCCTTGTTCTCGAAACGGGCGAACGAACGCACACCGATCACATCGCAGAACGAGGCCATGACAGGGATGGCTTCGAGCAGATGCTCCGACTTGTCACCGTCCATGACGACGCCACGCTCCGTCTCCAACTTCCATGCGCCCTGGTTCACGTCGAGCACCATCGTGTTCATTCCCAGGTTCATACCCGCCTTCTGGGTACTCAGGCGCGTGCGCAGACTATTGTTGAAGAAGACGCACAGAAGGGTCTTGTTCTCGCCCAACTGCTTGTACGCATATCTATTTTTCTTGATTTCCAAGGCCTCTTGTACCGCCTTGTTCAAGTCGCCCAAATCCTGGGCCATCAATAATTTCCTCATTTTCCCTAGTTGTTAATGACCAAACATTTTACCGCAAAGTTATAAAATTCAGATGACTTTCCACGGCACAAGCAACACTTTGATGTGAAAAACCGTTAAGGTCATTACTTCTCGGCTCCATCGACGGAAGAAACTAACCTATCCATCTCACAGGGAAGGCTTAGCCGGCTAATTCTTCAAGATGCTTCCTTCCTCCAATCAGAGGCAATGTCGTTGTCTAACAAATCTTGGAATTTGCAACCAATTCGTAGGGAATCAAGTTCCATGGTATCTTCATTTAACCTATCCCACGAATCTTGGATTCTATTTCGATATTTAATGAGAATAATATACCCAACAGATCCAGTCGTTCGTCAAGTCTCAACTCGGTGCAAAACTACTTCTTTTGCTTTTCGTGACTGCTAGTTTAAGTCTTATTTCCTTAATTTAGCAACTGGTTATAGAAATAGGCAGTATTATAATATTTCCAAGGTACTACCATTCATTCGTACAATGGTTATTCTATAAGCATTTATATCCCACTCAATAACGACATTGATATTGGTATGGCGAAAAACAATCCTATCATTACATAATTCAATCGATTACATTTTTTTAATAAATTATTATGCTCTTCATTTGACAAACTTTTGAACCTACACATCGGGAAAAACCAGAAATATAGACTTGTATAAAACAGCATTTTTAAATTTACACTATTTGGTATTAAGCCTGCTTGCTGCATTTGACATCTGACCTCATATATTTTTTTCTTATAAGCATAATGTTTAAACATTAAATCGATGAATACACAAAATAAAATCAGACCTGCGACTACGAACATTGTGATTGATTGTTTTTATTGGGATTATTTATCTGAGTTCATTGCATCTATATAAGCTTCGGACATCCATCTATTGTCTGGATTACCATCAGCGTCAGCTTTACAATAAACCATGACACTTGATTCATTCGCCCCATTTATACCTGTACAAACCTTTCCTTTAAACGCAAAGCCTTGATCTCTGAGTTTTTTAGACCCCCCGTACATGTTGTTTTTATATTTAACAGTCCAAACATCACCGTCCATTTTATATGATTCTTGGTCTGTCAAAGAAATAGACTCTGAAATTTGCATCCTACCATAATGTTGTATAGAAAGTTCACAATCTATTCCTCCTGATATAGAGACTGAATTTCTATTAACCCCCACTGATATAGGAAGAACATTGACACCAATTTGCCCTGGTTTGTTAATTGACTCATGGAAACTGTCGGAACTCCAATCATGGTTAATTCCAAGTGCCAATCCAGCACCTGCACCAATGATAACTGTGTGCGGAATAGTCCCATCACCATCCGTTATACCTTGATTGTTAAAATGGACAAATTGGCTCATAGTGAAATGAGTGTGACCATAGTCATCATACGCAACACCTCTTTGTACTAAAAATCCAACCCCTGCTACAACCCCAGCTTGTATTTTTGCTTCCCCATATACATAAGTTACACCAGGCCATTCGCCATCAGGATCCTGTAATCTAACTGGATTGCCAAAACAATATGTGTAAGGAGACATGCCCATTCCTTTCTCGAACATCGGGTCCACACTCAGCCAACGGGTATCCTTCGGGTTGAGGTAGCGTGCGCCGTAGTAGTAGAGACCAGTCTCCTCGTCGAGTTCCTTGGCGTTGAAGAGGTAAGGGGTGTTCCACACACCGTTGCGCTCCTCGATGAAGACCTCGCCGTAAGGGATGTAGGCGACGTGCTGGGTCACCTCACCATCAAGGTTGGTCACCAAAGAGGTGCTGCCCAAATGGTCTGGGTGGTAGAAGAAGATATTGGCCTCCGCCTTCGTATTCTCCATGACGGACGACGGATCATTTCCCTCCATCTGCTCGAGCGGTTTGTCTCCGCAACAGAAGGAGGCATTATCCTCGTAATCCTCGTTCTCCTTCAGGTTACATGCAACTTTGAACGTGTCGTAGTTCTCCGCAAGCTGTTCTCCCAAAGCATCGTATTTATCCTTGTAATTGATTTTACGGATGCTCTCGCCCGCCTTCTCCACACGTCTCGGGTCGGCCCCGAAACTCTCGAAGTCGCCTATCTTGCTGGCGATGCGTTCCTTGCCAGCGTAGATGTGTTTGGTGTACTCGCCCCCGTTTTTCAACACAAGGTATGGCGACACGTAGGCTACGAACTTAGCGTCGAACTCCTTCCCATCTATTGGTCTTGACCCGTTGATGAAAAGATCCTCCATGCCCGCCGACATCTTGACGGTTCGCTCGCCGTTGGCGTCGTAGAAGTAACTGGAGACGTGCCCGTTGTCGTTGATCGCCAAAAGACGGTTCTCCTCGTCCCAATGCAGTTGTCGGAGGTTAGCCTGCGGCAACTCCTCCACACCCTCCTTGGCCTCCTTGCCCGTCGCCACCTGGGTCTGGTTGCCGTTCGCATCGAAGGCGTACTCGCTACGGGTGTTCACGATCTTGTCCTCGCTCACTGGCGCTTCCGGATTTTCTCCATCCTCCACAGCCACACGGTATTCGCTGGCGGAAACGGAGAGGAGGCGGAACGGGTCGTTGTTCTCCCTGTCATATTGGTATTTCAGGGTATGGCCCGCCTTCAGCGTGCCTGGGAACTGCAGGTTGGTCTGCACCACGTTCAATTTTTTTGAGGTCACGTTGTAGAGCTCGTCGTAGGCCATGAAGAGGTCATACTTCGCACTCTTGTCTTCAGCCCCACTGAATGTTCCGGAGGCCTTCACCAAGCGGTTCCAGGCATCGTAGGTGTAGTTATGGGTGACACCACCACCGATGGTTTTTCCGTCCTTAGTTTTCTGCGCCACGGCCGTGTTCACCAACTTCGTGATGTTGTCGAGGTTGTCATAGAAATAGGCGTTATTCATGATTTCACCTTCCTGGTTCGACACAACGAGGTTTTTAAGTCTACTACGTTCATTGGAGTATTTGTATTTCGACTCCACACCGTTGCCATATTTCACATATTTCTTCATCTCGTATTTGTCGTACCCAATTTTTTCGACGTAGTCGTAAGTGTAGTCCTTCTTGCCGGAAACGGAAGAGAGGAGACCTCCGAGGTTGTATCGATAGGAGACGACCTCACCGTCCGGGTAGGTCATGGTCTGGAGACGGTTGTGGCTGTCGTACGTCCACTCGGTGGTGTAGGTGGCCACCGCCTGGTTCGGGATGACGAGCGTGCGTCGTTGCTTGGTCAGCTCGCCCATACGTCCGTAGAAGAACTCGGTGGCGCCCGAACCGTCCTCAACAAGAGCAACACGTCCCACACGGTTGTGCGGCGCGTTCACACCTCCATAATTGTAAATGACATCGTTCTCTCCATGGTCAGGATAGGTTACTTTCTCCAGTCGGTTTTTGTTGTATGTGTAGGTGATGAACTTGTTCGCCTCCGCCAGGTTCGGTGTCTGTTTCTTGACCATATTGCCCGCCACATCATAGGCGAAGGTAGTGAGGCCTGCGGAAGGGTGCTCGACGCTCAGTTTGCGTCCCGCCATGTCGTAGGTGTAGGAGGTCACATTACCGCCCGCATCGGTCACGGTAAGGAGTTGCCCGATCGGATCGTACACATAGTCGATGCCATAGACTTTCTCCTCCATGGACTCGGATTCCTCCACGCCTTTCTGATATTCACGTGCAGTGCGGACAGTCTGTCCCGCACCGTTGACGTATAAGTATTGCTCGTTGCCCTTAGGGTCTTTCACCGTAGTCTTCAAGCATTTTGTCTTTGAATCATTATCTGCGGTCTCGATGGAATAGGTCATCACGGTCTCGGATGGCGCTCCTTTTAAATTCAAATCCTCATCTCCGCTCTCATCACCTGGCAACGTCTGCGTCAGCGGGCGGTCGATGGCGTCGAAAGTCGAATCGACGAGCAACTCATTGCCAAACTCAACAATTTCCGTGGACTTCGCAAGATCACAAATGGTTGGATGATATATCTTATCGGTCCTACCGAGGGCGTCATACTTGACACGTCCGGAAACGATCATCTTTTCCCCCTCTTCATAAATCTCCGCATCCTTCTTCACCTGGTACGGACGTCCGAGGCCATCCACATGGGTGACGGTCTGCAGCGGGTTGTTCGGATGTTGCGGGTCGTAATGGCTGGTCACGGCATAAGAAGACTTATAATCCATGTTCTTATCCAACACATACTTGTATGCGATGGTGTAAGGTGCACCATCGCTTTGCTCGTTCGGAGCGACGATGGTGTCGGTACGGCCAAGGTCATCGATATGGTAGCGGACGGTGTATCCGTTCATGTCGCGCACGGTACGAGGGATACCATAACGGTAGTCGTAATCCTCCATCTCGCTGTGGTAACCGAAGGCGTCGGTGACGCGCTCCGGATACATGTGGTACTTCCGATCGTACTCGTACTCGAAGAAGGAGCTATCCTTCGCAGGTCCTATTTCCTTATTCGAATTCATCTCCTCAGTTGGGAAAGTACGGCGAACCATGTTGCCATACTGGTCATACTTGAAGTTAAACACGGCCTTCTTGTCCCCGTCCAGATGCTGCACCATCTGGGTCATGGCCGTAGGAGTACGTTTATCATTGTATTGGGCGGTCACCTTACGGTAAAGTTTTCCGTCAGTTCCCTTGACTTCGAAACTAGTGGCCAAGCCCAGTTTCTGGTCGGAATACTGGATGGTGTCGTCATAGCCGACAAAACCATAGTCCTTTTTGTTGGTCAAATCCCTGAATCTATAAGCAGAGAGATTACCATAACTCTTCGTGTAGTCGAAAGTCTCTTTGGACAATTCCAATCTCTCCAGTACCTTTGGGTGTGTTTCGTCATCAGTTTGGTACTCGTAAGCGATGGATTTCTTCGTCTTAGGGGCCATGAACAGAGAGGTTTTCTCCGTGATGCCGTCATTTCCAAAGCCTTCCAGTTCGGATCCGTTCTTGACATTATAGTAGACGTA
>JAGCGM010000125.1 GCA_017649635.1 Paludibacteraceae bacterium | reverse complement strand
TTCACATATGGCAAAAGGGAAATCATTGTGTAAGCTCCTCAAAAAGATCCGGGTGCAGATCGCGGAAGCCAATTGCATCGATTACGCACCTAGGAAGTGTACGTTCGAGGGAGATTGCAAGGGCACATGTCCAGCATGCGAGCGGGAACTGGGATATCTCGAATCGCAGTTGAGTTTGAAGCGGAATATGGGCGTTCCCATCAAGATCATAGGTTTGTCGGTCGCTTTGGCGTCGGGAGCGGCTTGCACTCCAAACCTGCCGAAGGCCTGTCCGTCGGATTCGGTGGATTATGTTGATGTTAATGGCGATATGGAACCTGATTCTGCTGATAATCAAATATATAGCGAAGAATCTCCGGACTCGTTTCCTTCAAGCCAATACAACGGAGATGAGGAAGAAGACATGGAAGGTGATATTATTATTAAAAAACCGGATAAGGAAGCTCAGTTTCCGGGAGGCAATGAATTCTTAAAATCTTTCCTTAAAAAGAACGTATATTATCCACAGGAAGCAATAGAAAAGGGGATCGAAGGTAGGGTTGTTGTTTCATTTGTGGTGGATAAACATGGCCACATTTCGAATGTGGAGGTTGTCCAATCTGCTGATCCGCTGTTGGATGCGGAGGCGGTGAGGGTGGTCCAATCAATGCCTGATTGGATTCCGGCGGAAATGGATGGAAAGGCGGTTCGGTCTCACTTTATGTTGCCGGTTAAATTTGGATTATATCGATAGGGAAACGAAGGCCTATTTATTATAGAAATTTCACTTATCTCGATAAAAATGTAGTTTGTTCACACTTTTATCGAGATAAAAATGTAGTTCGTTCACACTTTTATCGAGATAATTTTATTATAGAAATTTTTTTTGTATACTTGCAGTCTGAAATACTATAACAATCAATATGAAACGGACTGCGATACAACAACTTTATGAATGGAAAAACCAGAAGAAACGCAAGCCCCTTATTATGCGTGGCGCCAGACAGGTCGGCAAAACATGGATGATGAGGGAGTTTGGAAAGGAAGCTTTTGCGGAAACCATTTACATAAATTTTGAAAATGAACCACGTTTCAAGAGCCTTTTCATACAAGACTACAACACAGAACGTATTCTTTCCATCCTACAAATTTATCATGGGAAGAGGATAGATCCAGCCGATACGCTAATCATCTTTGACGAAATACAAGCTGCGGAGGGAGGTATCACGTCCCTAAAATACTTCGCTGAAGACGCCCCGCAGTACGCTATTATAGCGGCTGGGTCGTTGTTAGGTATTTCACTACATCATCAATTATCCTTTCCTGTTGGTAAGGTCTCGTTCCTTGACTTACATCCGATGTCATTTGAGGAATTTCTTATGGCAAATGGAAAGGAACTTTTGGTGGAAACGATGAAGAATCAACAATGGGAAGTGTTACAACCGTTTCACCAAGAATTGCTTGATCTGTTGCGGACATATCTATTCGTAGGGGGAATGCCAGAGGTGGTACAGAAGTGGGTCGACACACATAATTTTCATGAGGTACGGAATATACAACATGAAATATTACATTCCTATCAAGCAGATTTTTCCAAACATGCTCCGAGAGAACAATTACCTCGTATGGAGATGGTGTGGGATAGCCTTCCTTCTCAATTAAGCAAGGAAAACAAAAAGTTTGTGTACGGTATTATCCGGGAAGGAGCTCGCGCCAAGGATTTTGAATTGGCTATAATGTGGCTATGTGATTGCGGATTGATATTGCGGTCTCATCGTGTGAGTGCGCCAAGAATGCCGCTTAAGGCTTATCAAGATATGCAGGTCTTCAAACTTTATATGCTGGATGTAGGATTACTGTCCGCCTCGGTTGGATTAGATGCCAAGACACTGATTGATGGTAATGCCATCTTCACAGAATTCAAGGGGGCACTGACGGAACAATACGTTATGCAAGAGTTAACCACCTTGCAACCTGATTATGTAGGTTATTGGACCAATGAACGAAGTACTTCAGAGGTGGATTTTATCCTGCAACAATATGGCTATGTAATCCCTATAGAAGTGAAATCAGGAGAAAATCTGCGTTCCCGTAGTTTCACCCTTTTCTGCAGGACTTACACGCCTGAGAGGGCAATCAAAACTTCCCCCCTACCATATCATGCTGATGAAAAGATTCATAATGTGCCGTTGTATGGCTTGAAGACATTTTGCTCCTGCCTCAACAACCATATCCATTGATTCATGTATTCTATGTACCCTATGGCAACCTCCTCACCTTCCTCACACTACCATCACTCATCTTCACAAGGTTAATGCCCTGTTGCATGGAAGGGATTTGTATGCCTAAAATTGAATAGTAGGCAATAGGATGGATATCTTCGGATGAATATGCCAGTACGTTTGTGGCTTCCTCTTTTAGCTCATATCCTGTGCGGTCGGATGTGATATGGATATTAAACACGAAGGTGGCCACCGCTGTCTTCCCTCCCTTTTGATACTTGATGGCTTGACGGATCGTATAGTTGGAACCGTTCGCCACCTTGCCCGGATATTGTCCAAGAGAGAACGTGAGGCTGTTGGCGTCGAACTCGCTGAAGACGTAACCAGAG
>JAGCGM010000124.1 GCA_017649635.1 Paludibacteraceae bacterium | reverse complement strand
GCCTCCTCACATCCACACAGAAGCACAAGCGCCAGAAGAAAAGACAAAACACTATTAATTCGCATGACAATACAATTCGATTATAAGAACAAATGTACAAAACATCCGACACACAAATAAAACAAAAACATTATATTTGCATAAATCGCAACCAATAAAATTCAAGACATAAGAACGACCATGAAGAAACTGATCACCTCGCTTATCCTTATGCTTCTATACGTCACCGATGCGATGTCCTGCCATAGCGAACACCCACATTGCGTCACGGTGGATGGCATACACTACGCGTATGAAATCAGAGGGGAAGAGGTGTGCGATGTATTTGTGTACGGGTTTGAGACGGCACAAGACTCCATCGTCCTTCCCACGGAAGTAACCATCATGGGGGGAAAACGCAAAGTCACATCGGTATACATTCCGGACGAATATCCATCTTTCCTCAAAATAAAAACATCATCCCCGAAAATATTGGTCATACCGGATGGCTATAAAGACATCTCGATGCTAACCCTTCCCGAACTGGAAAAAATATACATATCGAAGAGCGTCACTAGTGTACATGACATATGCACCTCAGAGTACGCAGCCATCAGTTGTGAGAAACTAAAGGAAATCATTGTGGACCCAGAAAACAAGAATTACTGCAGCATTGGAGGCATCTTATATACCAAAGACAAAGAAGCGTTACTAAAATATCCGCCAATGAGAAGCGGAGGGATTTTCACCATTCCGACGCACGTCAAGACCATTCATATCAACGCATTCCACAGCTGCAACCTGAAGAAGATTTTTTATCCAAAATCCAGGAAATTACAGTCATACGATCAATTCGATGCGGAGGATATAAAAGAATTACGGGAACATATTGGGGTTGCCAAGAAGGTGGTATTTCTGCCGAAATAGATTGTTGCTCAATAAAAAATACGCAAAAGAACAGCAGGTCAATTTTTCTCTCGTCATCCATACACGTCCACTTAGCCTTCATTAAGCGAAAGGACAAAAACACGAAATGAATGAGGCACACAATCAAACTCATTCGAAAAAACGAGGGAAACAGAATTCCTTTTCCCCAAAAATTAGTACATTTGCAAAACTAAAAGTCACACGATATCATCTATTACATTATGGGACGGAAAAAGGAACTTCCTCTGCTGGAAAACATTGAGATAACGGGCGTCGCCAACGAAGGAAAAGCGATCGCGCGGGTGAATGACATGGTCGTTTTCACGCAGTTTGTCGTTCCAGGTGACATCGTGGACCTGCAAGTGACCCGCAAGAAAAATAGTTACATGGAGGGTCGCGTCACCAAGATCCACAAGTACTCCGACAGGCGCGAGGAGGCATTCTGCTCCCACTACGGAGTATGCGGAGGCTGCAAATGGCAGATTCTACCCTACGAAGACCAGTTGAAGGCGAAGCAAGACCAGGTGTTCAACAACCTCACCAGGATAGGCAAGGTCGAGTTGCCGCCGCTCAAACCCATATTAGGTTCCGCTAAGACACAGCGTTACCGCAACAAGCTGGAATTCACCTTCTCCAACAAGAAGTGGCTCACTTACGAACAGGTGGCCGCCGGAGAGAAGTTCGATAACATGGACGCCCTCGGATTCCACATCCCAGGGATGTTCGACAAGGTGTTGGACATCAACAAGTGTCACCTGCAGGACGAGGTATGCGACCAGATACGTGACTGCATCAAGGCATACGCCCATGCGCACAACCTGCCTTTCTTCGACCTGAGGAACAAGGAGGGGTTCCTGCGCACCATCGTCGTACGCACCGCCAGCACGGGTGAGATCATGCTGATCGTCGTCTTCTACCACGAAGACAAGGAGCTCAGGGAAGGGCTGCTGAACCATTTGGTGGAGCAATTTCCTCAAATCACCTCCCTCATCTACGTGATCAACGGCAAGTGCAACGACACGATCACAGACCAGGAGACCATCGTCTACAAGGGTCGCGACTATATCTACGAGGAGATGGAAGGACTGAAGTTCAAGATCGGTCCGAAGTCATTCTACCAGACCAACAGCCAACAGGCCTACGAGCTCTACAAAGTGGCGAGGGAGTTCGCCCAGCTCAAGGGAGACGAACTGGTATACGACCTCTACACCGGCACAGGCACCATCGCCTGCTTCGTGGCGAAGCACGCCAAGAAGGTGGTCGGCATAGAATACGTTCCGGAGGCGATAGAAGACGCCAAGGTCAATGCAGCCAACAACAACATCGACAACACGCTCTTCTTCGCAGGCGACATGAAGGCGATACTGACCAATGACTTCATTGCGGAGCACGGTCGCCCGGACGTGATCATCACAGACCCGCCGCGCGACGGCATGCACCCGGACGTGGTGGAGACCATCCTCGCCGCAGAGCCTAAAAGGATCGTCTACGTCAGCTGCAACCCAGCCACCCAGGCAAGGGACCTCAACCTATTGGACGCCAAGTACAAGGTGACGGCGGTGCAACCCGTGGATATGTTCCCTCACACCCACCATGTCGAAAACGTGGTGGCGCTAGAATTAAGAATCGAATAAATCAGTAGATGTCAGAGTCATGCAAGTATACCCTATTACACTCATATTAATCATCACGATGGTGCTCATACCGGACATTTACCTCTACTGCCGGTTCATGAGAAACAGAGTCAACAAATCCACTGCCGTTCTGCACTGGATCATATCCGCCTATTTCCTCATCACATCGTGTGGCATACTCTTCAACATCAACCATATCTTCTCGCCGACGACACACTTCAAGATGACCATGTTCGTCTGCATCCTCGGTTTGGTATATGCCACCAAGGTTGTCTTCTGCACCTTCGACTTGGTCTTCTTCCTAACAAGAAAACGCTGGAGAAAAATACAATACCTAGGGTATATCGCGGCGGGTCTCACCTTCTGCACTATCCTATACGCCATACACATTGGGCGGTTCCATTTCATCAAAACAGAGGAAACGGTGGAGATAGAAGACCTGCCCGACTCGTTCGACGGCTACCGCATCCTACACATAAGCGACTTCCACTTAGGCAGTTTCGGGCACTCGCAAAAACGTTTGGAGTATGTCTTCGACTCCATGGAGGCACAACACCCGGACATCATCGTCTTCACAGGTGACATGGTCAACAACTTCGCCACGGAATGTAACGGATGGAAATATCTGTTCGACAAATTACACTGTCCCGACACCAAACTGGCCATCTTAGGCAACCATGACTACGGCGCCTACTATGATTGGGACAACGAAGACCTACGGTCGATGAATGAGATAGCTATTCGCCAGGAGATCAGGGACTTCGGGTTCAAACTATTGCTGAACAGCCACCACTTCGTCACCCGAGGGAACGACACCATCGCCTTCATCGGCGTGGAGAATTGGGGAACATCCAAACGATTGGAAAACAAGGCAGACTTCCCGAAGGCCTACAAAGGGACAGAACGAATCAAGACCAAGATACTACTCTCGCACGACCCTACCACATGGCCTAGGGGCGTCAGGGACACGACCGATATCGTGTTAACGCTCAGCGGACATACCCACGGAGGACAAATCGGTATCGAGACGAAATGGTTCAGAATGTCCCCCGCCATGTTCATGATCAAATATTGGGACGGGCTCTACAAAGAAGACGACAAATATATCTTCGTCTCCCGCGGAATGGGCTGTGTAGGCATACCAGCCCGACTGGGCATCTCTCCGAGATTCACCATCATCACCCTAAAGAAAAAGAAGAAAGAGCATGAAAGTCAATGAGATAACGTCAGCCATTGAGGCATACGCCCCCCTCGCCTACCAGGAGAGCTACGACAACTGCGGCATGCAGGTGGGCGACCCCAAGCAGGAAGTATCAGGCATACTCATCACCCTGGACGTCACGGAGGCCGTCGTCGACGAAGCCATCCAGAAGGACTGCAACCTCATCATATCCCACCACCCGCTCATCTTCAAGGGACCCAAGAAGATTTGCGGGAACAACTACATCGAGCGCTGCATCATCAAGGCGATCAAGCACGACATCGCCATCTACTCCAGCCACACCTGCATGGACAAGACCACGGGAGGCGTGAGCGCGAAGATGGCGGAGAAGATCGGGCTGAAGGATATCCGCCCCTTGGACGAGGAGAAGCATGACGACAAGATCATCGGGCTGGGAATCATCGGCACACTGCCCCGCGAGGAGGATGCCCTGGCATTCCTCAAAAGGGTGAAGGAGACATTCGAAGTGGGAAGCCTACGACACACCCACTTCAAAGAGGGTGCGAAGGTGAAGAAAGTGGCCTTGTGCGGCGGCTCCGCATCGGAGTTCCTCGGCAAAGCCATCGCAGCCCAAGCGGACATTTATTTGACGGCGGACATCAAATACCACCAGTTTTTCGACGTGGAGGATCACATCATCCTCGCAGACATAGGACATTTTGAGTCAGAGCAATTCACAAAAGAGATTTTTTATGAAATTATTTCAAAAATAAATCCTAAATTT
>JAGCGM010000123.1 GCA_017649635.1 Paludibacteraceae bacterium | reverse complement strand
TCGTCAACCACCTGTTAAACACGGCAGGCATCCACGCCAACGAAAGAGGATTCGGCATCCAACGGCTCAACAAAGAGAACCACACATGGGTACTCTCCCGCTTGGCGATGGAGCTGAACAACCGTCCGAAGTGCGACGAGACCCTGAGGATCCGCACGTGGATAGAAAACGTGATGAGGAGCTTCACCCTACGTAACTTCCAGTTCGAGACAGGAGAAGGAGAAGTGATCGGTTACGCCAGAAGCATCTGGGCGATGATCGACACCGCCACCCGGCACCCGGTGAGCCTCATCGGGCAAGGTATAGAGGAGTACATTCACCAAAAGGATTGTCCCATAGAAAAGCCAGGGAAGATCATCATTCCCGAGCAATCCGCCCAATCCTCCTTCGTCGTCGCATACAGTGATTTGGACATCAACAAGCACCTGAACAGCGCCAAGTACGTGGAGCATATCATCGACACCCTGCCCATCGAGGTGATGGAGCGGGAAAGCCCCTTCCGCTTCGAAATCGAGTACATCGAAGAGTGCCACTACGAGGAACGCATCGACACATATTGGACGCAACCCACACCAAACGAATATGTCGTCGCGCTCTCGAAAGGAAGCGAGAAAATGGCTTGCAAGTGTAAAATAACATTCAAATAACCGAAGAAAATTCCCCCAATTTTAGTGAATTTTTCATACCTTTGTATCTTTAAAAAAAAGACATATGCAATTGATACACTAATATGGACTACGGATTCGATAACGATAAATACCTCAAGATTCAATCCGAGCACATCAAGGAGAGGATCGGCAGATTTGGTGACAAACTATATTTGGAGTTTGGCGGAAAGTTATTCGACGATTATCATGCAAGCAGGGTATTACCTGGATTCCAGCCAGACAGCAAACTGAAGATGTTGATGCAACTGAGCGACTGCGCGGAGATCATCATCGTCATCAGTGCGGTGGACATCGAGAAGAACAAAGTGCGCAACGACCTTGGCATCACCTACGACATGGACGTGTTGCGCCTCCGTGACGAATTCGTGAACCGCGGATTAATGGTCGGTTCCGTGGTCATCACCCATTTCAAGGGGCAAGAGAGCGCCAAGGCCTTCAGCAAGAAGCTCAAACGGCTCAACATAAAAAGCTACTATCATTACACCATAGAGGGATATCCATCCAACGTGGCGTTGATCGACTCCGACGAAGGATTCGGCAAGAACGATTACGTGGAGACCACCCGTCCGTTGGTCGTCGTGACCGCCCCAGGTCCTGGAAGCGGTAAGATGGCGGTCTGTCTGAGCCAGCTCTACCAAGAGAACAAGCGGGGCATCAAGGCAGGATACGCCAAATTCGAGACCTTCCCGATCTGGAACCTGCCGCTCAAGCATCCTGTGAACATCGCCTACGAGGCCGCCACAGCCGACCTGAACGATGTGAACATGATAGACCCGTTCCATTTGGAGGCATACGGCAAGACCACGGTCAACTACAACCGTGACATCGAGATATTCCCTGTATTGAACGCTATCTTCGAAGGCATCTACAAGGAGAATCCATACAAGTCGCCTACCGACATGGGCGTGAACATGGCGGGCAACTGCATCGTCAACGACGAAATCTGTCAGGAGGCCTCCAAGCAGGAGATCATCCGCCGCTACTACACCGCGCTAGGCAACTTAGCGGAAGGGAAGTGCGACGAAAGCGAGGTGAACAAGATCGCGCTCCTCATGCAGCAAGTGAAGGTGACAACAGACGACCGCAAGGTGACCGTCGCAGCCAAGGCCAGAGGAGAGAAGTCCAAGGTACCGACAGCCGCCATCGAATTGGCGGACGGCACCATCATCACCTCCGAGACGACCGCCCTGTTAGGCACATGCGCCGCATTGCTCCTCAACGCCACGAAGCATCTGGCGGGCATCGACCACAAGGTGAAACTGATTCCTGCGGACATGATCGAGCCGATACAGACCATGAAGGTCTCCTTCCTGAAAGGGAAGAACCCACGTCTGCACACCGACGAGGTGCTGGTCGCATTGGCCATCCTCAGCAAGGTCGATCCGAACTGCGAGAAGGCGATGGACCAATTGCCGCAACTGGAAGGATGTCAAGTACATACGACCGTGATGATCAGCGAGGTGGATAGGAAGATATTCAAGAAGTTAGGGGTGGACGTCACCTGCGAACCAATCAAGAAGAGATAAGAAATGTTTGCCATCAAGGAAATAGAGAAAGTCGGTGCGTACACGCAGTTGATGTACAGGGTTTTCGCCAAGCCGGACAAATGGAGCATGTTTTTCCGGCAATACAAGGAGGAGCTGAAGAAGCAAGGCATCGACTCCTTGGCCATCGTCGTGATCATATCCATCTTCATCGGAGCGGTGATCACCATCCAGATGATCAAGAACATGGAGAACCCGTTACTGCCCAGCACCCTCATCGGATTGGCGACGCGCGACATATTGCTGCTGGAGTTCTCCTCGGCCATCCTCTGCCTCATATTGGCGGGCAAGGTAGGATCGAACATCGCCTCCGAGATAGGCACCATGCGCATCACCGAGCAGATAGACGCGCTCGACATCATGGGCGTCAACTCATCCAATTTCCTGATAATGCCTAAGATCGCCGCCTTCGTGACCATCATGCCATTCCTTGTACTGACGAGTATGTTCGTCGGCATCATCGGAGGTTACGGCGTGGCCATCTTCACCGACATGATCACGGTGAAATCCTACGAGGCGGGCATCCAATTCGCTTTCACCCCCTACTACATCACCTACTCCATCATCAAGAGCGTCATCTTCGCCTTCATCATCACCTCGGTATCCTCCTTCTACGGCTACACCGTCAAGGGAGGCGCATTGGAAGTTGGAAAGGCCAGCACGGACGCCGTGGTGAACAGTAGCGTGCTCATCCTCTTGTTCGACATCATGTTAACCAAGCTACTGCTATGATCGAAGTAAAACACGCCATAAAATCGTTCGACGGGAACACCGTCCTCAAGGATGTATCCACCATTTTCGAGACGGGGAAGACCAACCTCATCATCGGACAGAGTGGTTCGGGAAAGACCGTGCTGATGAAGAGCGTAGTGGGCATCCACCGCATAGATTCTGGCGAGATACTGTACGACGGACGAAACATCACCTCCATGAAGCGGAAAGAGCTCAATGCGCTTAGGCGTGAGATCGGCATGCTCTTCCAGGGCTCCGCGCTCTTCGACTCGATGAGCGTGTTAGAGAACGTGAAGTTCCCGCTGGACATGTTCACGGAGATGACCGAAGAGGAGAAAATCGATCGGGCCAAATTCTGTTTGGAGCGTGTGGAACTATCCCATGCGCTAGACTTATCCCCAGCGGAGATCAGTGGAGGTATGCAGAAGAGAGCCGCCATCGCCAGGGCCATCGTGTTGAATCCCAAGTACCTGTTCTGCGACGAGCCGAACTCCGGACTAGACCCGAAGACCTCGTTGCTGATCGACCAGTTGATCCAGGACATCACCCATGAGTTCAATATCACCACCATCGTCAACACGCACGACATGAACTCCGTAATGGAGATCGGCGAGAACATCGTATTCATCAGCAAGGGAGAGAAGGCTTGGCAAGGCACGAAGGACGAGATATTCGACACAGGTTGCGAGCCATTGGAGGATTTCATCTTCGCATCCAACCTATACAAGGAGATCAAGAAGGCCCACAAATTTTTCCAAGACCAAGACAAAGAATCCTCGGATCCCCCACGGCCAAAAACGAAGGTCAAGATATCAGACACAGACTACGAACCCGTTGAGGATGAACCCAATGGAGATCAGGAAAAGACACAAGTCGTTTCAAAATAAAAGACTCACGCACTTTAATTGAAGGAGGAAAAAACATGGCGATTTTCAATTTCATAAAAACACCCAATATCAGGAGATACCATCACGAGTATATCTACTACGATCCCAAAAAGGAGGAACGAGAGAAACGTATTGAGCGCATCCGCCAAAAGAAAGAGGCGAAAGAGAGGGGATTGCTATACGCCGACAACATCAGAAGCACATTCAGTGCGCAGCGTGAGGAGAGGGAAAAGAAACGGAAAGGGAACAACATTCACTACATCGTCACAGCGATTGTCATAGCAGCCCTTATTTACTGGATAAAATAAGTCCCGATCATTCATTGTTTGTCAAACCAATCTCTAGCCCACCTTAAAAACAGCAGATTCATGAGCGACATCATACACGTACTACCCGATTCCGTAGCCAAC
>JAGCGM010000122.1 GCA_017649635.1 Paludibacteraceae bacterium | reverse complement strand
TTCATAAGGTGAGGTTCGTTATTGTTGAAATTTTGAGTCCCACCTTGGTAAACGAGGCGGGACTTTTTAATGAATAGGAATATGGGTACGAGAAAGAAAGTTGTCATTCAAGGCATTGCGGGTTGTTTCCATGATATCGCCGCAAGGGAGTATTTTCGGGGTGAGGAGATCGAGATTGTTCCGTGCGACCACTTCGACAAACTCTTCGAGACGGTTCGCGCCAACAGAGATCTCTTGGGAATCGTTGCCATCGAGAATACCATCGCTGGTAGCCTGCTGCAGAACCACACGTTGTTGGCGGATAGCGGGTTGCGCATCGCAGGGGAACAGAAACTTCGTATCAAGCACAACTTGGTTGCCCTTCCTAACCAGGACATCACCGATATCCAGGAGGTCTACTCGCACCCCATCGCCCTGATGCAGTGCCAGAACTTCCTCAAGGAGAACCGTCACCTCAAGGCGGTGGAGTACGACGATACCGCATCGAGCGCGCGGATGGTGGCCGAGCAGAAATTGATGGGCAAGGCGGCTATCTGCGGCGAACTGGCGGCTGAGATCTATGGACTGGAGATCCTCGCCAAGGGCATCGAAACCAACAAACGTAACTTCACCCGCTTCTTGGTCGTCGGTGATGGCGAAGTGGTGGAGAAGATGAACAAGGAGAAGTTCCCGAACAAGGCCTCCCTCCTGCTGGTGCTCTCCCATGAGGAGGGTAGCCTCGCCCAAATTCTCTCCATCTTGTCCTTCTACAAGATGAACCTGACAAGAATCCAATCTACCCCTATCATCGGTAGGGAGTGGGAGTACCAGTTCTACATCGACCTGCAATTCGAGAAATACCAACGCTACGAGGAGGCGCTCGCCGCCGTCAGGCCATTGACCAACGAAATGCGTGTGTTGGGCGAATATGAGGTGGGTAGACAAACAATTTGAGAAATAATATAAATAATTAATAATAAGTTTAATACAAAGATTATGGAATTAGAGAAATTGAATTTGAAGGGTGTTGAAGACAAACGTCCTTTGGTGATCGCGGGACCATGTAGCGCGGAGACGGAAGATCAAGTGATGGATACGGCTAAGCAATTGGCCAAGAACGGTATCAAGGTGTTCCGTGCGGGTGTGTGGAAACCACGTACCAAGCCAGGGGGCTTCGAGGGTAACGGTGTGGCCGCTTTGCCATGGTTGCAGCAGGTGAAGAAGGAGACGGGCATGCTCGTCGCTACCGAGGTGGCTACCGCTAAGCACGTCGAGGAGGCGCTGAAGTATGGCGTGGACTTGCTGTGGATCGGTGCGCGTACGACGGCTGACCCGTTCGCTGTGCAGGAGATCGCCGACACTTTGAAGGGTGTGGATATGCCTATCCTCGTGAAGAACCCTGTCAACCCTGACCTCGAATTGTGGATCGGTGCCTTGCAGCGTATCAACAATGCGGGCATCAAGCGTTTGGGCGCTATCCACAGAGGCTTCAGCACCTACGACAAGAAACTCTATAGAAACCTTCCTCAATGGCACATTCCAATCGAGTTGCACCGCCGCATCCCTGAGTTGCCGATTATCTGCGACCCAAGCCATATCTCCGGTCGTCGTGACCTCATCTCTCCGCTTTGCCAGCAGGCGATGGACCTTCAGTTCGACGGTCTCATCATCGAGTCCCACTGCGATCCTGACCATGCATGGAGTGACGCTTCCCAGCAGCTCACACCGGATGTCCTTTCCCTCATCCTCAACAACCTTGTGATCAGGGAGATGAACCAGACGACAGAGAACTTGTCCGAGTTGCGTAAGCAGATCGACGAGATCGACATGGAGTTGACCGAGATGTTGGCGAAACGTATGCGTGTGGCGAGGGAAATCGGTATCTACAAGAAGGAGCATGAGATGGCCATCCTCCAGACCCAGCGTTACGACGAAATCATCAACAAGCGTGTGGAGGCTGGTTCCGCCATGGAGATGGACGGCGAGTTCATGAAGGTGGTCTTCGAGGCCATCCACGCCGAGTCTGTCCGTCAACAGATGAAGATCATGGAGGGTTAATCCTTCCGTTTGTGGAAAAATTTTAGGTCGCACGTTCGCAGAATCACTTTTTTATGTGTAATTTTGCGGATGTGCGTTCTGTTTGCGCACGGAAAGTGTTTGTTCTATGGGGAAAGGTCGTAGATTGTGGTTCGTTCCGAAAGACCGGGAAGCCACCGAAATGGAGAAGAAAGTGATGTTTTACGAGAGCCGCGGATTTGAGGTCCCGCCTCGCAAACTGATAAAAACGCCTGAACAAATAGAGGGAATTCGTCAGAGTGGGGTAGTCAACACCGGTGTGTTGGACCTGGTGGAACGTGAGATCCATGCGGGCATGTCCACCGAGGACATCGACAAGTTGGTGTATGACTACACGACCGCACACGGGGCTATCCCTGCGCCGCTCAACTACGAAGGATTTCCGAAGAGCGTCTGCACCTCCATCAACGAGGTGGTATGCCACGGCATCCCTAACCCTAAGACAATCCTGAAGGAGGGCGACATCATCAATGTGGATGTCTCCACGATATTGAACGGTTACTTCAGCGACGCCTCCCGCATGTTTTGCATCGGTGAGGTCTCTCCGGAGAAGAAACGACTGGTGGAGGTTACCCGCGAGTGCCTGCAGATAGGCATGGAGGCCGCCAAGCCTTACGGTTTCGTGGGGGATATAGGCTTCGCCATCGAACAGCATGCGAAGAAAAACGGTTATTCGGTGGTCCGTGACCTCTCGGGCCATGGCGTGGGACTCGCATTCCACGAAGAGCCGCAGGTGGACCATTACGGCAAGCGTGGTACAGGTATGCTCCTTGTCCCAGGCATGGTCTTCACCATCGAGCCGATGATCAACATGGGCAAATATCCGGTTGTTTTCAGTCGCGTCGACGGTTGGACGGTGACCACGCGCGACGGATTGCCTTCCGCACAGTGGGAGCACACCTTCGTGATGACGGAGAACGGACTGGAGATATTGACCTACTGATAAAAAATATGAGATGTACGATGCAATATTTTTAAAGTTGCCTCGTTTAGATATTGTGTTTTTCAATGGTAGTATTTTAAAAGTAATACAGTGTTATGTTTGGGTTGCCCGTGAGGGTCGCCCAAATTTTTTTTGTGGATGGGTAGTCCCTTTTACAAGTGCCTCCGATTATTGTGTTGCATCACAATCCCAAATGTTATATCTTTGCAAAAGAATTTAGTTTTATAGATAAAGATTTTGTCATGTTATTCAACACCTTTTCTTTTTTCACGTTTTTGCTGATAGTCTATGTGGCATATTTATTCGTTTTTTGCAGAAAAAAGAATTTGCGTAATGTTTTTTTGTTGGTTGCCAGTTATGTGTTTTATGGATGGTGGGATTATAGGTTCTTGCTGCTTATCTTTTCCGTCTCATTGCTGAGTTTCGTGAGCGGGAGGTGCATAGACGCGTATAGGGAGGATAAGCGCAAGTCGAAGATGATCCTGTGGGCGAACATTGTGGTTAACCTGCTTTTGCTGGGGTATTTCAAGTATGTCAACTTCTTTATCGATAGTGCGAGGATGTTGTTGTCCTTGCTCCATATTCAGGTGGATTGGCCGACATTGAACGTTATCCTTCCGGTCGGAATCAGTTTCTATACGTTCCAGGCGCTGAGCTACACGATAGATGTTTACAAGGAAAAGGTGCAGGCGACCAAGGATGTCGTCTCGTATTTCACGTATATCGCTTTCTTCCCTCAATTGATCGCAGGCCCGATAGAAAGGGCGTCCAATATGTTGCCGCAGTTTTCGTCGGTGTTCAAGTTCGATTATGACAAGGCCCGCTCAGGACTTCTGCTGATAGCTGTCGGGTTGGTGAAGAAGATGGTGATAGCGGACCGTCTGGCGGTTTTCGTGGATGGAGTATGGGGGAACTTGCATGACGCGGACGGATTGTCCCTTGTCGTGGGTCTGCTGTTTTTCTCTTTCCAGTTGTACTTGGATTTCTCGGCCTACTCGCAGATTGCGATCGGTACAGCCCGCCTGTTCGGCTTTGAGTTGATGCAGAACTTCAACAGTCCCTATCTCTCCGTCTCTTTCGCGGATTTCTGGAAAAAATGGCACATCTCTTTGACGAGCTGGTTCCGTGATTATCTGTATATCCCTTTGGGTGGTAATCGGAAAGGCGTTTTGTTCACGTATCTGAACATATTCATCATTTTCCTGGTGAGCGGACTCTGGCATGGCGCTTCCTGGACCTTTGTGGTTTGGGGTTGCCTTAATGGTATATTCTTGATAATCAATAAATTGGCAAAATGGAACCCCACCAACTTCTTTACGGGTTTGTTGGGGGCTGTCGTGACTTTCTCCCTATGGACGCTTTCCCTCAGCTTCTTCAGGAGCCAGTCTATTTCTGACGCCTTCTATGTTTTGGCGAATATGGGCGCATCCAACTCCGACGCGTTGTATGATTTCGGGTTGAACAGCATGGAGTTCGGATTTGTCTCCAAGATGTTGGTGGCTCTTATGGTGCTTGAGTTATTGATAGAGAAGAAGGGGGAATTGTTCTATAAAGTGCTGAACTTTGTCCCGATAAGATGGATCGTGTACATATTATTGCCATTGGCCATTGTCTATTTGGGCGTTTATGGGGCCAGTGATAATTCGTTTATTTATTTCCAATTTTAAGCCGTATGAGTAGTAGTAAAGGAAAAAACAATAGGCAGAGTAATGTTAACGTCGCTGTTGATGCCCCTTCGAAAAAGGAGAGCGGAAACTCTTGGCTTAAAAGCAAATATGTTCTGTTGCTGAAATTGGTTTTGGTGCTCTCCGTCGTGTTGTATTGTATTCATTATACGGACAGCAAGAAATACTTTGACCCGGACATGGAGATGGCCGCCCATGCGACGTTCAAGCGTTGGGAATCATTCTATGAATTGACGGAGAAGGACTCTATCGACATCCTCGTTTTGGGTAATTCCCATGCCAACCATTCGATAAACCCTAAGAACCTGAGCGCGACCACGGGTACTATTAGTTTTGTCATGGCGCAGAGTGGGGCGGACATATCGGATGCCTATTATTCCCTTGAAGAGGCTCTGACCAGAACCCGCCCTAAGTTGTGTGTGGTGGAAACGTATGGCTGCATTGACGAGAATTATGTCAGTAAAAGGGAAAGGGCCGTTTCGAGGATGAAATGTTTCTCCGCCCGCCAGAACTTCAACTTAAAGATGAAATCGATGCCGGATTTGTATGAATATGACGACTACCCGGCAGCATGGAGCACTACGATTAGGAACCATGAGTTTATATTTAGGGATACGGCACAAATAAACCGTAATGTCTTGTTGCGGAAAAAGCCTTATCTCCGCAAAAAGGCGGCGTTTGACACGATTCCGCTCTACTTGGGGCGTATGTTGCGCTTCCAGTCGGGTCTGACGGATAGTCTGCAGAACATCTATAAGGAGAAGGGACCAAGGATAGTTTGTACGGATACGAGTGGCTTTTCCATCAACTCCCAGGCGGAGTATTACATCCGTAAAATCGCGGACCTGTGTAAGCGGAACGATATTCCTTTGCTTTTCCTGACGGTGCCGATGTACTACAAGCATTTGGAGAATTATGAGCTGTGGCACAGGGAGCTGGCCAAAATCATAGAACCGCTGCAGGTTAAGTGGTATGATATGCAATTGGACTATGATTCGGCAGCCTATACTCCGGAGTGCTTTGAGAACACATATGATTTCAACCAGCATATCACGTACCAAGGCTCTATGGTTACCACTTACAAGCTGGCGCATTATATTCAGGACAGTATGGGCATAACATTGCCTAACCGGTTTGACGACCCTCAATGGAACCAACTTTTCTACGGGCAGGAGGGGTATTTCTTCAATTGCGCGCCGAACGATCAAGACACAGCGCGTCATACGGTGGCGAGGAACCAAAAGATTGGAGATCTCCTCGTGAAGTCCCTTTTCTGGGAGGAAAGCAAACAGTCCAGGAGGATGACCCTTATGATCCAGAAAGACGAGAAGGTGGATAAGAGAGATACGGTGATGCTTGTCCTCAAAGGGAAGGTGAAAGGACAGGTGGTGTGGAACGCCCAGGTCTCCGCTCCGAAGGTTGCCCAGATAGATCCCCTTTACCACAATTTGTATATAGTCAATGTCATAAAGGATTTTGAACCAGACTCTCTGCTTTCGGTCAGGTTGTCGAACAAGTGATGGACCCAGGGAAGTAGGTCTCGGGGCAGACCTCCGAGAAGATAGATATGCATGGTTAAATATGTAAAAATAGGCTGTCTAAATGAATTGTAGATATTTGGTTAGAGGGCTATTCCTCATCTCGGTTTTCCTGACAAGCAGTGTGGTGTCTTGCCTTGCGGAGGATTCATCTTATCGCAAGTTGTTGTTGGAGTTTATCCAAAAAAAGGAAGGCACGAGAAGTTTGCTGCAAAAGAGAGAAAAGGCAGTGGGCGCATATTCTTCTCTGCTGGTGTCGATGGGGTGCCCGGAGGAGTTGGCCAGGCAAAGGGCCTGCAAGTTCCATGACGAAGTGCATTTCCCCGATAGGATGAATTGGATGGAGTCGAAGTACAAACAGTCTGTGACGGAGCAGGATTTGAAAAACGGAATCACATTCTTCTCTTCTACTGCCGGGAGTTTGGCGAAGGAGCATTTGTCCGTTTATCACGACGAAAAGGTGCAAGCGCAGATGTTTAACAAGATCACACCTGACATCGAAAAAATCGTAGCGGGAGAAAAGGCGGGGAGTGTAAGCGTCTCATTGCCCAAAAGTTACCAAAAGGCTTACCGTGAGTATTACAAGTTATCAAGCCAGGAGAAATCCATGGGTGTGTTGATCGGGCAGATTGTCTCTATGATATCCCCGGATGATGAGAAGTTGGCTGCAAGTTTGGCGGAGTATATGAACGAGAACATGATGTTGTTGCTGATGGAGGCTGGATATCCTACCGTGACTGAGGCTGATCTTAAGGCATTTTCCGATTTCTTCAAGACTGAGTCGGGCAAGAAATTCTCCAAGACGAATGCCGATATTTTGCAGGATGTGATGAATTTCAGTACGTCTGAAACCACGAAGTTCCAATTGTCGCAAAAGAACTGGATGGAAGAGGAGGCCGCTAAAACGGATAGTGCCGCCGCTTCGAAGGCGGCGAAGCCTTGATCCTTCCCATGAGGGGGAACGGACCTCGTATTTGTGCGTGATCGGGGTGGTTCCCGTGAATCGAGGGAAAGTTGTCCGGAATATTTTTTGCAGGTAAGAAAATAATGCCTATATTCGCGTTCCCATTTGTGGGGATTGTAATTAATTAATATTTAGTTTTATGTTAAATCAGTACGAGACCGTTTTCATCTTGACTCCCGTTTTATCTGACAATCAGATGAAGGAAACGGCGGAAAAATTCAAGGGCGTTCTGACGGACGCCGGTGCTGAGATTATCAGCGAGGAGCAATGGGGCCTTCGCCATTTGGCATACCCTATTGAAGGTAAGACCACTGGATTCTATTGCTTGATAGAGTTCAAGGCAGAGCCTAACACGATCGATCTTCTGGAGACCCAGTATCGTCGTGACGAGAAAGTGATTCGCTTCCTTACCACAAAACTCGACAAATATGCAGTTGAGTATGCGGCAAAAAGAAGAAGTTTAAAATCTAACAAAGAGAAGGAGGCTTAAAAATGGCAGCACAAAATTCATCAGAAATC
>JAGCGM010000121.1 GCA_017649635.1 Paludibacteraceae bacterium | reverse complement strand
TCCAATATCGGGTGCATCCTTTGGCAGGGTACGCACCACGTGGCATAGAAGTCAACCAATACCAGCTGACCGCTATTGATGATTGTATTAAAATCCTGTTCCATACTGTCTAAAGCTAAAAAAGGCGTGTTACTCGTGCGGGTAACACGCCTTTTGGATTGTAAATAGATGATAATTGATTACTTAACCTCCTCAAAATCAACGTCTGTGATGTTGTCGTTGTTTGAGTTTCCGCCTGCGTTGCCACTGTTGTAGCCGGCGCCTGCGTTAGGGTTGCCTTGCGCTTGTTGCTGTGCGTTGTACATGTCCTGAGAAGCGTCCTGGAATGCTTTGTTCAAAGCCTCCATCGCATCGTCGATGTCCACGATGTTCTTCGCCTCGTGAGCAGACTTCAGCTTCAACAAAGCCTTCTCGATGGTCGCGCGCTTGTCGCTTGGCAACTTGTCACCGTATTCCTTCAGGTTCTTCTCCGTCTGGAAGATCATGTTGTCCGCTTGGTTCAGCTTGTCGATGCGCTCCTTCTCCTTCTTGTCGGCCTCCGCGTTCGCCTCAGCCTCCGCCTTCATACGTTGGATCTCGCTATCGCTCAAGCCGGAAGATGCCTCGATACGGATCTTCTGCTCCTTGCCGGTCGCCTTATCCTTAGCGGATACGTTCAAGATACCGTTCGCATCGATATCGAAGGTCACCTCGATCTGCGGCACACCTCTTGGCGCTGGCATGATACCGTCCAAGATGAATCGGCCGATGGTCTTGTTCTGCGCCGCCATAGGACGCTCGCCCTGCAATACGTGGATCTCCACTGAAGGTTGGTTGTCCGCAGCCGTAGAGAAGATTTGAGACTTCTTGGTAGGGATGGTCGTGTTGGCGTCGATCAGCTTGGTCATCACGCCGCCCATCGTCTCGATACCGAGAGAAAGAGGGGTCACATCCAACAAGAGGACATCCTTGACAGTACCCGTCAAGACACCACCTTGGATAGCCGCACCGACAGCCACCACCTCGTCAGGGTTCACACCCTTGGAAGGAGCCTTGCCGAAGAACTTCTCCACAGCGGCCTGGATGGCAGGGATACGGGTTGAACCACCCACGAGGATGATCTCGTCCACGTCTCCGACAGACAAGCCAGCCTTGTCCAATGCGTTCTTACAAGGGTCGATGGTACGTTGGATCAAATCGTCCACCAACTGCTCGAACTTAGCACGCGTCAAGGTCTTCACCAAGTGCTTAGGCACACCGTCAACCGGCATGATGTAAGGCAAGTTGATCTCGGTGGAAGTGGTGCTGGAAAGCTCGATCTTCGCCTTCTCGGCAGCCTCCTTCAGACGTTGCAAAGCCATAGGGTCCTTGCTCAAGTCGACACCGCCGTTCTCGTTCTTGAACTCCTGTACCAACCAGTCGATGATACGGTGGTCGAAGTCGTCACCGCCCAAGTGTGTATCACCCGCCGTAGACTTCACCTCGAAGACACCGTCGCCCAATTCGAGGACGGACACATCGTGCGTACCACCACCGCAGTCGAACACGACGATCTTCATATCCTTGTTCTTTCTGTCCAAACCGTAAGCCAAAGCGGCTGCCGTAGGCTCGTTGACAATACGTTTCACGGAGAGACCCGCGATTTCGCCCGCCTCCTTAGTAGCCTGTCTCTGAGAGTCGTTGAAGTAAGCAGGAACGGTGATGACCGCCTCTGTCACCTCTTGTCCGAGGTATTCCTCTGCCGTCTTCTTCATCTTCTGAAGGATCATGGCGGAGATCTCCTGTGGCGTGTAGAGACGTCCGTCGATGTCCACGCGAGGGGTGTTGTTGTCACCCTTCACCACCTTGTAAGGGACACGCGCGATCTCTTGCTGCACACGGTCGTAAGTCTCGCCCATGAAACGTTTGATGGAGAAAACAGTCTTAGTAGGGTTGGTGATGGCCTGTCTTTTGGCAGGGTCACCCACTTTTCTTTCGCCTCCGTCGATGAAACCAATGATGGAAGGAGTAGTTCTCTTTCCTTCGCTGTTCGCGATGACGGTAGGCTCGTTGCCTTCCATTACCGCTACGCAGGAATTGGTCGTACCTAAGTCAATACCAATAATCTTTCCCATGATTCTATCTTTTTTAGTTAATTATATTCTTAATAATAATTGTTCGTACATCTGTCTGTGCGGTGTCCGCCACCGTACGTCATAAATATTTCAAAGTTTGTGCCAAAGGTGTATTTGCCGTGTCGGAGCTCTTCTTTCTGCCAAATTTTAGGTCGGGACTGGTTTTCAGACATTCCTTTTGTCATTTTGTCTGACAGAATGTCCGTTTTTGGGTGGTCAGGGCGTTTTGTGAGGAAGACGGGTTGCTGGTTGCATGTCCGAGTGGTATCGCCTCCGTTGTTTTTCTTTGTGTTTGTTGATTTGTATTAATGAAACTTGTTGTGTATAATTATTTATTAATAAATAGTGTGTAAAATGTATAATTACGGGCGAGGCTATTGATTGTACCGATTTTCATGCCTATATCTGTTGTATTCGGATATAAGTGTATTTTTATTAATATTTAAAAGTGTTTTTATATGAAAAAGGGTAATTTATTATTAATGGCAATGTGTGCCATTGTGGGTGGTTTTATGTATTCTTGTAAGGAAGACGATCCAGAACCAGAAAACAAGGTTGTGAAGTATGAACTTGAGAAGACTCTAGTCGGGGATTGGAACAGACTATATGAATCTTATCAACCTTATATAGAGACACGTAAGTATACTTTCAATGAAGACCATACGGGTAGTGTCGATTATTATGGTGATATTGTCGAGAAAGGAGTGACGACAAATGTGGAGGAGAACTTGCGTAGTTTTGGGAAAATCGACTTCTCCTGGTCTGTCGATTCTGATAGCTCGTTTGAGATTCGTCCGTTAAAGGCTAACCTCCGTTATGGAGATGACCCTGCTAAGGATACTGTCTTTGCACAGGGAACGGTCAAGTACATTTTGGATAGGGAAGCGGCCGATACGCTAGAATTCCATTCCTGTGGTTACTTTCATGTGATGTATAATCGTGTGTCTTCTGTAAGTTGCGGGGAAAAATTACACCAGTCAGATATTGATCAGCGTTCAGATCGTTTGACGTTGTTCCGTTAATCCTTGATCATGAGGGATTTGGGGAGATGATTTTGTCCTTTCTCCTTGTTTTTCTCAAATAAAAAGTGTATGTTTGTTATTACAGACATGCACTTTTTTGCTTGGACTAGGGATGTTGTCGCTTCGTGTGTATATGGCATGTGTGGAATGACTGTTAAATATTAAAATAGTTAGCTTATGGGAACAAAGAATTTTTGGGTGCTCTGTGTGAGCATGTGTTTGGGTGTGTTTGGTGTCTATTCGTGCGGGGATGATGAGTTGGAGAATACGCCCCAAAATAGTCCTCAGGAGGAAGTGAAGAATGTGACAGAAGAGGATAGTATAGACACGTTGGTCGTGCAAAAGGACACGACTGTTATGAATGTGGACACGACGGGGGCATCTCAGGAAGAAGAACTTGTTTCGAAACCGTCAATAGACCTTGATTCTTGTATTAAAGGTGAGTGGTTGCAAGTTTATGGTGAAAACCCCTATGAAAACCCCTATGATGAATTTCATGAGTTGATACATAGCTTTGTAATATGGCATTTTTTTGATTCTCATGGGGGGATGTGTCTTTGTTCTTCTGAATATTATGCGGACTGCAGTACGTGTCGTGACAATGTCGAATTTGTCGTTAGATTTAAGTGGGAAGTTACGGAAGATAATATATTGGAAATAAATTTCCTTGAGTATGAAGTGGTGAATGAGTGTTTCACGGCGGATGAGTCTCGTGGTCATGTCGTTGGTTCTCAGACGAAATTCAAACCATTTTTTACAGGTGGAGTTGTTCGGTATGCGTTGAGCGAGATAAGTGAATCTTCCACATCGAAAAGTTTGTACTTTAATTCTTGCGGTTATTTTTATTCGGGTACATGTTCTTTGCAGGTGTGTGATGGCGAGGATATTGATGACAGAAATTTTAGTGTGATCTTGCAATCGAGGACAGAGTGATGGCCTTGTCCTTTCTATTTTGTGAGGAATGCGCCGATTACATAAACACTTGTTATTCTCTTATTCTGTGTGGTAAGCGGTGATTCAATAGCTGAACTTTTGTGATTGTTTTCGAGAAAATTCGCAGAATAAAGTGTATATTTGTTCCCAGATATACACTTTATTTAATTATTTATTAGGATGAAAAGAATTTTTATTGCTTTGTGTGTTTTGATGTCCACACAGTTGAATGTGAATGCGGAATCCAAGAAGGTGACGCTTGAGGTGGACGGATACGAGAGGAGTTATGTATTGTACACTCCGAGTGGTTTTGACAAGACTCACAGTCATTCAGTGTTGATGGTGCTCCATGGTTTGAACGGCACGTCAGAGGGGTATGCCGAGTTGTGCAATGCCCAGATGCTGAGCGACGTCAATGACGCGTTGGTGGTTCTTCCGCAGGCGTTGGAGGAGCAGGACTCTGAAATACAAACAGCGCTCGCCACCATGAAACAGTTCGGCATTTTGCCGGCGGAGATGGAGCTGAAATACCCTTGGGGTGCTGGCGCGCGTATCTCGCTTGAGGCTATGCAGGAGATGGCTGGCGCATCCGCCGCAATTCTTCCGATGATCATGCCTAATGTGGTGAATAAGGGCTATGGTGAGTTGAACGAGGAGGTGGATGACGTGAAGTTCATCAACCAGATATATGCGGATATGCAGAAAGACTATAATGCGAACGATTCTTTCTTCGTCGTAGGTGCCTCCATGGGTGGCGCGATGGCCTACAAATATGCCTATGCGGAATCCTGCAAGGCGAAGAAAATCTGCGTGTTGAACGGTTTCGTGGGAGGTGGCGTGGACACGGTCGGCAAGGCGATCGATATCCCTGCGTTGATCTTCCATAGCAAGGCCGATCAGGTTGTGAAATACGAGGGTGGCATGTTCAATGGTCCGATCCTCCCGACGATAAACACGGTGGCTGCGCAAAACGGCTGCGGCGAAGGCACTCAGAAGGATGTGGCGGACGTGAAGGACGATGGCAACCAAGTGGTGAGGACGGATTTCGCCTGTGCGGAAGGAAAGGAAATCGTTTACTACGAGTCTGACAATGCCGCCCACACGGACTTCCTGAATGCCCAGACCAACGACGTCGATTTCTTCGTGGAGATGGAGTACTTCTTCTATGGCAAGTCCTTCGTCGGTTGTGACGATCATTTGGCTGATCAGCAACTCTCCTTCTACCCTAATCCGGTGGTGGATATGCTCTATACTTCCGAGGATGGCCTCTTCAGCGTGAAGGATCTGATGGGTAGGACGATTTTCTCCGGGGAGATGTCCGATGGAGCAGTTAATCTCTCATCCCTCCCTGCTGGCGTTTACTTCTTCTCTTTGGAGAACGGAAAGGGTGTGAAGACCGCTAGAATCGTTAAGAAATAATCCCGGAAAACGTAGGCGCAAATGGTGAAAAAAATTAACTTTGCGTGCGTAAAAAAGTGATTTTTTCAGAATTCTAATTTTAAATAGTACTATGCAACTAATTGACAATTTCAATTTTGCCGGAAAGAAGGCAATCGTTCGCGTGGACTTCAATGTTCCGTTGAACAAAGAGACTGGTGAGGTAAGTGACGACACTCGTATCCGCGGTGCGCTTCCTACTATCAAGAAGATCATCGCTGATGGTGGTTGCGCTATCCTTATGAGCCACATGGGTAAGCCAAAGAATACAGACGCGCACGCAGGCGACCCTAAGTTCTCTTTGAAGCAAATCGTTCCTGCCATCGAGAAATACTTGGGCAAGATCCAATTCGCTCCTGATTGCGCTGCCGCTTCCGAGCAAGCTAAGAACCTTAAGATGGGTGAGATCCTTTTGTTGGAGAACCTTCGTTACTATCCTGAAGAGGAGGGTAAGCCACGTGGCATCGAGAAGGATGATCCTGCATACGAGGACGCTAAGAAGGCCATGAAGGATTCCCAGAAGAAGTTCGCTAAGACTTTGGCTTCTTACGCTGACGTATATGTAAACGACGCATTCGGTACGGCTCACCGTAAACACGCTTCCACCGCTGTCATCGCTGACTCTTTCGACGAGGCTAACAAGATGTTCGGCTTCTTGATCAACAAAGAGGTTGAGGCTATGGACAAGGTGCTCAAGAGCGCACAAAAGCCTTTCACCGCTATCATGGGTGGCGCTAAGGTTTCCGATAAGATCAACATCATCAACAACTTGCTCGACCGTGTCGACAACCTCATCATCGGTGGTGGTATGACTTACACCTTCATCAAGGCGATGGGCGGTAAGATCGGTAACTCTCT
>JAGCGM010000120.1 GCA_017649635.1 Paludibacteraceae bacterium | reverse complement strand
TCGGCGGAGTAGGTAGGGGTCACCGTCTCGTTCGTGTTGGACGCCTTCCACGTACCCGTGATGTCCACGAACTTGTTGTCCGAACCGCAGGTGGCGGCAGGGTCCGTGATCGTCAGGATTGGCTTCGGATAGACCACAACGTGGATCTCCACCGCCGCACTGGTCGCGCCAGTCTCCACGTCGTGCTGCGCCACGTAGTAGGTGGTCGACTTGATCGAACCGTCCGACTCGACGGCGGCGGTGCCCGACAAGGAATAGGTGGTGCCCGTCTTGTCCGGGGTAGTCGTCGTGCTGGAAGGCTTGCTCGTGTACCAATAGAGTTCGTAGCTGTTCTCCGTCTTACCGGAGATAGGACGTATCTCCGCGGAGATAGGTTGGAGTTCCGATCCCTCACAGTAGTGGTAATCCTTCACCTTCGGCGGCATGGCGTCGCTGATGGAGACGGAGATTGTTTTCACTTCGCTCGGGCAATCTATCGATGCGCCATCCTTGACGCGGTAAACGTCGTATAAGATGGTCGTGGTGCTACCATTCAAGTTGGAGACGTCACACACAGGCTTCGGAACGCTCTTGGAGAAGTTGTTCTTGCCAGCCTCGGAGTAGTAGTACGTGTAGCCTGGCTCCTCGCTCCATCCCTCCTTCGTGGTGATGGCAGGGAAGGTCTTGTTGTCGGAACCCACCTCAGCGGCGATGTACGCCACTGAAGAATCACCCGTCGGCGGAGTGTACAGCACATTCACCGTGTAGTAGGTCGTGTCGCTGTAGCAAGTCTCCAGTTCCTTTCCTGTGGCAGAAGTGATCGTATAGGATTGAACCGCTCCGAAGATGTAGGTGGTGTCCTTCTCGATGCCCAGGACAGGCAATTTGTCCTTATCCCAAGCGTCTCCGTAGAGATACCACTGGATATCGGACGCTTTCTCGTAGTCGGTCGAACCATCCTCAGCGAACTTCTCCAAGGCACGAGGGTTCTGCTCCTCATCGCAGTAGGTGTCTGGGGAAACCGGGCTCAGCTGGTGCGCTGTATAAATCATGACAGAAACCGCCTTCTTATTACTTTCCGCATCCGTTTCAGAGTTGGTTTGGCTGACGTAGAAGGTTTGAACACCCACCTTGGTATAGTCCACTGACGGAGGGGTTGCCGAGCCGGTCTTCTTCGCCGCGTTCGCATCCGTGTACCAGTTCAGCGTAAAGGCAGTGTTTGGATTCTTAGGGTCGCCCGCCTCAACCAAAGTGGAGAGATCCACCGTCGGAGTAGGGTTCGTCAAGCTGTTCTGCACGCAGATGGCGGTATCGCGGGCGGAAGGAACCGGTGCGTCGTTCACCGTCACCAGGAAGCTGGCCGTGTCACTCTCGCAACCATCCACGTTCTGTGAAACCCAGAAGGTGAATGTAGCCTCATCCTTCAAGGAGACAGTAGGCACGGTTGTCGATGGATTGGCAGGGAAGTCGGACTTCTTGGAGTACCAATGCAAGTCGGCCCCGGTTGCCGCGGTGGCACCAGCCTTCACCGACTGATCCGTCACGTCTGAAACGACGAAATCGAGGTTTTCGATAGATGGTTTGTCCGGAATTGCCTTCACCTCCACCTCAAACGAGGAAACTTCACTGATGCAGCCCGTCGCGAGGTCAGTCACCGATATCTTATAGGTTTGTGTACCCGCAGCCAAGGCATTCAGGGAAGTGGCGAGATCAGCCACAGCCACCGGAGCATTGGATGGGTCTAATATATCCGCTTTCAAGCCATTCAAAAGCGTCTTTAGATCATTGTTCAGATAACTCTTCACCGCATCGTCCACGAGGCCTTTGCAGAAAGAAGGAATCTCGATGGTCGGGACAACCGGCTTTTTGTTATACTTCACTACAACAGAGTCCTCGGCAAAACAATGCGAATCACTTGGATTCTCATTGTCACGGCCCCTGACATAATATTTCTCAGTAGTACCCTCCTTAGCGGCGGACCATTTGATCTTAGTCTTGTAGGTAGAGGCGGCAGCCTTCTTATCCACCTGAGCGGCATCGGTCTCCGCCCCTAATTGATCCACGAACCAAAGCACATCGAAAGCAGCGGAAGAATTCTGGGTGCTCTTAATATCCTCAACCGAAAGTTCCACCTCAGGCGATTCCTCACACAAGGAGATGGTGTCAGACGTCTTAGCCACGCCATCCACCAACATCTTCACCTCGTCTGGGGAGGTACATGGAGGGCAATAAAGACGACACTGAAGTTCAATACGTCCACAAGTATAATCCGTCAACTTGACAAACTCCAGATTATGGATAGAGAACTTATAATCGTTGTTAGAGTAGCACTCTGGCTCGGACTTATAATCGAGACCACCATCAATCAATTTGATCGAACCCGAAAATATCGATGTACCGGCGGTCGCATTCTGAACTAAAGCCTTTACCTGTTTATTAACGCTAACCACAATGATATAAGATGTTCCCCTCACCTTATTCACCGGAGCGGAGAAACCTTTAAAATCCATCGTTATAACCTTAGGGACAGTGTCAAGACTTGGGATGGATTTTGAGATACTGGTCAATTTCTTATTAGCAGAATATGTCACATTCCCAGCCTCACATAAGTCGGTAGAATATACAGATGCCGTAACCACAAGATTTGAAACAGCCTGACCATTTCCTTTAAGAACCAAACTGAATGTGCCCAACGAGAAATCAGACGTCGTTTCGAAAGTAAAGAAACAAGGGGCCTGCTCACTCATATCAGCAAAAGTCGGATGAGTCAATGTCACAGTACTATCCACAATATTTTTGTTTTTCAAAAATAGTTCGCTCTTTTTCGTCGCATCCTCTATCCAGATGGAATAGGTTGTATCTATTGGTGCATTATCGTTCACTTTCACGACATTACCCTTGACAGAGAAACCTCCCTTGTCTCCAACCTTAACATCCAATGTATCCAACGGAGTGCCATTTTGTTCTTTATCATAAACCACCCACGTGGTGTTCTCCCCAGACTTATAAAACTTGTCATTAACTTTGAATTCGTATGGTATCACATTTGAGGCAGATGGAGGATCAGACACACATGCTTGTGTCATAATTGTATCAATAGGCATCTCCATGTCAACCACTTCAATCTCGGCATATGTTTCAGGACAATTATCACATGGAACTAAATCTCCCACATAAAAAATATCTACACGATACTGTCCAGGTTCATCAACATCTATCGACTCCTTATTGTACTTGTCAGAACTTCTAACAGAAACAGGATCCGTCTGTTTTGACTCATTCATAACCTCCCATACAGCACCATTCTTTTTTGACCACTGGAAGAAATAGAAATCCCCTCGTCCCAAAAGTGGAGTGAACCCTGAATATAACGAAGTGGATGTTCCCGGACATTTTTTCCGAGGGCCAACCATGAACGCTTCAGGGCACAAATCCTGAGGATCACAATTTATAACAATCTTGGTGAAACAAGTACTTATGTACTTTTCCTTCCCTATTCCTAAGGTTCCCACATCTATAGGAGTTTCATCACCAGGTCGAGCGGTAGATCCCCATACATAAAAATCGCCCTCCTTATTCACCATAAATCCATACAAATCACCACGTGCAATTGCGACAGCGTCATCTACTCTCACTTCACTATTGCCTTTCTCTCCCTTACAATAATTTGCGAAAACAGGACCTGTCGCACACATATCCGATTGTGACGCATACGTTGAGTTGGGAACAACACCCCCTGAATTCGAAGTTTGGTTAACTCCCCAATACAACACATATCCCTCTTTTGTAATGGCAGTACCATTGCCATTTCCTCCGATTACTTGCGTGACATCCGTAAGGTAAGCTTCATTAGAATATTGCTTATATTGTCCGGAACTCACTTTTTCCGCATAATACGTATCAACATTGTTCTTTATTCCGTTCATACAACCCCATGAGCCATGCCCCCAAGCATACACATTACCTGTACTACCCTCGACAGCAAATCCCACACAATCACCAACACCAGCAGTGCGGACTCCGGTCAAATGTTTTTTTGACGATTTTTGACCCGTACCATCGCCAATTTCAACAGGAGCAGCGATATAAGACGTTTCTTTGGCACCACCTCCACGGCCATTCCAATTTCCAATAGAATAGACAGTCCCAACCTTTGCGTCAGGGGAATCTCCCACAATCAACAAGACATTATTATCTCCACCTGCGATATGTATCACATTTTCAATAGGTTGGCCATTCGCATCCCTCACATAAACAGGTTCATACGTGGGATTTTCAATAACACCACCTCCAGACTGTCCACCTGTAACATTTCCTCCCCACATAACCGCACGACCTTTCCCATCATTCAAAATTGCGAAAGAGGCAGCAGAAGTTGCAGCAATATACTTTACATTCCCCAGATAATCACCACCCTCTGTGCCATCCAAATTATATCCTGGGGTAGTTTCACCCTTATATACTGGGACAGGTACACCTCCCTCTATATATTTGGGAGAGTTCCAATCTGTACCCACAGGTCGGCCACACTGCATTTTTGAGTTATCACCCCAACAATACACAGTATTGAAGCAGGACAAAGCCACACTATGTCCACCCGAACCTCCGCAAAGCAGAGAGAATGTCAGGCCTCCCGTATTCACCAGACTCGGAGATGGGACTATACTCTTCGCGGCATCCGCCGGATCTGCCAAACACAAACGATTACCATCATTGTATCCCCACGCAAAGATTTGCCCTTTATTACATAAAGCAAGGCCATGATCATTACCTCCTGTAATAATCATACTCTGCGCCAACGCTCCCGTCACCACTCCCAGCGACAAAAGCAACCATGTATATAAACGTTTTCCCATGATCAAAATATACTTTAAAACCCCTTATATAAATACTATGTAAACACTATACCATTTGCCATCATACAGAAATTGGGCAAATATACGACTTTTTTCCTTTCGTTCAAAGAGGAAAATTCTTTTTTGATTATCCATTGTTTTTCAGTATTTTTGCGAATTATTATAAACTGAGACAAGTGACCAATGGCACAAAAATTATGGGATAAGGGGAAAGCGACCAACGCCGAGATAGAGAAATTCACGGTGGGCCGCGACCGCGAGATGGATATTTATTTGGCGAAGCACGACGTGATCGGCTCAATGGCCCACATCACGATGCTGGAGTCGATCGGGCTATTAGGCAAAGAGGAACTGCCCGTCCTGCTGAAGGAGTTGAAGAACATATACGAACAAGCGGAGAAGGGCCAGTTCGTGATCGAAGAGGGCGTGGAAGACGTGCACTCGCAAGTGGAGCTGATGCTCACCCGCAAACTGGGCGACATGGGCAAAAAAATCCATAGCGGACGCTCCCGTAACGACCAAGTGCTGTTGGACATGAAGCTCTTCACGAGGGAACAGCTTAAGAATGTGGCGCAATCCGTGCGCGCCCTCTTCTCTGTCCTGATCGAGCAAAGCAACAAATACAAGGATGTGCTGATGCCGGGTTATACCCACCTGCAGATTGCCATGCCTTCCTCCTTCGGACTCTGGTTCGGCGCCTACGCGGAGAGTTTGGCGGACGATATGGAACTGCTGCTCGCCGCCTGGAAGATGACCAACCGCAACCCGCTCGGCTCCGCCGCCGGATACGGTTCTTCCTTCCCGCTGAACAGACAGATGACCACCGACCTCCTCGGGTTCGACTCGATGGACTACAACGTCGTCTATGCACAGATGGGGCGCGGGAAAATAGAGAAAACAGTGGCCTTCGCCCTCGCCGGCATCGCCGCCACGATCTCCAAACTGGCGTTCGACTCCTGCATGTTCACCAGCCAAAACTTCGGCTTCCTGAAACTGCCGGACGAGTGCACCACGGGTTCGAGCATCATGCCTCATAAGAAGAACCCTGACGTGTTCGAGCTCACCCGCGCGAAGTGCAACAAGATACAGTCCCTGCCGCAACAGATCATGATGATCATGAACAACCTGCCTTGCGGCTACTTCAGAGACCTGCAGATCATCAAGGAGGTCTTCATCCCCGTATTCGAGGAGCTGCAGGACTGCATCCTGATGACCTCGCACATCATCAGCCAGGTGAAGGTGAAGGAGGATATCCTCTCCGACAGCAAGTACGACTTCATCTTCAGCGTGGAGGAGGTGAACCGGCTCGCGCGCTCCGGCATGCCGTTCCGCGACGCCTACAAGAAGGTGGGACTGGACATCGAGGCCGGCAAGTTCACACCGGACAAGAACATCCACCACACGCACGAGGGTAGCATCGGTAACCTCTGCAACGACCGCATCACAACGCTGATGGACCAGACAATGAGCGAATTCTCATTCGATAAAGTAGACAAAGCAATAGAAAAATTACTGAACATATAACCAATGACGAAAAAGATTTTAGACGAGACGGAATTATTAGTCAATAAGATTGTGGAGGGCATTCAGGAAAAGAAAGGTGCCAAAATCACTGTTGTGGACATGTCCAAATTGGAGAACTACGTGTTCCGCTACTTTGTGATCTGCCAAGGCAACTCCAACACCCACGTGTGCTCCATAGCGGATGAAGTGAAGGACTATGTGAGGGAGCAAATCAAGGTCAAACCCTTCGCGGTGGACGGCTACAACAATGCGCAATGGATAGCCCTCGACTACGGGGAAATCATCCTCCACGTCTTCCTGCCGGAGATCCGCGACTTCTACAGCCTCGAGACGCTGTGGGAGGATGCAGAAATCAAGGAGATCCCTGACTTGCAATAGTCCAAACAAAACGCACCGTTTCAAAGAACTGGGGCCCCAGGAGACAATCCGAAACCCCGCATAAATAATGATTAGATTATGGTCGACAACAATAACAAACCGAAATTCAGGAAAGAATTTAAATTCAACCTCTATTGGGTGTACCTGCTGGTGGGTCTCTTCCTCGTCTCCCTGCTCTTCATGGACGACAAACCGACCTACGGGGACTTCACGTACGACAAGATTGAGGAACTGGTCAAAAGCGACGCTGTCGAAAAGATTGTCGTGACGACGAACAAAGACCAGGCGAACATCTACATAAAGCCTAACAAGATAGAGGAGGTGTTCGGGAAAGAGCGCGCCAAAGAGGTGGTCAAGCCAGTGCTGGAGATCCAAATTCCTTCCGCCGACCGCTTCGCCAAGGACCTCAACAAGTGGCAAAAAAAGGAGAAGAAGGTAACTGGTGCGCAGGACAAAAAGAAAGATGCGGCCTCGGAGGAGACCAAAGAGGCGGACCACATCACCATCAAATATGAGGAGGATCCGGAATATGGACACATCATCTACGGAATCGCCCCTATCCTCTTCTTCATATTCATCTGGATATTCATGTTCCGCAGAATGGGTGGCGGAGGCGTTGGTGGAGGCATCTTCAACGTCGGACAATCCCAGGCGAAACTCTTCGACAAGAACACTAATAAGGATAAGATAACCTTCAAGGATGTGGCCGGACTTTCCGAAGCGAAGGAGGAGATACAAGAGATCGTGCACTTCCTGAAGAACCCTGCCAAATATACGGAATTGGGAGGTAAGATCCCTAAGGGCGCATTGCTCGTGGGCCCTCCGGGAACAGGTAAGACCTTGCTGGCCAAGGCAGTGGCAGGAGAGGCGGACGTGCCGTTCTTCTCCTTGTCGGGCTCCGACTTCGTGGAGATGTTCGTGGGCGTGGGCGCCTCCCGCGTGCGTGACCTCTTCCGCCAAGCGAAGGAAAAATCCCCTTGCATCGTCTTCATCGACGAGATCGACGCCATAGGGCGCGCCAGGGGTAAAACCATCCACTCGGGCGGCAACGACGAGCGGGAGAACACCTTGAACCAATTGCTGACGGAAATGGACGGATTCGGTTCCAATAGCGGTGTCATCATACTCGCGGCCACCAACCGCGCCGACATCCTCGACAAGGCGTTGCTCAGACCGGGACGATTCGACCGTCAAATCATGGTGGACCTGCCTGATGTGGTGGGCCGTCGCGAGATATTCAACGTGCACCTGCGCAACGTTAAGATAGACGAGAGCGTGGACATCGAGTTCCTCGCCAAACAAACGCCAGGCTTCTCAGGCGCCGACATCGCCAACGTCTGCAACGAGGCGGCCCTCATCGCCGCGCGCAAAGGGAAGAACAACGTGCAGAAGCAAGACTTCCTCGACGCTGTCGACCGTATCGTCGGCGGTCTGGAGAAGAAGAACACCATCATGACCAAATCGGAGAAGGCACTGACCGCCTACCATGAGGCGGGGCACGCCACCGTAAGCTGGATGCTGCAGTACGCCAACCCGCTCATCAAGGTGACCATCGTGCCACGCGGCCGAGCACTAGGCGCAGCCTGGTATTTGCCGGAGGAGCGCCAACACATCACGACCGCCCACCTCTTGGACGACATCTGCTCCACCCTCGCGGGAAGGGCGGCTGAAGAAATCATCTTCGGCGAGATCTCCACAGGCGCACTCAACGATTTGGAGAACACCACCAAGAAGACCTACGCCCTCATCGCCTACTACGGCATGAGCGACAAACTGCGCAACATATCCTACTACGACTCCACTGGCGCCTCAGAATACTCATTCTCCAAGCCATACAGCGAGGAGACCGCCAAGCTCATCGACAAGGAGGTGCAACTGCTCATCGACGAACAATACGCAAGGGCGAAGAGCATACTCCTCGAACACAAGGAGGGTTTGGTTGAATTAGCCAACCTGCTGATAGACAGGGAGGTGATATTCACGGAAGACGTGGAGCGGATCTTCGGAAAACGTCCTTGGATCTCACGTGCGGACGAGCTGAGCGCGGAGGCGAAGGACAAGGAAGCCAAAGACAAAGAAATGAAAGAGGAGTCCACCCCTTCCCAAGAGGAAAAGGCCGAGACTCCAAACGAAACGAAACCGGAGGAAAACGAGACGACCGCAACCGAAGAGAAACCAGCGGAGGAGATCTCGGAGCCTTCATCGGAATCGTCCCACGAAACACAAGGTTAACCCTCAAATGTAATTTAGAACTAAACAACCCATAAAAGATGAGAAATAAAGTATTTATCCTGACAGTGTTATTTCTAACATGCTCAATATCTTCGTTCTGCGCATCGAAGATATCGGGACAAGTATTCGACCCGAGCGGCAACACGCTACCGATGGCGGACGTGCTGCTCTACGCGAGCGACGGAACGACCCAAATCAAAGGTGAGATCACCGACGACGACGGCAACTTCCTCATCGACGGCATCTCGCTGGACGATTATGTCCTGGAAGTGAGTTTCATGGGTTATAAAGAGAAACGCATCAACGTCTCCCTCTCGGAAGAGAAACCGAATGTCCGCTACAAGAAAATCGTCTTGGTAGAGGATGCCGGCATGTTGCAGGAAGTCCAGGTGAGCGGCACCCAATCCACGATGAAGGTGGACCTCGACAAGAAGACCTACATGGTGAACAGCAACGCCATAGCAGACGGAACATCCGCCTCCGAAATACTGAAGGAGATCCCTTCCGTGGAAGTGGATGTGGAAGGCAAGGTGTCACTCCGCAACAGCGAGAACGTGGAGATCTACATCAACGGCAAGCCAGCCGGGCTCACGGAGGAGAACCGAGGCGACATCCTCGAACAGATGCCTGCCGGAAGCGTGCAACAGGTCGAAATCATCTCCAACCCCTCCTCGAAGTTCGACGCGGAGGGCTCCGTCGGCATCATCAACATCGTCATGAAAGCCGAGGAGAAGAAGAACTCCACCTACTACGGCTCCGTATCCGCAGGAGCCATCTACCCATGGAACGGACGCCTGGGAGGAAACGTCGGCGCCAACATATACTACACAAAGAACAAATGGAGCATCAACTCCAGTATCGGACTCATCAACCGAAACATGGTGGGAAATGGCTACACCAACCGCGAGACCTACAACGGCGACACCACCTACCTCGACCAGACCAGGGACCAAGACGCGGATATGCGTTCTGGGTTCTTCCGCATCGGAATCAACTACAACATCAACGACAACAACAAACTCTCCACGTCGGGCATGCTCTCCGTCGGTGGCAGGGACAACAGCCAGGAGCTCAACTACAACAATGGTTACATCCTGAACGGACATAGGACACCGACCCTGATGGAAACGCGCCTCACCAACACAGACGGTCTCAGACTCATGGGGAACGTCTCCATCGACTACCTCCATAAATTCTCCAAGGGGAGCGAGTGGACATCCTCCGTCAGTTTCATTCCCAACAAGAACGACAACGACCAGACATACGAGCAGATAACAAAGCATAGGAGCGACATCGACTCCATCGTCAGCAGTCTGCGCGACAACGACTACTGCCAATACCAAAGCACCAACGGGCACAATCACACCTTCGGAATACAAAGCGACTACGCTAAACAGGTTAAATGGTCCGAGACCAACAACGGTAAAATCGAAACGGGTGTGAAAGTCACCCTCAGCACACAAGGCAACGTCGTCACCTCCGAGATACAACCCTATGGGGCGGACGAACGCACGGCGCAACCCGAGTTGGACAACGACTTCGAGCTGAGACAGAACATCTACGCCGCCTACATCTCCTATAGCCAAAAAAAGAAAAGATTCGGCATGCAACTGGGACTGAGAGGCGAATTGACGGATGTCTCCTGGAACCTCTATTCCGCAGGCGACAGCGATGACAAGAAACCTTACGGGAACCTCTTCCCAAGCGCATTCTTCTCCTATACATTCTCCGACAAGGATGAACTGCAACTCAGCTACACACGCCGCATCAGCCGGCCACGCCGCTACTGGTTGAACCCATACGTCAACGTGTCCGACCCGGCGAACATCTACTTCGGTAACCCGAACCTGGACCCGGAGATCACCAACTCCACGGAACTCAGCTACATCAAGAACCTGAAGAAGTCCACGTTCATGGCCTCCCTCTACCACAAACTGACGCAAGACCTGGTGCAGCAATACAGCTGGATCTACAACGACGTGATGTGGAACACCCGCGCCAACCTCGCGACTTCCCATGCGGGAGGACTGGAACTCATTCTCAAGAACCGGTTTAAAGCAGTGTCGCTCACCTACAACGTCAACCTCTACTACTATGCGTTGAAGGGAGGAATCTTTGACGTGACCACCGTCATGCCGGGCTTTGGCGTCATCAACAAGGAGGTGACGATCCAAGACAGGAGCAACTTCAGCTGGTCCGGACAACTCTCCGCAGACTTCTCCCTGCCTAAAGCGATCAAGCTCCAAGCGTCCGGCAACTACCGCTCGCCACGATCCACCGCACAAGGAAAGATGTTGCACAACTACAACGTCAACCTAGGTCTCAAGAAATCCTTCTTCTCACAGAAACTATCAGCTACACTCTCCGTGAGAGACCTGCTCAACTCCAGGAAAAGACGCTCGGAGACTTGGGACGATTCCTTCTATCAGAAGTCTGAATTCAAGTTCAGCGGCCGAACCATCAGCCTGAACCTCGCCTATAACTTCGGAAACCTCTCCAAAAACTCAAAATCCAAAGAAGGTAACGGGAAGGAAGGCTCAGTGGAAGAGGACGATGACATAGACTTCTAAATCCAAGGATTAAGAAATCAAAGACCATAGCCCCGTAGAGACGAAAACATTGTCGGCCTCTACGGGGCTTCCCATATCCATTATTTGCCCATATTTTTCAAAAAAATGTTTGAATAGAGTGAAAATTGACAAATAATTGTATATTTGCAAGCCTATTCATTGGTAAAGTATTAAATGTGAGATAAATGTTTCTAATGTAAATGTTCAAAAAAGTAATAAAGATGATTAGATTAAAGTATTCAGTATTAGGTTTCCTATGCAGTATTATGTGTAGCAGTGCTTTTGCACAAGCCGATTTGTCATTCAGCAATGATCAGTACCAAAAGGCACTGTGGATGACTACGCGTTTCTATGGAGCGCAACGTATGGGAGAAGGTGTCAACTGGCTCGTCGCGACACACGAGGCGAACAATGTTAGTAACCAAATCCAATTTGACCGCAGTAAGTTCGTGAAGGGAAAATCCTTCCTCAAGGACGCTGATGGAGATTATGACTTAAAGGGAGGCTGGGTTGACTGTGGAGACTTCGTGCTCTTCGGACAAACATTCTTCTATTCCGCTTATATGTTGGTGTTGGGTTACAACGCCTTCCCAGAGGGATATCCAGACTTCTATTCGGAGGACTACCACGGATACATCGACTCGGACGACTACACTTGGGAAGGAGGGAAAGGTGAGCCAGACGGTATTCCTGACATCCTGAACGAGGTGAAATATGCTACAGACTTCATTCTGAAGGCAGTTCGAGACAACCGCACCTTCTACTACCAGAAGGGAGATGGAGACGTGGACCACAAGGTATGGTGCACCTCAACGGTTAAATCAGCGCTCCCGGTCAGTATGGGAGGAGAAGCGGACGGCCCGCGTATGATCCTGAAAGCGACGGGCAATGCCACCGCCATGGCCTCACAAGCCGCATCCGCACTTGCCGCGATGGCGCGCGCATACGCTAAATACGATGCGGATTACGCCGCAGCCTGCACGGAGAAAGCTAAGGTGGCCTGCGAATTCGTGGAAAACACCCAGAAGGGAACCACCAAAGCCGCATACTATCCGGTGGAAGACCGCTATATCCATGACATGGTCTCCATGTACGTGGAGCTATACAAGACAACAAAAGACCCGGAATATCTGAGGAAAGCGGAGGAGAACTGCTCTTGGATGAACAAACGCAAGGAATACAACTACAACTATAGCCTTTGCTACGACCACAGAGAAGACCTCGCAGCCTACAACATGGCTTCCCTTGGCGACGAATCAGTTTACGGGGAGAAAGCGCTCCAAGTCTTGAAGTTCTATGCGGACACTATGTACATCCCTAATTCAGGCTATTTCTTGAACAAACTGCCTGGAAAGAGTTGGGGAGGCGAGCCATGGGGTGTTCTCCGTTTTCCTGGCAACCAGGCTTTCGTACGCGCATTATACGACAAACTGACGGGTGCGGAAACACTCAGCCCATACATCTCCGCCACGGTGGATTATATGTTGGGACATAACGGACAGAACTTCTCCTATGTTGTAGGATTTGGAGATAAATACCCAGCCTATTCACACCATAGGAACCTTTATAGGACCGACATCAATGATTTGGAGAAAGAGACGGACAAATTGCCGAAGATAGACAATAACTACAAGTTCGCTCAATTGGGCTACTTGGTTGGCGGATCACGGGAAAATGGGCAGTACAAAGACGACATCAACAACTATTCCGGAACAGAGGGCGGTATCGACTACAACGCAGGTTTGGTCGGCGCATTGGGCTACATCAACGCTAAGATCAACCCAGTTCCTGTGGACAACACTTTAGTGGAGTCCATCGAAAAGGATGAGATGGATTGCGTCCTGAGTCCGAACCCGGTACAAGACCGTTTGAACATCCACTTCGGCAAGTTCATCAAAGACCAAGTGAGAGTGGAAGTGATCGACGCTCTCGGATGCATCCGCCTCAGCAAGGTGGTCTCCGGTCAAACCTACTGCGGACTGGACTGCGGTGGCTTGGAGAAGGGCATCTACCTCGTGCGCGTCATCTCAGGCGACGAGAGCGTCACGAAGCAGATCATCAAGAAATAGCAAGGCGAAGTGGATGTGAAGTCCACGCCAGCTCTAAAAAACACAGGGGGTTGTTCATCATGGGCAACCCCCTATTTCATCTCCACGCAAGAGATATTACAACGAGTTTCAAGGGAAATGCGTGAACGGCAGATTCAGCGGCACAAAAGGGTTCATGCCATACGGGGGAAGATAAGGGAGGTGCTCCTCCAAGGAGTTATATGCCACAAAACAAGAAGAGAAGGAACGTCACATGACGAGAGGGGCCAACCGCACCCAGCAATAGGTCAAGGAGACCGCCGCGAGGCCGAGGTCAATCCGCCAAGGGATCATCTTACCATCCTCCTTATTCCGCACGAGGAACGAAGAGAGCGCCAACAGGACAGACAATAGACCAGCGATAACAAAGCCCACCAGCATCATGTTGGCGCCGTTGGGCCAATGCATTATTCTGAACAAGATGCCGATCTGTCCCACGCACAG